>NZ_JBSICC010000046.1:0-15642 GCF_058245955.1 Providencia sp. UF-224 | reverse complement strand
ATAAGCGCCTTAGTCGGCGTGACTTGCAGGTATTTACAGGTGAACTCCCCGTTGTATTCAGCGACCACAATTTCCCCATGACGGGCAGTAAGGTGACTTTCAACGACTAATAAGTCACCGTCAAAAATCCCCGCATCTTTCATCGAATCCCCTGAAGCACGAAGAAAATAGGTGCTTTCAGGGTAGCGAATAAGCTCTGCATCAAGTGATAAACGACGCTCGACGTGATCTTGAGCTGGGCTTGGAAAGCCACAGGCGATTTGACTTTCAAAAATGGGAATTTGCATAGGTTATTAACACTGTATAAATAGACAGTATTAATATACTGCATATTTTCACACTATACAAATATACCGAGTACTCTTTTTTACTCTCCTTTTGAGCAAGTAAACCAACATAGCTATTAAATTATTATGAAAACTGAGTAAATATTTTCCTATAGAAATGGCTATCACAGTAAGCAGATAAAATTTAAATTAATTATGTATTTAATGCTTCAAGGATCAGTTTGTTTTTATCATTACTGTTCAACTCTTTAAAGCCCAGCAATGCTGCTTTAAGAATTAAAGTATTATTTTGCCCCCCGTTTTCGGCTTCATTATCCAGAATGTCGATATAAGACTGAGGTAGTCTAAAACTTCTCAAGGTAGACTTACTATTTGAAGCAGGCTTTCTGTCTCCCTCATTAATAAAGCGAGATTTTTCGCCTTGTTTTAGCTGTTCTTCGTTATTATCAATTTCTGGAATTTTTGGTACTTTTAACTTGATTGACATTGTTGCTATCCTTTAAATAATGTAATTACATATTATATACACATAACATACACCGTATATACTTTATTCATCATTAGATAGGTAAATCAAACAGATCAATTTCGTTAGCAATTAATTCTAACTGAGCTTTTGCAGCACTTAAGCTACTCGCTTTTTCAACTTCGTGAACCCCAGCCCCTTCATTGACTGCATTCTCAAAAATATCCAATTCCGATATTCTTGTTCTTAATGGCTGAACCCAAACCTCATTCCCTCTTAGCTCATCATCAAGTGCTGTAGCGGCTTGCGTTTTGTGAGGCTTAACCCTTGTCATTAGTACATAGGGCTGTAGTTCAGGATTGTGCTTAATCTGCGCGGTTCTAATGGTTTTAGTCACCGTTGTTAATGTTGTTTTCTCAAACATTGAAGATGGTTTAACAAGAGTAAGCGCAACATTGCTCACTGTTAGTGCACTTCTAAATTCAGAGCAATCATGACCAGCACAGTCAACGAACAATAAATCGCATAGCTTTTGTAGTTTTTGTATTTCCTTACTGATATCACCGTAGGCTTCATATACAGGAATTTGTTGTAAACCATTATCAGCTCTAATTTCTGCCCAATGAAATAAGTCATTATTCTTATCTGATTTCAGAATAATAGTAGACAGCCCTCTTTGAGTCGCCATGACAGCAATATTAATCAATGTAGTGGTCTTTCCGACACCACCTTTATCAGAACCAAAAACAATAACCTTTCCCATAGTACCCCCGAATAAAGAATCAATAATAAAAATAGTGTATTCGCATTGTTTTACACTGTACATACTTATGCGTCAACACAACGTAAATACCCTGTACATACATTGATATATGAATATATACAATATACATACTATGTAATACTTAAATACATATGTAATAAGTACAACATAAATACAGCGTAAATACACAAAAGTAAATACCTCGAAAATACATTGTAATAACACCATTGTATATATGACGTATTACAATGTAAGTACATCAATTCGTGTATCTTGTACATACAAAGGAATACGGTGTATATACAAAATCTGTATATTACCTGTATGAAACATGTTTTAAACAGGTAATATACAGGTATAAAATACTTGTAATTTGGAAAGCAACCTGTATATTACAGGTATAATACAGGTAATTCATGAGTAAGAAGTCATTGTATTGCCCATAATTCTACTGAATGAAACTAAACGTAGTTGGAGAAATTAGAATGATTGTATTTTGTGATGATGGGTCTACAGCAACAAAACTCGCATGGGCAGATAATAAAAAATCATTGGTAACGAAAGTAATGAATAATGGATTTATTACTGATTGGAAGTCAGACGTTTTAAATAAAAAAACATTCAACTACACATTAGATGGCCAAAAGTTTGCCTATTCACCTAACAGTATAGATATAGAAGTAACCACTAATGTTAAGTATCAATACAGTGTGATTAATACACTGAACGTACAGCAGGCACTACAGCTTTCCGGATTAGAGCCACAATTAATTGATTTGATCGTTACACTACCTATCTCGGAATATTACGATACCGATGGCCAGGAAAACACGCTGAAGATAGAACGAAAAATAGAAAACATTAAGCGTGAAGTGCATTTAAGTAAAGGCCTTGTGTTCACCTTTAATAAAGTCGTAGTCTATCCAGAATCTCTACCAGTTTTAGTTTCAATTCTTGGTGATGATGTAGATCCATATGAACGTTCACTAGTTTGTGACCTGGGCGGAACTACATTAGATTGCGGTCTTGTTATGGGAGCTTTTGAAGATGTATTGAAAGTTTCCGGTGATCACACAATAGGTACTCAGCTGTTAATAAAAGAAATATCGAATGCATTAATCAAAGCTGACACTCATTTGAATTTCAACCATGTAGATGTGTTAGTACAGCGACTACTAGCAAATGAAAACATTGATTCGATGATAAATAATATCGAATTAATACCTTTAATCAAAGAGCAACTTAATCTATCTATGAAAAAGTTAGCTGATAAATGTCTTGTTCATATTGAACAAAATTACAATGGTTTCAATAACATTTATTTGACAGGTGGGGGCGCTCATTTAGTTTATGAGTTGATTAAGCACCACTGGGAACAAAGAAATGTTAAAGTGATTAAGATAGAAGATTCTCAGATAGCATTAGTTAAAGCACTACCACTTATACATTCCGATAATGAGTAAATTATGAGTAATAAACGGCTAACATTCTATTTCAATACAGATACGCAAGATCAGGCAGTGCTGTACACTTTTTTAAAGAATGAACCGAATATGAATAAAACTATGAGGGATGGATTATCGCTCATAGTTGAACTACGAAAAATCAACAGCTCATTGCCTGAGTTGTTGAAAACAACCTTACAGAACAATGGAAGTATCAATGATGTAAAAGCCATAATCGATGTTATGGCCACTTTATCACAAACATCTGATAAAACAGGTAAGGCAAAGGAGTCAGTAGAAAACTGCGAACCACCTATAGAGAAAGGGGATAATTCAAATACTTCGGCTACAAATGAAGTCATTGCTAATGCTAAAAAGATTTTCAGTAAAAAAATAAAATAACTACGGTAAGAAACTCAACGTAATGATCAACGTAGTTTACCAGAATTTTTCAGTTAAATTTTTATGCAAATAAAACTCTCTAATTTAGAGAGTTTTATTTTATAAACACATATCATTAGGTTATAAGTATATGAGATGCATGCTCTAATGTTGCTTTTGCGTATCATTTAAATAATGTTGAATATTAATATGATACGATATTATAGAAATAACCCTAATGAAAGATAAACAACTATTCTTCAAGAGCTGATTGCAATTAATGCGGCAATATTCAATCAAGGCAGCTGCTATGTCATGCAAGGAAAAAATTTATTTAAAATAGAGTCTCTTATATAAGGCGAGCTTTTTGAAATTTAAACTTTTGAACAAAAAAGCAACTAGGAAAAATTACATATTTATTGTGATTTTATATTTTTTTTGCCAGTTAATTTTAATTAACTATGTTTCTCCTTTGTTAGATAAAAATCATTTATCTGAAATCTGGAATGATGGAATTGCGTATGCAATTTCAGTCATTATGTATGTTATTTTTTGCAATATATTCAGTATATTACTTATTATATTGCAAATTTATTTTTTACGAATATGGATATTTAGATTAAATGATATTGGGATAAGCAAGTATCTTTGTGTTACTCCAGTTTTGTTTTTTTTGATCGTGGTAATTAATAATTTTTTTATTTTCAATTCATGGATAATTTACAGTTATTATTTCCTTATCTTTATTAGTTGCATTCCTTCTACAGGGTACACAAAACAAACAACCCAACATAACTAATTTGATTTTAAAGTACCTGATTGATAGTCTGAATTAAAGCTTCCCTTAATACGAAGGATCGTTTGCCTTGTCGTATTATACTCTCGTGCAATTGCGCTAATACTGACACCACTTTGTATTCGTTCAATTACAATCTGTTTTTGTTCCTCATTCAGGGTAGGGGGGCGACCAAATCGCTTCCCTGCACTTTTCGCTCTAGCAATACCTGCATGAGTCCGCTCGACTAACAAATCTCGCTCAAATTCCGCAACAGCTGATATGACCTGCATCGTCATTTTCCCTGCAGGGCTTGTTAGGTCAACACCACCTAAAGCCAGGCAATGAACCCGAATATTCCTCTCTGATAATTTTTCAACGGTTTTCCTAATATCAATCGCATTACGGCCAAGACGATCCAGTTTAGTTACAATCAGAACATCACCATGTTCCATTCTATCCAATAAACGCGAAAAGCCGGGTCGGTCACTGGCAGCAACGGAGCCACTAATTTGCTCTTCAATAATTCGATAAGGCTCAACTTTAAAACCAGCTGCTTCAATTTCTCTTCTTTGGTTTTCTGTGTTTTGTTCCAGTGTTGATACACGACAATAAGCAAAAACTCGTGACATAACGTTATTATCCGTCCGAAATAGATGTCCGAATAATAACACATGTACGAAATTAATTAAGCTTAGTTTCGTACACTATTTATCACCACTGTACGAAATCGAACATTTTCGGTCACCCCACAATATTTTTTATCGTAAGCCAAAACTCACTATTGGGATCCACTTCAAAAACCAGGCTCCGAATCGAAACATTATAAAGCATGCGGCATCAACAATTTATTGGTTTATCATCGGTAATGTATGTAATGGTTAGGATAGGGTATCTCTCAACCAACTAATGAATGCATAAAAACGATGTAACTGTATATACGCGCGACTAAAATATAAAAAAACTGAATATCACTAACAGTGATCTAGTACAAATAGGGTATAAAGAAAATCCCTTAAGGAAGGTATCCTAGATTAGTTGAGCGGGCCACATTTAATTATTAAAGGGGTCTGACGCTCAGTGGAACGAAAACTCACGTTAAGATTTTTTTCTAAAATAAGAGGCCAACAGAGCGAAAACTTACCGTAAGGTTAAATCTTCTGCCCTGATGACCATTTAATGCGCGCTTTACTCTATTTCTTTGACAAAGCGAGATTTCTGTTGGAACTTAAGATCTTTCCAAGGCATCATTCTTTGTTTAGGGTACGTAACATAAAGCCAACGCTTTGCGCGAGTTACTGCCACAAAGGCATTATTACGTTCTTCATCAATTTCTTTTATTGAGTTTGCTCGGTAATCAGGGAAAACGCCCTCACACATTCCCATCAAAAAAACGATGTCTTTTTCAAGTCCCTTCATAGTATGAACAGTACTCAATAACACCCCGTTTTCTAATGAGTTTTCTGTTAACTGACCAAGTGCTAAAGCATTTCTAAAAGCGACTAAAGAACCTCCCAACCCTTTTCGTTTGAATAAAGTCCAAGCTCTGCTAAATTCATTCAATTCATCTAAACTTAATTTTATCTCTTCAGACTTTCCTTCAGATGGAGCATCGGCTTGACTAATTAAACTAGTTAATTTTTCTTCAAACAAACGAACGAACTTTCTTATGTTTGGTTCATCAACGTCTAGATTATTTATTGAGTTCATTAACTCAGAGTACAATTCAGCGTTTTCTCTATCCAGTTTTTTAGTTTGATTGGCTAAAATATTTAAAACACCATTTGACCATGATGTAGGCGCAATAATACCCAATAGTGAGCACAATTTTTTACCATCAACCCAATCTTTTGGATTTAGCTTTATGCGAATAGAGTAATCGAGAATTCTTCCAAAAATTGTCGTAGGCTCTAGTTGACGCTCTCCTTTTCTCATAGAAAAATTGATATTATTTTGTTTTAAACAAACTTCTAGTTTATTAAAAACAAATCTATTCCTTGCTATAACAACCATTTTATCTAAAGATATGTCACCCTCTATTTCAGGGTGTGTTTTTAACTCTAAGAGCAGCTTAACTGTAGATGTTATCCATTCAGCCTCAGCTTCTTCCGTATCAGCGGAAACTATCTTAACACCGCCTTCTAAGGCATAATCAAGTTCCGCTTGAGAGTTCGGCTTTAATTTATTCGCAGCCCTAATAATAGCCTTTGCACTACGATAATTTTCTCTTAATTCAAACTGAAATGGAGTGAAATCCTCCAAGAAATAGGTGCAAAGATACTCTTTTGAAGAACCATTGAACCCATAAATCATCTGATTCGGATCCCCCACCATGAATATACTTTGGATGACATCTCCGCACAATGCCTTAATAAACTCATACTGGGCTTTATTTAAGTCTTGAGCTTCATCGATACAAATATGTTTGTACTGAGAACGATAAATTTGAGCGATCCAGTTATGTGTTAATAAAATTTTGTGAGCATAGACTAATATGTCATCATAATCTATCCCACCACTATTGACTAAAGATGATTGATAGTCTTGAAAAACCTTCCAAATATTATTGTTTGGATATTTTTCTGTTACATCTGATTCTGTAAATAGCTCACGTTTGATTCTTGAAAATATATCCATATAATTTTGAAGGTTTTTTTCTCGACTTTTTAGCTCCTTAGAATCAGAAATATTCAGATATTCATCAATATTTACGCCATCTTCACGCAAGGATTGGAGGAAAACTTCCATTCGATCTTTATCTCGATCATAAATATGAAGCTCTGCAGGTAATCCTACTGTATGCCCATACTTCTCAAGAATACGCTGAGCCACAGAATGAATTGTTGCTATCCAAGCCCTGTCTTCCGCTTCAATACAGTCCTCCAGGCGAACAGACATTTCTTCCGCAGCTTTGTTTGTGAAAGTGAGCGCTATCACCCCATCTTTTTTTGTATTCTGCAATATATAGCGAACTCGTTCAGTTAAAACTCGTGTTTTACCTGAACCGGCTGAAGCAAGCACTTGAATTGCTTTATTAAATGGTGCGTGCACTATTTGAGCTTGACTTGATGATAAGTTCAACATCATTATCCCCACCCTTTTAGCTGAGTAAAAGTATCAATAACAGCCTGAGGTATTAATTGTTCCACTGTTTTATTGTTTGGATTTCTTAATATGACATCAGCTAGAAAACCAGCGTAAGATGCCTTGGAGGAATGCATTTTCTTTAGAAGCTCATCATCAGTAAGTCCCACGATTTCTCTAGTTTTAGCTTCAATATAGGCAGCATTACTTCCCCCCCTTGTCTCCGTATTAATCAGAGCCTCGATAATTTCTTGGCGCATCCCTACAACATGAATTAACTCAGCCTCAATATCATTTTTAGGTGACAAATAGGAAACATGTAAATTTTTTTCCGACAGAATTAATGATGTGTTTTTTTCAATCTTCCTTAATTGAGATTCAATTTCCGCTTTAGTATTTCCATCATTATCACTGACAATGCACACAGGAATGCCAAAACTCAATGCCATTTTTATAAATGGCGGGTAGTTTTTCCCAGAAACACTTATACAATTTACACCAACAGAAAATGCAGATTTTCCAAAAAAGGCTGAAAACATTGAAGGTATTATTTGTTCTTCAGTAACACCTTCGAATAATATTATCGCTTTTGAGAACAATAGCTCGCCTCTGAACCGCATAATTTCTCGCTGAAGAATATTTATATCTTCTGGATCTAATCCACTAATTAATTGTGTAGCATTGATATCATTTGATGTTCTAATCAATCCACGTAAGTTTTCAAGTTCTGACATCCCCACTAAATATGGGGAGTGTGTACTAATGATAACTTGGCCAGGACTATCTTGTAATTGTTGGAAAAGTGTTCTTTGCGCATTCGGATGTAAATGTGCCTCAGGTTCTTCCGCCGCTAATATTGGAAAGAATGGTTCAGCTTCTTTCTCATGGTTTGTCGCCATCAATTCTGTAAATGCTTTCACTGCCAATATAGACGCCCAACTGCGTGTTCCCATACCATGGTATTCCATAGAGAATGAGCTTTTATCAGACTCTCCAAAATGCACGCTGAATCGTTTTGAAAGATCTCTTATTTTTTTGGGAAATGGTGTTGTAATGGTCAATAAATTCTGTAGAAGATCTAAGCGGCATTTTTGAATTCATGATATTTTTGATGGGGTGTTAAATAGCCGATCGTTGAATGGCGCCGATAATAATTGTAAAACTGAATGTAATTTTCAACCTCACAGATAATAGATTGGTGATTCATAAAAGATAAATGGTTGAGTCTTTCTGTCTTTAAACTCCTAAAAAATCTTTCCATCACCGCATTATCGAGGCAATTACCTCGCCGACTCATGCTCTGAGTTATTTTCCGTTCAATGAGGTGCACCCTAAACTCCTCCGATGAATATTGGCATCCTTGATCGGAATGGAACATTAAATTTGTCGTATCCGGTAATTGCCGTTCAATCGCGTTATCTAAGGCTTCTTTCACTAATTTCGAATCTGGTTTTGTTGATAAGGCATAACCAATAATTTCTTTGGTGGCTAAATCCAACACACAGGCTAAATAGCTCCACCCATGATGATGCCGAATATACGTGATATCCCCAACATAATAGTGATTATGCTGTTTAGGCAAAAATTGGCGTTTAAGCAAATTAGGCGCATATCGATGCGCCTTACCGGATGAAGGATAATAGTGCTTTTTAGTCGGTTTAATGGCAACTAATTGTTTTGTTTTCATGATGTTCGATATTTTATGTGTACCAACGTGATAGCCTAAATCTTTTAACTCTGCTTGGATACGCCTTTTGCCGTAAGTCTGACCCGACGCAGTAAAAATACGTTGTATTTCATTACTCAATCTTTCATTTTCAACTGTTGGTATTTTAGATTCATAATAAAAGCTACTACTGCTTACTTCAAAAAGGAGGCATAGCTCAGTGACCGTGAAATTTGGGTGCAGAGTTTTCATTTGTTTCACGATTTTGAGTTTTGATTGTCGAGGATGAAGTAAGCTGCGGCTTTTTTTAATATATCATTATCCCTCTGAGCACGCTTAAGTTGAACTTCTAATTCTTGTATACGCTGTTGCTCGGGGGTTAACGCTTTTGATTTTACAGGCGTATTCCCCTTTAACTCAGCAAGATATTGTTGTTTCCATCGCGATACAGCAGATTTGCCCGCACCGGATATTTTTTCAACTTGAATATTGCTATATCCCCCTTCAACCATGAGTTTTGCATATTCCAGTTTTTGCTTTGCGCTAAAGGTCACTTTTACTTTTCGGGTCATATTTATACCTATAAGATTTTGCTTAATTATAAGCTATAAATCTCTACAGTTTTATTAGACCATTACACCTGTGGATCTGACGGAATTACTGCTCGAAATAAACGCCCATACAGGATTCGCTGATGAGTTTTTCCATGCCAGCGAAGCCAGCGCCAGAGTTGACGACCTACCAGTCAGTATCAGCGCGGTACTGATGGCTGAAGCCTGCAATATCGGTCTGGAACCCCTGAACAGAGCGAATGTGCCTGCACTGACACGGCACAGGCTGAACTGGACAAAGGCAAACTATCTGCGGGCTGAAACCATCACCAGCGCGAATGCCAGGCTGGTTGATTTTCAGGCAACGTTAGCGCTGGCGCAGATCTGGGGCGGAGGAGAGGTCGCCTCTGCTGATGGAATGCGTTTTGTTACGCCAGTCAGAACAATCAATGCCGGGCCTAACCGCAAATACTTTGGCAGTAACAGAGGGATAACCTGGTACAACTTTGTGTCCGATCAGTATTCCGGCTTTCATGGCATCGTGATACCGGGGACGCTGAGGGATTCCATCTTCGTGCTGGAAGGCCTTCTGGAACAGGAAACCGGGCTGAATCCTACCGAAATAATGACGGATACAGCAGGTGCCAGCGATCTTATTTTTGGCCTTTTCTGGCTGCTTGGGTATCAATTTTCCCCGCGACTGGCAGACGCCGGCGCATCGGTATTCTGGAGAATGGACCGTGATGCCAATTACGGCGCGTTGAATGACATTGCCAGGGGACAATCAGATGCTAAAAAAATAGAGCAACAGTGGGACGAAATGATCCGGGCCGCAGGTTCGCTGAAATTGGGTAAAGTTCAGGCATCGGTGCTGGTTCGCTCATTACTGAAAAGTGAACGACCGTCCGGACTTACGCAGGCAATTATCGAGGTGGGGAGAATCAATAAAACGCTGTATTTGCTTAATTATATTGATGATGTGGACTATCGCCGCCGCATTCTGACCCAACTGAACAGAGGGGAAAGTCGCCACGCTGTCGCCAGAGCAGTTTGTCATGGTCAGAAAGGTGAAATAAGGAAGCGATATAGCGACGGCCAGGAAGATCAGCTTGGTGCGCTGGGGCTGGTGACTAACGCAGTAGTGCTGTGGAACACCATCTATATGCAGGCTGCGCTGGACCATCTTCGGGCGCAAGGCAAAATATTTAATGATGAAGATATCGCACGCCTTTCCCCGCTTTGTTACGGACATATCAATATGCTCGGCCATTATTCCTTTACGCTGGCAGAACAGGTGACAAAAGGGCATCTGAGGCCATTAAAAGATGCGTCAGAGGAGGATAATATTGCTTAACGTGAGTTTTCGTTCCATTGAGCGTCAGACCCCTTAAACTATGGGGGACAGTGACCTTGGATGCGTGCAGGAACAGATTGTTGAGGGCAAATATCATTTTTTTGGTTTAGATCTATTAATGTTACCTCGGGTATCGAGTGGCAACTACTCAGTAAAATACAGGCTACAATCCAGTTAAACTTAAAAAACACCATATATCCTCACTAAACATAAATACCGCAATACAGTAAATACGCGAACGACTAACAGCATAGCTAACGATGATAACTTAACTTTAGAGTCAGTCCATATAGTTTTATCGCAATGTTTGAAATTATTACTTGGTGCAATAAAAATTACCGATACATTACACTTTAGGCGGGTCAAACTGCTCAACAGACGGGTGCAAAACCGGACGAGTAGCCCGGCTCCTATGCCCTCAGAAAGAGTACTTCAGACCGACGGTTGTCATAAAATTATAGCTCTCAATACCACTACTGTTTCCGGCGCTATTTTTCTCACCCGAGCTGTAATTGTAGGCATACAAACTGCCTTTTTTGTTGGTTGCACGGCTCCATGCCCCTTCTAGATACATTTTTACATTAGGCGTTAGGTAATAACCCGCGTTACCGGCAAGAGAGTAAAAATTCTGGTTCTTAATATTCGCGTTGTAGGTTGTATTTGACAAGTAGTGTTCATCGTTGTCAAATACACGCACCCATCCGCTATATTTGAAGCGGCCACCAAGCTCAAAACGTTCATAACGGTAGCTGCCTACAATACCGATGTACGGCATTTTAAAACGCTGCTTATAGCCGATGACTGTCGTCCCAGCAGGAAAAGCCCCTATGCTAGGCTGACCTGTGTTTTCGTCCGTATAATTAAATGTTCCTCCGGTTGCATTGAAACTATAGCGGTTCTCCTGATATCCAGCCATCATACCAAAACGATAGGTAGGCTCATTTAACAACCATCCTTTTACATTGATATCAAATTCATTGGCGTAGTTTAAACGGGTGCCAGTATGCTTACTTTGGTCTGTCCATGCGTTTTGACTTTTATTCAGCCAATCAGTATCGTCCATATACCCCCCTCGGCTGGCAATAGTTGTCCAACCCGAAACGCCAAACGATAGAGAGGGCATTAAATTCCAGTCAAGGGAACCGTTAATGGTTGTTGCATTACTATATTTCCAGTTAAGCTGGCTGTTCTTGTGCCCACTGGAGTCAGGGTCATAAACACGTTCTCGAGTTTTACCGCTCAAGCTACTTAAACCTATATCCCCTGTAAAATTTTCTGGCGTAAAAGCCTGATGACTTACATCCGCAATGGCAGGGAAAGAAATAGATACAGCAATCGCTAGCCCAAAAATTGAAATTCTCATAAATATATTCCTATACGCTTGGTAAATATCGGTAAGTTTATGTACGTAAAAATAATTGAGTCAATAAAGAACGCTTCGTTGTTTAAAAAAAACTTAACCTCTTATCGTTTATGTACCATTAATCAATTGTCTTTGAGCACCCAATCCCTTTGCTTCTCTTACCTGTTCAGTTATTAAATCTAACGAATAAACTATTCTTCTAAAGAAGAAGGTGATTAACTTAATTTAATATACGAGCTTTTGTGTTTTCTTTATTGCATTATTCATTGTGACAAGAAACATATATTTTAAAAGACGAGGGAGTGATTTATTCTTTAAAAAGAAAGTCCCCCTATAATAAACATACTGGATATTTTTATTCATAAAATGAATAAGAATCAAAGTCCGTTTTATTTTCAAACTCAGTGATTACACCATTAAAAAAAATCGGAATATCAGCATTTAATAATTTTAAATACATGACTATAGAATCAATATCCATTTTATTGATGCCACTTTCCATTCGATAAATCTGTTGCTTACTTTTATTTAACAATTTTGCAAACTCACTGCGCGTATAATTTTCATTTTTTCTTAACGCTTTTAATTGACGTCCAACGTAAATTGCTATCCTTTTATTTGTATCCATACAATAGCCTTTTGTTATCAATAGATGATTTTGTGTACTATGTTCAATTCGTTCATATAGAGCCCATACCTTTAATGAAAAGTTCCAGCACAGCCTTAGGTTGCCCTACCCTTTTCATTTAAAGCGCGAAGGAGTCCTTATATTTTCCTGTACGCTCAGTTAATGGTCTTTATTAAGTCCTTGATGACTCAACGATAGAGTCGCTTGACGTGTTTTTCGTCTCTTTCTGCGCATAATACACATAGTGTCACGCCGGGTAATACGTTTCGCCGCTCATCCGATATAGGTGAACCACAAACCACACACACAGAAAGGCTTTCGCCTTGGTATTTTTTTCGTGCCTTTAAAGCCAAAGATAAAAAAAGTCACTCTCCACTTGGGAGATATCGATGTCATCCACCACATGAAACTCCTTGACGTATTATTACAACAAGCTAATTGCACTATTTACCAAATCTTGTTAACGGTCATCGATAACACCGCTACAGCGATTAGGTATCAATAAAGTCGATTAAGAGAGACTCCAGCGATGCTTTTTCCCATATCCGCCGGTACCAGATTGAGGGTAATTTTAGGGGGTGATTTTTTCGTTTTAAACGAAGAATACGCCATTGAGCTTGGCGTTCTTGCCACGATAATAAACAGTGCGTTTGTAATTTGGGAGACTCTACCTCAAATAACGTCAACAAGACCGTTGTAACAGGTAATGAAGTTGAAAAACTGGGCGAAACACGTAAAATGACTGTCGTATACTCACTCAGAGGTACTCGCATTTCATTAAACAATTTATCCCCCGAACGCTCTTTGGGTGATAAAAAATCAGAGAGCCATTCGGTTAATTCCCCACAAAGTTGCTCAACACGCTGTTTGTGTTGCTGCTGCGCTTTTTTTAACTGTTGATACTGTTGGCATTGATGCTCAAGTTGCTGTTGGATTTTATCCATCATTACGCACTCACTTGTGTAAAAACAGATCCGTTATCACATTGGTATTATTTGATAATTTGATATCAATTGTGTTGACCACGCGTGCCCTAAATTGAGTATATGATGAGCCTCATCATGGTTGCCTTATTTAGACTTTGCCATATCTGTATTGCCGCCTACCATAACGTTGATAATGCATTTTCCCATAACCCCCCCCGCCTCCTAGCGGGGGGAGCCTAAACAAAGAATATTATCAATCTAATAAACCGGATGACAGTGTGACAAAGGCGTAAAGCGAATTACGCTCCCGTCAACTAATAAACCTCGCTATCCACTGAGACTCAAAAAATTAACGTACTACAGTCCCATTAAGTCCCCCCGTTGTATTATTTCCCGTCGTTGTAGAAGAAGGCGATGTACTTTCAATGTGTATTCCGCCTCCTACATTAAGCGTATTTTTCGGTTGGACTGCAACGTAGATTACATTACCTACATCACTCGCAGTTAATGTGTACGAAGGTACAACACCAGAACTAACTATATAATTTGCTTGATTATTATTAATTTTCCCCACAACCTCACTACGTGTATGCCCCCATGAGTAGAGAGAACGTCCTTCAACTTTAGAAGTACTGTACATCGGATTGAACAAATACGTTGCTGCCAGTTGTCTACCGACCTTCAACTCTCCAGTCATTGTTAAGGAACCCAAAGAAGGATCAGTTCTAGGAGATAAAACCCTCCCTCCCACACCACCCGTTGTGTAATTCCCTTGAGCACTCGGGGCATCCGTCGCCAATGTCACCGTGTTACCAGTGATGGCCAAGCCATTTTTCGCTTGTACCGACACCTCTTTCACTTTACCCGCATCCGCCGCCACCAAGGTGTAACCCGGTACTGTGCCTGACGTGGTCACGCTGCTGCCGCTGCTTACTGCCGCCGCGGTGTTGCCTTTGTTGCCCCACGCGTAGGTGGATTTATCGGTGTTGTCGCCACCGTTCGCATCAAACGCATACTGCGCCGTCAACGTGTTACCATCAACTAATACACCTCGCAGTGTCAAGTTAGCCACTAGAGGTTTCACTCCAGAAATTTCCCCTTGATTGCCACCGGTAGTCTCATTCCCCTCATCAGCACTAGCATCCGTGGCTAACGTCAACAGATTCCCGGTCAAATCAAGTCCATTCTTCGCTTCGACAGAAATTTCCTTCACTTTACCGACATCCTCTGTCACTAACGTGTACGCAGGCACACTACCGGATGTGGTGACGGACGTTCCGCTTCCCACCTGAGCCGCAGTATTACCTTTGTCACCCCAAACATACGTCGATTTGTCGGTCACATCGCCGTTATTCGCATCGAACACATAACTCGCGTTCAGTGCTTTGCCCACTTCTAGCTCACCAGTCAATTTCAGCTTATCAATGATAGGCATCATGACCGGGTTAATAATACCGCCATGGCCATCACCATCAGTGGTTTCATTACCCTCTTCCGCTGTCGCATCTGTGGCTAACGTCACCGTATTACCCGTAAGGCTCAAGCCATTTTTCGCTTGTACCGACACCTCTTTCACTTTACCCACATCCGTGCTGAGTAACGCGTACATCGGGACTTCACCAGAAATAATGACGGTCTCTCCAGTCTCCACGACATCTTTAGTGCCACCTTTATCGCCCCACACGTAGGTCGAATGGTCTGTTGCATTACCGCCATTGGCGTTAAACACATAACGGGCACTCAGTTGATTATAAAGTGCCAGTTTTCCTTGCAGTGTTAAGTTAGTCACCTGTGGTAATGCATTCGGGTCAACAATATTGCCATTATCGCCACCGGTGGTGTCATTGCCCTCAGCTTTGCTTGCGTCCGTCGCCAACGTCACCGTGTTACCGGTCACCGCCAAGCCATTTTTCGCTTGCACCGACACTTCTTTCACTTGACCGACATCCGCTT
>NZ_JBSICC010000045.1:0-18561 GCF_058245955.1 Providencia sp. UF-224 | reverse complement strand
TTTAGTGATTGGTTTCATTGCACTCTCCAATTTTAAATTGAAAAAGTGTCAACCTTATTCAGGACGGGTCATTAAACAAAAAAAAAGCCCCTAACAGGGGCTATAAAAGACAGGGATGGTGTCTATGGCAAGGAAAAACTTCATTTGTTGCTACTTCACTACTTACTTCAAAATTAAGGATCTGAAATTAACTTGCTTACTCAACTACAACTGCGGGTACTCTCAATCTGATTTATTGGAACTGCATCGCTTGGTATTCAGCCATTTTGTGTTGGTGAATCTGTTCAAGCTCACTTTTCTGCTCAGGCGTTAATAATTGGTATAATTCATGATGAATTCGTGCCATTTCTACGCGTTGTTCCAACTCTTTTTGCATTCTTTTTTCAAGTTGCTGACGAACCGCTTTATCATCAAAGCTATCCGCTATAATTAATTTATGTAACGCTTCACGCTCTTGCACTAACGCCGTGTTATCAACGTGGTAATGGCGCTGTGTTGCCATCAAATCACGTAGCTGTTGACGTTGCTTTTCATTTAATGTGATGCCATTAAACATAAAGGTGCTGGCACGTTCTTCACTGCTAAACATTTCATGTGATTGAAATGGCACCACAACTTGATGCGCTGTTGAAGGTGCTTGCTCAGGCTGCATCTGCAACATTAATGGCGCTGAGCTTTCATCATTCGCCATGTTTTGTGAAACTTCTGCGAAAGCAATTGTTGGCCCGAACACAAATGCAGAAGCTAAAACTAACATTGCGGTTTTATGTACTGTATTATGTACTTTGCTATGTGTTGTTCTAAGCATTTGACACCTTGTCTCCGAACTGTGCTCGTGATTCAATGTGAATAAATATACACCTGTGGCTGCAAACTAGCGTCAGAGCATGTAAAAGAACGTAAAGTCATGGAATCGTACAGATTGTTATCGTATTTTGGCAGGTGGAGGACTTAAAAAATGCATAAAATCCTATTAGTTGATGACGACCGTGAACTCACGTCGCTCTTAAAAGAACTGCTGGAAATGGAAGGTTTCAATGTCGTCATCGCTTATGATGGTGAACAGGCATTGCAACAGATTGACTCGTCCATTGATCTGCTTTTATTGGATGTCATGATGCCGAAGAAAAATGGTATTGAGACACTCAAAGAATTGCGCCAACTTCATCAAACCCCAGTCATTATGTTAACGGCTCGCGGTAGTGAGTTAGATAAAGTGCTGGGCTTAGAATTGGGCGCGGATGACTATCTACCAAAACCGTTTAATGACCGTGAGCTCGTGGCGCGTATTCGTGCGTTATTACGCCGCTCAAACTGGAGTGAACAAACACAGGACAGCAACAGCAATACCCCTGTATTGCAAGTTGATAAACTGCAACTCAACCCGGGTCGCCAAGAAGCCAGTTTCGATAATGAAATTTTGGATTTAACTGGCACCGAATTTACCTTGTTATATCTGTTAGCACAGCATTTAGGCCAAGTGGTTTCACGGGAACACCTTAGCCAAGAAGTGCTGGGTAAACGCCTAACACCGTTTGACCGTGCGATTGATATGCATATTTCGAATTTGCGCCGTAAATTGCCAGAACGCACCGACGGTCAGCCATGGTTTAAAACCTTACGTGGCCGTGGTTACTTAATGGTTTCTGCCACATGATCAATAGCTTAACCGCAAGGATCTTTGCGATTTTTTGGTTTACCCTCGCACTAGTGCTGATGCTAGTGCTGATGGTGCCCAAGCTCGACTCACGGCAAATCACCGTCCTAATGGAAAGTGAACAGCGCCAAGGGGAGATGCTTGAGCAACATATTGAAGCCGAACTCGCACAAGCTCCTATGAATGACCTACTTTGGTGGCGTCGAATTTCGAACGCCATCAAAAAATGGGCGCCGCCGGGTCAGCGGCTAATTATCGTCACCAGTGAAGGCCGTGTTATTGGTGCGATGCCCAGTGAAATGCAGGTGATCCGTAACTTTATCGGTCAATCCGATAACGCCGACCACCCCAAAAAGAAAAAATATGGCCGAGCTGAAATTCTCGGGCCGTTCTCTATTCGTGATGGCGAGGATCACTACCAACTCTATTTAGTGCGTCCTGCCAGCAGCCCACAATCTGACTTTATTAACCTATTGTTCGACAGGCCATTCCTGCTCTTAATTGCCACCATGTTAATCAGTGCACCACTGTTATTATGGCTATCTTGGAGCTTGGCTCGCCCCGCGCGAAAACTCAAAATGGCAGCGGATGATGTGGCCAAAGGGAATCTTCGCCCTCACCCTGAACTGGAAGCTGGGCCTCAAGAGTTTCTCTCCGCAGGGAACAGTTTTAACCAGATGATCAGCGCGCTCGATGGCATGGTTAGCGCCCAGCAACGTTTAATCTCTGATATCTCACATGAATTACGTACGCCACTCACTCGCTTACAACTGGCAACCGCCCTATTACGCCGTCGCCATGGTGAGAGTAAAGAGCTGGAGCGTATCGAAACCGAAACACATCGTTTAGATAGCATGATCAATGATTTGTTGGTGCTCTCGCGTAGCCAACATAAAAATGAAATCCTGCGTGAAAATATCAAAGCTGATGAACTTTGGGGGGATATCTTAGATGATGCTAGCTTCGAAGCGGAGCAGATGAACAAAACGCTCGATATCACCTCTAATCCGGGCCCTTGGCCGCTGTATTGCAACCCATCAGCGGTGGGCAGTGCCTTTGAGAATATCGTCCGTAATGCGCTACGCTATTCACACACACATATCGCTGTTGATTTTAAAGAAGAAAACAACGGTATTCTGATCACTGTGGATGATGATGGCCCGGGTGTTAGCCCTGCTGACCGTGAACATATCTTCCGCCCATTCTACCGCACAGATGAAGCGCGAGACCGTGAAACAGGTGGTACAGGCTTAGGCTTGGCAATTGTTGAAACTGCGATTACACAGCACAAAGGCTGGGTAAAAGCCGATGACAGCCCTCTGGGCGGGTTACGGTTACAGATCTGGTTACCTGAACATGGTCGTTAATCGCTGACAGATATTCCATCCCAAAAGCCTTCTATGTTAAATAGAGGGCTTTTTCACTTCTATTTACCGAATAAATTTATAAGCGCCTAATATAGAATATTCTTATATTGTGTTCTCAGAGCAATAAATCCTAAACCATCCAGCAAAATATTAATCTGTTTACAAAAAAATAAGCATTTCAAACAAAATTAATAATTATTAATTCAATATAACCAACAGATAAAACTAATTGATATCGTATTGCTATATATCTTAATAGCTTACCTATCCCTATGCCGAATGTATTAATCTGATATTCTCTTTTACTTAATTAAATTGTGATGATTGCTTCTCGACACAAAAGCATAGGTGAGCAAATCATTAGCTTTCACACACTTATAATAAAAAATATCACCACTTTTATACTGGTTTAATTTTTAGAGACTTATTTATCTTTATTAACCTGTTCAATATTAGGCGAACTCAACTTCAAACGGATTTATCAATGAAAAAATTCAAGCTTACCAAGCTGGCAATGCTTGCGGTATTAGGCGCAATGAGCGCACACAGTGTGGCAGGGGGATTAGTTTTACCCAATGATAACTTACGTAGCGATTTAGCATGGCTTTCAGAACGTAACGTCATTCAAATTAGCTTATCCACTTGGCCGCTCTCCCAAGAAGAAATCACCCGTTCTTTGAATAATGCGAATATTACCAATAGCGAACAAGAAGCGATTATTCAACGCATTAAGAAAAATTTAGACCGTAAAAAGAACAGTGTTCAACTGGAAACACACTTTGCTTCTAGCCACAATTCGATGCCACAAGGCTTCGCCCAAAGCGAAAAAAGTGACATCCGTTACACCGTTTCGGGTAACTACAGTACTGATGATGTGGACTTAAACCTCACTGCCAACGGCGAGCGCGCCCTGCGTGTTGAAAACGGGTCAGACTACAACCTGAACGGTTCATACGGCGGCGTTAAAATTTGGAACCAATGGGTGACCTTCGGTGAAATCCCACAATGGTGGGGCCCCGGCCATGACGGCAGCTTAATCCGTACCGATGCCGCCCGCCCTGTCACTGGCTTTTTACTTCAACGCGCCGACCAAAGCCCATTTGAAACCCCATGGTTGTCTTGGATTGGTTCTTGGCAATACCAGCTGACCGCAGGGCAGATTAAACAATATTCCTCGCAACCAAATACCAAACTTATCGGTTTACGCATGACCATGAACCCAACCGACTTCTTTGAGCTGGGTGGTTCCCGTGTTGTCATGTGGGGAGGCGATGGCCGCCCTGATAACTGGAGCTCATTCTGGGATGCTATGGTTGGTAAGGACAATACTGGCGATAAAAATAAAGACCCAGGCAACCAATTGGCAGGTTTAGACTTTAAACTGAAACTTTACCCACTCATTGACCTACCTGTCAGCGTATACGGGCAAATGATAGGTGAAGATGAAGCGGGTATGTTCCCATCGAAGAATGCCTTTATGGGTGGTATCGAGGGTTACCATACCCTGTGGGGACAACCATTAAATTGGTATATTGAAGGCGCCAATACACATCATGAGTGGAGCAAAGACCGTGTGATGTATCGCCACTTTATCTACACTGATGGCTATTACCAACAAGGTGCCGCTCTTGGTCATGGTATGGGCGGTGATGGCCGTATGCTAACCACCAAGGTGGAATATACCCTTGATGATGATAACCGTGTAAGTACGCGTTTAGTGTATGCCAAAGTCAATAAATCTAACTTTGACGGCAACAAGTTATTCCCTAAATCTGAAACCATTAAAGGTGTCGATATGGGTTGGTGGCATAACTTCGAGAACGATGTCAGTACTGATGCAAAAGTGTGGGTTTCAAAAACCGATTATGAAACACGCAATGACGTAGGTGCCGCAGTGACAGTAAACGTGCCATTTAAGTGGTAGTCCTTTTATAGTCACAAGCTATACTTCTTATTGAAACGGATTATATGCAAACTATAATCCGTAAGGTTGTTGACAAAGCAGGATAAAAGCGTGATTTTTCCTGCTTTGTGTTATCAGTCGAAAATCAATTATTTGATTTTCCTTTGTTTTTTTTCAAAACCCATCCAATCTGCCGCCAAACCTGATCGGTTTGTCAGTAGTCTGACGGATTATAGATAAACTATAATCCGTTTTTTTTCGCCAATTTGTTTCTGTTTTACAACAAAACATATCTGGCTGAAAAATGAACACAAAAATTACGTAAATTAATATTACCAATCACGCATATTATTAATCTATTACAACGCCAAATCCGCGTAAAAATAAGTTCGTTTTATTTTTGAGCTAATTATATCCACACTAATCCTAATGATATAAAAGACTTAACTTAAGCAAAATATTTAATCACGGTACACGCGTATAATAAGAATTATAACCTGATAATTTAAAATAACTTATTCATTTGATACTCCTATTAGGACTATTCTCTAAGACAATCGCAGTGATAGTCACTACCTAGGTTTGGTGGTATTATTAAGCGCTTTTGCTTGACCCGATTCGCCATGAGGCATACCCTTTGGGCGGCAAAAAACAATAAGCCATGCTTATCAATTGAACGCGGTAGCAAAAAATGTAACGTTTTCAATTAATAAGTATGCATTTACAATTTCAATGGTGCTCTGGGACCCGATAACCCAGTGCGGTAGCTATGAGTATAGTCTAATTAAATGATTAATATTTATACCATGGCTAAATTTATTCTTATTTAATAGATTATTAATTAGCAAGGTTCTCTGTGAAAATCTTAGTTACTGGTGGTGCAGGTTTTATTGGCTCTGCAGTTGTTCGTCATATTATTAATAATACTGATAACTTTATTATTAATATCGATAAACTAACTTATGCAGGAAATTTAGAGTCACTTAATTCTGTTTGTGAAAATAATCGATATATCTTTATTCAAGCAGATATTTGTGATGCGAAAACTGTTATTGATATATTTAAACAACATCAACCTGATGTGGTCATGCATTTAGCGGCAGAGTCCCATGTTGATCGCTCTATTGATGGCCCTAGTGATTTTATTCAGACCAATATTGTTGGTACTTATACGTTGCTCGAAGCAGCGCGCCAGTATTGGAACCAATTACCCACCGATAAAAAATCAGCTTTTCGCTTTCACCATATCTCTACTGATGAAGTTTACGGTGATCTTGAATCCACTACTGACCTATTTACTGAGACCACGCCTTACGCACCAAGCAGCCCTTACTCAGCGTCAAAAGCATCAAGCGATCATTTAGTCCGCGCATGGCAACGCACTTATGGGCTTCCAACTATTGTGACAAACTGCTCCAATAACTATGGTCCTTATCATTACCCTGAAAAACTCATTCCTTTAGTGATTTTAAATGCCTTAGAAGGAAAGCCTTTACCTGTTTACGGTAATGGGCAGCAAATTAGGGACTGGTTATATGTAGAAGATCATGCAAGGGCACTATACAAAGTTGTCACCGAGGGCAAAATTGGTGAAACTTATAATATTGGTGGCCATAATGAAAAAGCCAATATTGATGTGGTTAAAACAATCTGCAGCATTCTCGATGAGTTAGTACCAAATAAACCAAATGGTATTAATCACTATGAAGAGTTAATTACTTACGTGACTGACAGACCTGGTCATGATCTTCGTTACGCCATTGACGCTACAAAAATTAAAAATGAGTTAAATTGGGTACCCGAAGAAACATTTGAAACTGGGCTTCGTAAAACAGTGGAATGGTATTTAGTGAATAGTGAGTGGGTTGCTCATATTAAAAATGGCAGTTATCAGTCATGGGTAAAACAGCATTACGGGGATAGCAAAGAATGAAAATTTTGCTGCTCGGAAAAAATGGTCAAGTAGGGTGGGAATTACAACGAGCATTATCACCACTAGGTGAATTAATTGCCTTAGACCGCCATTCAAAAGACTATTGTGGGAATCTTGCTAGCCCTAATGAATTATCAAAAACTGTCGAGTTGCTAAAACCAGATGTTATTGTTAACGCCGCAGCTTACACTGCTGTTGATAAGGCTGAAGATGACGCTGATTTATCCAGATTGATTAACAGCGAAGCCGTAAAGGTTCTAGCTCAATCGGCGGAAAAAATTAATGCTCTCTTAATTCATTATTCAACCGATTATGTATTTTCTGGAGAAGGTGAACATTTCTGGAGCGAAAATGACCATACTTCAGCCTTAAATGTATATGGAAAAACCAAACTCGAAGGTGAGAAAAATATACAAAATTATTGCACAAACCATTTAATACTACGAACTAGCTGGGTTTACTCGGCTTTTGGTAATAACTTTGCAAAAACGATCCTCAATTTAGCCAAAACAAGAGAAAAGCTATCAGTTATTAGTGATCAATACGGTGCTCCAACTGGTGCTGAATTAATCGCAGATTGCACAGCAATCGCATTAATTCAAACTTTACAAGATAAAAGCAAATGTGGCACCTACCACTTAGTCTCTTCTGGATCAACAAATTGGTATCAATACGCTAACTTAGTTACTAAAGAAGCAATAAATAATGGAATTGAATTAGCACTGAAAGAATTAAATGCTATTCCAGCAATCGACTATCCCCTACCAGCCAAACGCCCATATAATTCAAAAATGAATAACACCAAATTTAAAATAACATTCAATACTGAATTACCAAATTGGGAACTTGGTGTTAAACGCTTAATTAAAGAATTATCAATTAAATAAATTTTGTAGAATATAAAAATGGAAAAGACATATAAAGGTATTATTTTAGCAGGCGGCTCCGGAACTCGTTTATATCCCGTAACAATGGCTGTAAGTAAACAATTACTCCCCGTTTATGACAAGCCAATGATTTACTATCCGCTAAGTACACTGATGCTAGCGGGTATTCGAGATATTTTGATCATTAGTACCCCGTTAGATACCCCTCGCTTTCAACAGTTATTAGGTGATGGCAGTCAATGGGGACTAAATTTAGAGTATAAAATACAAGAAAGCCCTGATGGGCTAGCACAAGCTTTTATTATTGGCGAAGAATTCATTGGTGATGATAACTGTGCCTTAGTACTTGGTGATAATATTTTCTACGGACATGATTTACAAAATCAACTAGAAAAAGCAACTAAAAAAGAGTCTGGTGCGACTGTTTTTGCTTACCATGTTAATGACCCTGAACGTTATGGCGTTGTTGAGTTTGATGATGCTGGCATAGCTATTTCTTTAGAAGAAAAACCTAAAAAACCCAAAAGCAATTATGCGGTTACTGGTCTTTATTTTTATGATAATACCGTTATTCAGCTAGCAAAAAACCTAAAGCCATCAGAACGCGGTGAATTAGAAATCACAGATATAAATCGCCTTTACTTAGAGCAAGGTTCATTATCAGTTGCAATGATGGGGCGCGGTTATGCATGGTTAGATACAGGAACGCACCAAAGCCTAATTGATGCAGGTAATTTTATTCAAACATTAGAAGAACGCCAAGGTTTAAAGGTTGCTTGCCCTGAAGAAATTGCTTACAGAAAAGGATTTATCACAGCTGATGACATTAAAAAGCTAGCAAAACCTTTATCCAAAAATTCATATGGTCAATACTTACTAAAAATGGTTAAGAAGAAATGAAAATTATCCCTACAGAAATTCCAGATGTTTTAATTATTGAACCTAGAGTTTTTGAAGATGAGCGAGGCTTTTTCTTTGAAAGTTTTAATCAAAAACAATTTGATGAAGCTGTTGGTTATCCCGTCAATTTTGTGCAAGATAACCATTCAAAATCAGTAAAGGGTGTACTCAGAGGGTTGCATTATCAAGAAGAACCCTATGCTCAGGGAAAATTAGTTCGCTGCGTTGTGGGGGAAGTATTTGATGTTGCTGTTGATATAAGAAAGGGTTCGCCAACATATGGTAAATGGGTAGGCATCAACCTATCTGCTGAAAATAAGCGTCAATTGTGGATTCCTGAAGGGCTTGCCCATGGGTTTTTAGTTTTGAGTGATACGGCTGAATTTTTATATAAAACAACAAAGTTTTATACACCAGCACATGAGAATACCATTCCATGGGATGATACAAATCTGTCAATTGAATGGCCTACCACAATACAGAATATACAGTTATCCAGCAAAGATAAAAATGCCAATGCTTTTAATTTCGAACTAGGAAAAAAGCGTGGATAGAACGATTATAAAAAATATTTTATCCATGTTCAGCATACAAGGAATTAATTATATTATTCCTTTAATTATGTTTCCATACTTAGTTAGGACTCTCGGGCTAGATGGATTTGGAAAATACAGCATAGTAATCGCTATTATACAATATTTAGTAATTATAACCGATTATGGATTTAACCTTTCTGCTAGTAGAGATATAGCATTAAATATTAATAATAAAAAAAAAATATCTGAAATATTTTTTTCAATAATAATATGTAAAATTATACTAGCAAGCCTTTCATTTTCTATATTATTTATAATTTTAATTTTAAATAATAATTTCATAGCAGAACATAGCCTATTTTTAAGTGGTATTGGCATTGTCATTGGAACATCATTTTTCCCCACTTGGCTCTACCAAGGGTATGAAAAAATGCATTGGATTGCCATTAGTAATTTAATAGCAAAAATTAGTGGGCTAGCTTTAATTTTAATTTTAGTAAAAGATATCAATGACCTATTATTAGCTATAGTTATCCAAAGCTGTGTTAGTTTATTTTCAGCCACAATAGCCTTCAGTAATGCATTTATTGGAAAATACATATTTTTAACTCGAGTTTCATTAGTAACAATTAAAGAACAATTAGTCTCTGGTTGGAATATTTTTCTCTCAACTTTCTTTGTCAGTATGTATACAACAAGTATCCCTTTAATTCTAGGTTATAATTCAGGAACTGAAGCTGTAGGAATTTATAATGCAGCAGATAAGCTTAAATCAGCATTACAAGGAATTATAGGTCCTATATCTCAGGCCATATATCCTCGAACTAATAGATTAATGCAAGAATCCATATCTAATGGAATAAAATTTGTAATGAAAATAGCAATACCATTAATTATAGTTATGCTATTATCTAGTTTAATTATTTTCATAAACTCAAAATTAATTGTTTCACTTTTTTTTGGTATTGAGAATTTAGAAACGTATAAAGTATTACAAATAATAATATGGGCACCACCTATTATAGCAATAGCAAATATGCTTGGTGTTCAAATTATGTTACCAATTGGATTAAAAAAACAATTTGGCTTAATCTATGTAATAATAGGTTTTTTAGGCTTACCATTGATGTATCTAGGTTCATACCTTAATTCATATATCGGTGTATCAATTACAGCCTTATTAATAGAAATATTAATTACTACAGCTTTTATATTTACATTACTAAAAAAGAGAAAAGAGAATGGTTTATATATCAATATGTATCCCAACAAAAGATAGAATAGATAATCTAGCAGAAACAATAAAATCAATCTTAGATGATAATGTAAACCCAAAACACTTTCAGATTGTTATTTCAGATAATTCAGATAATAATGAAACGAAAGAATATATAGAAAGTTTCCGTAATACCGAATATAATTTTAAGTACCATAGAAACCCTATAAAAGGATTTTATAATTCAATACAGTCATTATTAATTGGTGATGGCGAATTATTAAAGCTTCACAATGACTATACTAAATTTAAACCTGGTTGTTTTAAGGAACTGGTTGATCTTAGTATCGAAAACCATAAAACTAAGCCCTTGATGTTTTTTCCAAACGGAGGGGTTAAAATAAAAAAAGAGAATTCAAATTTTAGTTCCTTTAATCAATTCATGTCAAAGGCATCATATTTAACAACTTGGAGCTCCGCATTTTCAATATGGAAAGATGAATTACATTATTTAAACCACAACCCAGAATCAGTAGATGTGATGTTTCCACATACAAGTTTATTGCTCCAAAGTAATAATAATAAATTTATTATTTGCAATAAAACTTTATTCATCAATACAGAAGTAAAAAATAAAGGAGGTTATAATATTTATTATAATTTTTGTATTTTATACTTGGACATGTTGAAGAAAAACGAAAAAATATCAAAACTTACATATACTAAAATAAAAATTGATATGTATTTTAATTTTATTTTAGTCTGGTATTATAGAACAATAATTAACAATGATAGAAATTATACCTTTGATAACTCTAACGCCGATATATATATACAAAAAACATATGGAAAATATGGTTTGTATCTCATAAAAATATTATCAAAGTTAAAAAAATTAAAAGATTCTTTTAAGAAAAAAAATTAAAATGAAAGATTTTAAACTCAAAACCATATTAAATTCCCTATCCTTATACTTAATTCTTTTCATTATATTTGGGGGGGCATATAAAACACCACTAGGAAATATAAGCGTCATACATATTAATTTTATCTGGGGGTTAATTCTTGTTTCTCTAACACTATTCGCCCTTAAAAATAAAAAAATAAAGTATATGTATAATAAAAAATTATTTTTTATTTATATACTATTAATAACAATACTTTTAATTCCATCACTAATTAACTATTCATTCTATAATATCGGCGAAATTCAATTTATAGATCTTCAGCTCAAAAGAATTGCGCAATTATTAATTTCATTTCTATTACTACCAATAATTATTGCTCATACGATCAAGAACCTGACACAAAAACAATTTTTTATTACCTTACTATCATTTTTATTATTTGTTTTATTTTTATGCCTATACCAAATTTCAAATGAGCAATTTAGAATTTGGTATCTAAATATTACGGCTATTGATGGTTATTGGTATGAATGGGCTCAAAAAAGCAATAGAGCTATTGGTTTAAAAGCTATGTCTATTTGGGACACATCAATTTCTTATGCACTATTTGTATTTATTGGTTTCGCCTCGTATTTTCATAGTAATAATAAGATACCATCGATATGGTATCATTTTTATTTTTTAATAATATTTTTATTAATTATAATTAGTGGAAGAACAGGTTTAATTCTATTCTTTTTATTTATGATCTCTCTTTCTATACAGAATAAAAGCAATAAATTTTTATTTTCATTATTATTTTTATCCTTAATATTTATTTCTTTGTTAATTTACAGCTTTGAAAATGAAATAGCAATTCAAATAATATCATTTTCATTCGAGTTATTCATGAATTTTCTAAATGGAAATTTAGAAACAAACTCAACTAATGATTTAATAAGTAACCACTTATTCTTACCTGAATTAAATAATATTTTATTTGGTGATAACATATTCATTGGAGATGGTGACGAAATAGTTTCCAAAATAGGCAGATCGTCTGATTCAGCATTCGTTATTAACTATGTAGCATATGGATTATTTGGTTTTATTATAACAATAATGATGACTTTAATTACAGCTAAAATGTTATTTGACCTATTCCAACATAAAAATAAGAATATTTTTTACTATTTATTAGCGATTTTATGCCTTATTATATCACTAGGTCTATATACTAAAATATTAATTTATGTAAGTTCTACGTTATTAAAGTCAATAGTTTTTGTCACAATGATAATATATGCTTTTTCCTCATCCTCAACACTAAGATTCAAGGATAAATAATGCGTAATTACAAAAATGAAAGGACTTTTTTTTTACTTATTAAAATTTTTCCTGCAATGATTAATAAATTACGTAATAAATTTTTTAGTTATATATTCCACACCTCTAATTTAAAGATTGGTAAAAACATTTCATTATGTGGAACAAAAAATATAAGTATTGGAAATAATGTTTTTCTTGGAAATCAAACATGGCTAGATTGTATCGGAGCTGGCCGCATAAATATTGGTGATAATGTGTCATTCAGTCAAAATGTCCATATAGCTGCGAGTTCATATGTTAAAATTGGCTCAGGCTGTTTAATTGGCAGTGATGTATTAGTAACAGACCATGACCACAGCTATGGTATAAAATATATAAATATGATACCAAAATATAGAGAATTGAGAACGAAAGGAAACACTGAGATTGGAGAAAATTCATGGATCGCAGATAATGTAAAGATACTTTCAGGTGTTAAATTAGGTAAAAATACAGTTGTTGCAGCCAACTCGGTTGTTCTACACAATTTTCCATCAAATGTGGTTATTGGTGGGATTCCAGCTAAAATATTGAAAACTTTTTAGATAACTACTTATGAATATTGACATAGTCCTTGCTACATATAATGGTGAAAAATATTTAGCGGAACAGATAGACTCTATACTAAATCAAACGTATCATGACTTTAATTTATATATTCGAGATGATGGCTCATCAGATAGAACAAAAGAAATAATAAATAATTTTGCTCTCCAAGATAGTAGGATTATTATTATTGAGGACAGTATAAAACCTAATGGGGTTGGTGAAAATTTTAAACAACTATTAAAAAATTGCACTTCAAACTATGTATTACTGGCTGATCAAGATGACGTTTGGTATGAAAACAAAATAGAGACATTATTAAAATTTGCACAGCTTAATTTCAATAATGAAGTACCTTGTATCGCCTATAGCCCCGCAGTTGTTGTTGATTCCGATCTAAATAACTTGAATATGCTAACCTCACAATCATTAAAAATAAATAAAATTACTGATATGCTTTTAATGAATGGTGGAATTCAAGGCTGTGCTATGATTATTAATAAAAGCTTATATACCATGGCGTTAGAACATGACTTTCATTGGTATATGCATGATCAAGTTTTAACTTTATATACTGTATCATATGGTGTTGTATATTATTACAACCATCCATTATTCAATTATAGACAACATATAAATAATGTTTTGGGATTTAACAAAAATAATCTAACACTCAGAATAAAAAAATACTTAAATAAAAATAATTATTTAATTAATAAGCATAGTGATAAATTATTTAACGACTTTTTATTTTTTGAAAAATTTAATTTGGAGTTTAATATAAAAAAAATATTATCTGAATACAAAGAAGTAAAAAACAAAAAAATAAAATTTTTAAATTACATATTAAAAAATAAAATTAAAATTAGAAACTCAATATTAAATTCAATACTAAAGTTATTTTTAGTCAAAGATATAATTGAGAAAAAATAACCCCTCCCTATTTAGTATTATTATTCATTGTTTTTATAGGCAGTTATTTATTCATGAAAAACAGTATCACTAAAAAATTAAATATATTACATATATTACCAAGATATAAAATAGGAGGAGTTGAATCAACAATTTTCAACTCTTTTGATTCCATCAATAATATTTATAATTATAATTTATTATCTATTGAGCCAAGTGAAAAAAAAACAACTAATGACTCCAAAATCCCTAGCCATAAACTACACTCACTTAATGGAAAGTTTTGGAGCATATTTACCGCTTCAAAATTTTTAATATATATTTTAAAACATAAACCAGATGTTATTATAGTTTCATTATGGAAATCAGCTTTACTATGTCTTTTATTTTATCCAGTATTAAAAATAAAAAAAATAAAACTTATTCATTTTATTCATAGCGCTTATTTTGCAAATCCTTTAGATAGAATAATAACACCTATTTTTTCAAAACTAGCTGACAATATATATTGTGACTCTTACAGCTCAAAACAATTTATAGAGAAAAAAACAAAGAAGAAATCATATGTAATTTCATTTCTAGTTAATAAAAGAACATGCATTTCAACTAATAAATTAAATTTTGTTTATATTGCACGATTAAACAGTACTAAAAACATTCTTGGCGCTTTAGATATATTTGAACAAGTTCATAAGGTTTACCCAAATAGTAAGTTTGATATATATGGACCGGATGAAGGCGAACTAGACAAGCTACTTGGCAATATAAAATTAAAAAAGCTAAATAATTCGGTTCATTATCTTGGCCCACTAGAGAACTCGAAAGTTGAGGGAACATTACAAAACTATGCCTTTTACCTACAACCAAGTTACAAAGAAGGGATGGCAATTTCTGTTATAGACGCGATGCAGATCGGAGTAATTCCATGTGTATTTGCTGTAGGAGAAATCAGGTATTACTCTAAGAACCTAGAAAATATAATATATCTCGACGAAAATAGTATTATTAATTCTGCTAATATAATACTAGAAGTTATGAAAAATCCGAGTTTATTAGAAGAAATAAAACAGAATGCAATAATTTCCTTTAAAAATACTCCTACATATTCTGAATCCTTTCTTATGCATCTAAATGAGTCACTAAAGTTTAATCAAGAATAGGTAAATAATGAAAAAATTCTTTAAATATAAGATACGAAATACACTTAGAATTATACTTGGGAAAAAAGGATATTCTTATTTGAGATTTATTATTGTTCACCGGTATATTCCTTCATTTAAAAAACCATCTTCATTCTCAGAAAAAATAATTTATCGTAAATTTAATACTAATCCATCGGAATTTTCAAAATTTGTCGATAAATTCACGGTGCGAAAATACATAAAAGAAACTATTGGAGAAAAATATTTAATACCTATTTTAAAAAAATGTGAATACATAACACCTTCAGATTTTATGTCTCTTCCAACTGAATTTGTCATGAAAACAAGCAATGGAGGTGGTGGTGAAAATGTCCTTATTGTTAATGATAAATCTGAGCTTGATTTACAAAAAACATGTGATAGATTTAATAAGTATCTTTTATCAAACGTAGGCATCGCTATAGACGAGCCATTTTATGACATAGAAAAGCCATATATTATTTTCGAAAAATTGATTAAGCATTCTGATGGTTCATACCCATCCGATTATAAAATTCATATTTTTAATAATAATCCAAAACAATCAATCTTTATTCAAATTGATAGTGATAGATTTAGCAATCATAAAAGATCTATTTACAATGAAGATCTAGTAATTCAATCTTTTAACATTCAACCCAAGTATGAGCGAGTTGGTGAAACATATACTTTCCCTAAAAATTTTTCAGAATTGCTAAATGCGGCAAAATTATTATCTAAACCTTTCAAATATGTCCGAGTAGATATGTATAGTGTAGATAATCATGTATATTTTGGTGAGTTAACTTTTTGTCATGGGAGTGGATGGGAACCAATTTCACCTAAAGAGGCTGATTTTATGCTTGGTAAATTATGGGATGAATATAACTAAATGAAATATTTAATTACTGGTGCTTCTGGTTTTATTGGTAGTAGTCTTATTGAAAAATTAATATTCAGTGGACACTCAGTTATTGGTATCGACAACAATAACTCCTATTATGATATAAATTTAAAACTAGCTCGATTAAAAAAAATTCAACACCCAAATTTCACTTTTATTAATTGTGATTTAGCTGACATAAATGTAATTTTTGAAAAGTATCAGTTTGATTGTGTAATTCACCTTGCAGCTCAAGCAGGTGTTCGGTATTCATTAGAAAACCCATTTGCTTATGCTGACAGCAACCTAACGGGGCATCTCGCTATTCTTGAAGGTTGTCGCCAAGCTAAAGTTAAGCACTTGGTGTACGCATCATCAAGCTCTGTCTATGGGATGAGTGAGAAAACTCCTTTTTCTACAGATATGCCAACCGACCAACCTGTTTCATTGTATGCGGCAACTAAGAAAGCTAATGAATTGATGGCGCATTCATATTCACATTTATATCAATTACCGACGACGGGGCTGCGCTTTTTTACGGTTTACGGCCCATGGGGTCGTCCGGATATGGCATTATTCAAATTCACCAAAGCAATTTTAGCAGGTGAACCTATTGATATTTATAATAATGGCAACCTCAGTCGTGATTTCACTTTTATTGATGATATCGTGGAAGGAATAATTCGTATTGCTGATATCATTCCACACACAGACCCAGAAAACAGTTCACTTTCTCCCGCACAAAGCAGCGCACCTTATCGCATCTATAATATAGGTAATGGTAAACCCGTTAAGCTGATTGAATTTATTTCTGCTTTGGAGAAAGCACTGGGCAAAGAAGCCATCAAAAACTTCCTTCCAATGCAAGCGGGGGATGTATATACCACTTGGGCAGATACTGAAGACCTATTTAATGCTACGGGATACCGCCCGAAAGTTTCTATTGAGCAAGGTGTACAAGCATTTATCGATTGGTATCAATCTTATTATAATAAGTAGTACATCACTGTGATCGTAAATATGAAAACAATTGCAATTTCTGCGAATACTAGCTGGTATTTGTATAATTTTAGAGCCAATACAATCAAAAGCCTTATAAAAGCTGGTTATCGAGTGCTAGCGATTGCTCCTGAAGATGGATACTCAGAGCAACTCAAATTATTGGGCTGCGAATTTATTGATATCCCTATAGATCAAAGTGGTAAAAACCCCATAAAAGATCTCGTTACTTTAATTAAATTCTACTCTATCTTTAAAAATAAATCAGTTGAGTGTGTCCTTAATTTTACCCCTAAAAATAATATTTACAGTACACTAGCTGCATCGTTAGCGAATGTTAAAGCAATAAATAACATTGCTGGACTAGGTGTTTTATTCATTGAAGAATCGATGACATCAAAAATAGCTAGGGCATTATATAAATTAAGTCAAAAGAGAGCCTCTAAAATATTTTTTCAGAATGAAGAGGATAGAGATATTTTCCTGAGCAAGAAAATTATTGATATATCTATGACCGATCGTTTACCTGGCTCTGGCGTTGACTTACAACGTTTCTCTCTTTCTCAATCTCAAGATGATGGGGTAGTTAGGTTTTTACTAGTAGCTCGTATGCTATACGATAAAGGTATTGGGCAATATATAGAGGCAGCACGCAGATTAAAAGCTAAATATGGTAATAATGTAGAGTTTCGTCTGCTTGGATTCTTAGATGTAAATAATCCTTCTGCCATTACTAAAGAAGACATGCAATCATGGGTAAATGAAGGAATTGTTAATTATCTCGGTACTTCCGATAATGTAGAAAAAGAAATTGCCCAAGTTGATTGTATGGTATTGCCATCTTACTACAGAGAAGGGGTTCCCAAATCGCTATTAGAATCAGGAGCTATGGGTAAGCCAATAGTAACTACTGACAATGTTGGTTGTAGAGAAACTGTAGATGATGGTATCAATGGTTTTTTATGTATTCCTCGCTCATCCGAAAGTCTAATCGAAAAACTAGACCTAATTATAAATATGCCTCATGAGCAGAGATTAAAAATGGGAATAGCAAGCCGCAAAAAAATTGAGTGTGAATTTAATGAAGAGATCGTTATTAACAAATATTTAGATGCAATCTCCCAATGTATTGAGCATTAATTTTATTGGATGAACGCCTTATTGTAGCTTATGTAATACTAGCATACTTTATAAATAATACTCGGATATACTAATGAAAATAGCAATCGCAGGGACTGGCTACGTCGGTCTATCTAACGCCATGTTACTGTCACAACACCACGAAGTGGTCGCTGTGGATATCATTCCTGAAAAAGTGGCGATGTTAAATAACCACCAATCGCCGATTGTTGATACGGAGATTGAACAGTTTTTAACGGAAAAAACACTGAATTTCCGTGCTACGGA
>NZ_JBSICC010000044.1:0-19196 GCF_058245955.1 Providencia sp. UF-224 | reverse complement strand
GGAGCGGGAAACGAGACTCGAACTCGCGACCCCGACCTTGGCAAGGTCGTGCTCTACCAACTGAGCTATTCCCGCATACCATTTCTGGATGTTTTCCGTGCCGACGCTATTACAAAAACTTCATCGGTACGGGGAGCGCATTATACGAAAAATTCAGAGACTAGCAAGCCTTTGCGCTCAAAATTTTTATTTTTTTGTTCGTTTGCCGACAAAGTAGTCACAATGGTGATTTTATCAACAAACGTTGTAAAAATTTGATTTCAATACATTAACATTGGTAACTTTTTAAATTTAGATGGGTATACAATAATAATTAACCGCTTACTTAACCCAATCTTCCAACCTTAAGCCATCAACTCCCTCAAACTCTCTGGTATTATTTGTCACCACAATCAAACCTTTACTTCTTGCATGAGCAGCAATATGTAAGTCATTTTCGCCAATTCGTCGGCCTTGTCTTTCAAGAGATGCTCTTATATCTCCATAATGAAAAGCGGCTAAATCATCGTAAGGTAAAACCATTAACCGAGAAATAAAATCACTCACTACCGCAAGGTTTTTAGCGGGATTCATACTTTTCTCCGCTCCAAAAACAAGTTCAGCTAACGTTATACTTGATATCGCTAGCTGGCTTGCATACTGATTAAACTTAGGTAATAAGGATTCTGGACGGCGCTTTATCGTAAAAATAACAATATTTGTATCAAGTAAATATTTAATCATCAAACGATTCTCTTTGTGTTGGAACCTGCTCTGCTCGTGATGATAAGAAATCATCGGTTATTGCAGGTTCAGACAAAAAGAAGCTATCCCATGAATTTTGAACAGGTGTAATTATTCGTTCTTTGCCTTTCGCTCTGACAATGACATCCTTCACATCATCAGGAAAACGTAATTCAGCGGGTAAGCGAACATTTTGGGTACGATTACTCATAAAAACTTTACCATGCTGGATCATATGAGCCTCCTCAACCAATGCAATATAGCATAAGTATATAGCAGTCTTTTTATTGTTGCAATATTGAGCAGTAAAGGCAAATTTTCAATACTTTTTATATTAAACACAAAAAAACCGCCTCAAGGGCGGCATCTTCGCTAATTCAACATCTATTCTTTGATAAATGTTTCTCGATAATAAGCCAGTTCAGCGACTGATTCGCGAATATCATCAAGCGCTTGATGGGTATTTTTCTTCGAAAAACCCGTTAAAATTTCAGGCTTCCAGCGGCGAGCTAGTTCTTTTAACGTACTCACATCTAAATAACGATAATGAAAATAGCTTTCTAATTCAGGCATATAGTTAAATAAGAAGCGTCTATCTTGCCCAACGCTGTTACCACAAATTGGCGATGCACCTTTAGGTACCCACTTTTCGAGGAATTCAATCGTGGCTAGTTCTGCTTCACGTTCGCTTACGGCGCTTTTACGCACACGCTCCACTAAACCGCTGCCTGTATGTGTATTCACATTCCATTCATCCATCAGAGCCAGTTGCTCATCCGTCTGATGTACTGCAATCACAGGGCCTTCTGCTAAAATATTAAGATGGCTATCTGTTACAATGGTCGCAATTTCAATAATGCGATCACGAACGGGATCGAGGCCGGTCATTTCTAAATCGATCCAAATTAAATTATTCTCATTCTTTTGCATGATATACCCTAACTGCATTCTGTGAAGTTAAGGTATGATATCACTCTTCATGCCTTAATGCGTGAGTGATATTCCAACGACAGCCAATAGCGAAGAGAGGACAGGTGGCTAAACAGAAACTTTCGAAAGGCCAACAGCGCCGAGTTCAAGAAAATCATCAAAAAAGACTAAAAAAGCAAAAAACAGTCGAAATTGATGATAGCCAATTAGGTGAAGCACAAGAGGGCTTAGTGATTAGCCGCTTTGGGCAACATGCTGATATTGAAGCGAACGACGGCTCTATTCAACGCTGTAATTTGCGCAGAACCATTTCATCCCTTGTTACAGGGGATAAAGTGGTGTGGCGTCCTGCCTTGAATACACAAGCAGATATCAAGGTTAATGGCATTGTCGAAGCTGTTCATGAACGCCACTCGGTACTTACACGCCCTGATTACTACGATGGTTTAAAACCAATCGCTGCAAATATCGACCAAATTGTCGTCGTTTCCGCGATTTTGCCAGAACTTTCGCTTAATATTATCGACCGTTATCTTGTCGCCTGCGAAACAATCGGTATTCAACCCATTATCGTCCTTAACAAAGTTGACCTACTCGATGACGAAAACCGTGAGTGGGTGAGCGATTTAATGACCATTTACAGTGAAATTGGCTACCAAGTGTTAGAAGTTTCCAGCCATACTAATGAAGGAATGGAAGCACTTACTAACGCGCTAGCAGGTAAAGTTTCAGTGTTTGTTGGGCAGTCTGGTGTTGGTAAATCCAGTTTGCTCAATGCATTGCTCCCGCATAACGAAGAAGCCATTTTAGTTAACGACGTTTCCGATAACTCAGGTCTGGGGCAACATACCACGACCACAGCCCGCTTATACCACTTCCCACTCGGTGGCGATGTGATTGACTCCCCTGGTGTTCGTGAATTTGGTTTGTGGCATTTAACCACGGAACAAGTGACGAAAGGATTTGTCGAATTTAAAGCTTACCTTGGCGGTTGTAAATTCCGTGACTGTAAACATTTAGATGATCCAGGTTGTCTGTTACGTGAAGCCGTAGAAACAGACAAAATTGCAGCATCGCGCTTTGAAAATTACCATCGCATCCTAGAAAGCATGGAACAAGTGAAGCCGCGCGGCAATTTCACCGGAAAAGAGAAATAAAGTTAGTAAGCACTTACAATTTTATTACTCAATTCTTTGCTCTAATTGACGCTAATTTGCGCTAAATAGTTCAAGCTGTCGCTGGATGATAACCCCATAATGCGACAGTTTGAAATACAACGAATAAACTGTGTACAATAGCGGCCTTTTCGCTAACATACCTTTAAAAATCAGAGGTTAACGTGCTAGACAAATTTAAGATTCGCTTGCAATATATGCTTCCAAAACAATGCCTTACTGAATTTGCGGGCTGGTTTGCAAGTCGGAACGCTGGGTTTATGACGCAATGGGCAATTAAGCTATTTGCTAAAGCCTATAAAGTGAATATGAATGAAGCGCAAAAAAGCGAACTCACTGCGTACGCAACCTTTAATGACTTCTTTATTCGTCTGCTTAAAGAAGACGCTCGCCCAATAGTTGAAAAAGACAACCAACTGGCACAGCCCGCTGATGGCGCAGTAAGCCAATTAGGCGCTATCAATGATGACCAAATTTTCCAAGCTAAAGGCCATAACTATACCGTTGAAGCCTTACTTGCGGGTCAATATCAATTAGCAGAACGTTTTCGTGGTGGCGAGTTTATTACCACTTACCTGTCGCCAAGTGACTATCACCGTGTTCACATACCATGTGATGGCTTGCTGAAAGAGATGATTTATGTTCCGGGTGATTTATTTTCTGTAAATCCATTAACGGCACAAAACGTTCCAAACCTGTTTGCACGCAATGAGCGCTTAATTTGTGTCTTTGAGACTCCTGTAGGTCTTATGGTGCAAATTTTAGTCGGTGCCACCATTGTGGGTAGCATTGAAACGGTATGGAGTGGCTGTGTAAATACCAGTCGTGAAGGCGTTATCAAGCGTTGGGTTTACCCTGAATTAGATTCTGAAGGCGCAGTATTCCTGAAAAAAGGTGAAGAAATGGGGCTGTTTAAATTAGGCTCCACAGTGATTAACTTGTTTGAACCAAATAAAGTCACCTTTAACTCATCACTGATCCCAGGTTATGCAACACGTATGGGGGAACTGCTTGCCGAGACGGTTTCCGTTGAGACTCACAACGAATCTGTCGGCGTTTAATTTACGGTTATGTCTTTGAAGGAGCTCCTCACTGTGCGTTTGATTATCAGTTTTGTACTTAGCTTGTTAATCGCTTTTTCTTCTGTTGCGGCGCCCACAGCATCGCAGGATGAAGCACAGATTAAGCAGGAGCTCAAACAGCTCGAATCGAGCACTAACCCGAAAGACGCCGAAATTGCTCAGGCATTACAAGGGGCGCTGAATTGGATGAGCGAAACCCGCGATTCCGATGCCAAGGCCAAGTCTTACCAAGAAGCCATTGATAATTTTCCTAAAATTATCAAAGAAATACGCCAAAAATTACTCAATGAAAGTGATGATCCAAACCCTATTCCTGTTGGGATTAATTTAGGTGAACTTGAGCAGCGTATAATCCAGTTGAGCAGCCAGCTATTGGACCAAAGCCGCTTAACGCAGCAAGAGCAAGATAAAGGCCGTGAAATCAGTGAGTCATTGAGTATATTGCCTCAACAGTTATCTGAAGCAAGGCGCTTACTCACCGAAGCAACGTCCCGTTTTCAATCCCTCAGTGCGCCTTCAACACCATTATCTGATGCCCAATATACCTTGGCTCAAGCCGAAGTAAGTGCTCGCAAGTCTACGGTAAATGAACTGGAAATGGCGCAGCTTTCTGCCAATAACCGCCAAGAAATATCACGCCTAACCTTAGAGTTGTATAAAAAGCGCTATCAACGCATGGAGCTTGAACTGCAAAACCTGCGTGATTTCCAAAACACTCAGCGCCAACAAAAAGCGATTTTGGCACTTGAGCACACGGAAATGTTGGCGGCACAAGGGGAGCTAACCCCCTTCTTAACCGAAGAATTAGATATTAACCGCAAAATGTCTCAAGAGCTGACTCAGCAAGCTCAGCGCATGAGTGCGATTAATACTAGTCAAACCGAAATGTCCACCAGCATTCGCGATGCTCGCCAAGCACTGACCACGATCCGCGAACAAGCTCAGTGGATTAGCAGCTCAAGCACGCTTGGGGAAGCCTTAAGAACGCAATTATCGCGCTTACCAGATATTCCCAAAAGCCAGCAGCTTGACCGCGAAATGGCAGATTTACGTGTTCAGCGTTTAAATTATGAAGATGCTCTTGATAGATTAGGTAAAATTGATACCACCGAGCAAGAAGCAGAGCACGCGCTTAACCCCGCGCAAGTTCAAGTCTATCAATCGCTGATCAAAACGCGCCGAGAACTGTTAACGTCGTTGATTTCAGGCCTTGATGCTGAGATGTTGGAGCTCACGAAACTCAACGTGGCGACGGGGCAATTAACAGATGCACTCAAAGAAGTTAAAGATGCATCAAACCGTTATCTATTTTGGGTGGCAGATGTGCCCCCTATCAGTATCAATTACCCTGTTTTATTAGTCACGGATATTACGCAATTACTCTCTTTGGACACCCTCTCCCAAGTGGCGGGTGCGCTGAATGTGATGCTGACCACGCAAGATACCTTTTTGTATCTGTTGGGCTCCATCATATTGGTTATCTTCAGCGTGAGCACACGCAAGCATTATCAAGCATTCTTAGATCGCTCCAGCTTGCGGATTGGTAAAGTCACCCAAGACCGTTTTTATCTTACTGTTCGAACCATTTTCTGGTCAATTATCGTTGCCTTACCATTACCGATGATGTGGTCTGCGATTGGTTATGGGCTGCAAAGTGCATGGCAATATCCAATGGCAGCCGCGATTGGGTACGGGGTTAGTGCGACGACACCGTTACTGTGGCTGTTTATGATCAGTGAGACGTTCTCTCGCCCAACAGGTTTATTTATTGCCCATTTTGGCTGGGATAAAGACGCCGTAAAACGAGCGATGCGTTATTACCGCATGGCGATATTTGTTATCGTCCCATTGGTCATGTCAATTATTACTTTCGAACACTATAGCGACCGTGAATTCGCGGCTAGCGTGGGTCGTTTCTGCTTTATTCTCCTCTGTGTGGCTCTAAGCTTAATTACCAATAACTTACGCCGCTCTCAAATTCCACTTTATTTGGATAGACACAGTTCGGGGGATAATGTTGTTAATAAAGGCCTGTGGTGGATGATCCTGCTTGCCCCAATTGTGGCGGCATTCTTCTCAATCCTCGGCTATTTCTCAACATCACAAGCATTACTTGCCCGCTTAGAAACCTCTGTCGCGATTTGGTTTGTGATTTTAATTGTCTATCACACCATTCGCCGTTGGATGTCAATGCAGCGCCGTAAATTAGCCTTTGAACGGGCAAAACAGCGCCGTGCTGAAATTCTTGCACAACGGGCAAAAGGTGAAGACGATAACGCGCAATCAAGCGGCAGTAGCGAAGGGAATATTGATATCGAGGAACAAGTTATCGACCTCGACACCATCAGTACCCAATCCGTTGGCTTAGTGCGCTCGATTTTAACTATGATAGCCTTAGTTTCCTTGATTTGGCTGTGGTCTGAATTGCATACAGCGTTTTCTTTCCTTGAAAACATTCGCCTCTGGGATGTGACATCCACCATCAATGGTGTGGACACCGTACAGCCAATTACGATGGGCTCCATTTTTATTGCGATCTTAACCATTATTGTCACTGCACAGTTGGTTCGAAACCTGCCCGCGCTGCTTGAATTAGCCGTATTGCAGCATTTAGACTTAACCCCGGGCACAGGCTACGCTATCAGTACACTGACGAAATACACCATTACGATTATTGGTACCATTGTTGGTTTCTCAATGTTGGGTATCGAGTGGTCGAAACTGCAATGGCTGGTTGCTGCAATGGGGGTTGGGCTTGGTTTCGGTTTACAAGAGATCTTCGCCAATATTATTTCCGGTTTGATGATCCTGTTCGAAAAACCTATACGTATCGGCGATACCGTCACTATTCGTAACTTAACGGGCAGTATCACGAAGATCAACACGCGTGCAACGACCTTAACTGACTGGGATAGAAAAGAAATTATTGTACCAAATAAGGCCTTTATCACTGAGCAATTTATTAACTGGTCGCTCTCTGACACTGTTACTCGTATTGTAATGACGATCCCTGCCCCCTCTGATGCGAACAGTGAGCTTGTTACCAATACGATTTTACGAGCCGCAAAACGCTCCACAATGATCTTAGATAATCCAGCTCCTGAAGTTTATCTGGTTGATTTACAACAAGGTATTCAAATATTTGAATTACGGGTGTATGCGGCAGAAATGGGTCACCGTTTGCCGGCTCGCCATGAGATTCACCAAAACATCTTGGCGTCCTTCGCAGAACAAGGTATCACTCTGCCATTCCCACCATTCCAAGCGAGAGTGGATGTGCGCGATAACTCGCTGCAAAGTGCGACGAACAATCTTTCTGCGCGAAATCCTTCACGTAAATCGGGTGAGCTGTAGGCTGTATCATGGCACAGCGTTTAAGCGATAAAGACGAAGAGATTCTATTGCGAGTCACCCAACTCGAACGAGTTGGGTCGATTTTATTCTTTTTGATCCCATTAATTATCTTACTCATCGTTGGGAAAGCATTTGCCTTCAATACGCTCTATCTCTGGCAAGCCTATTGTCTGGTGTATATAGGGGTATTTCGAATCATTGCCGCCAAGCTTTCATCTAAGCCATTGCAATTAGAGATCCGACGAGGATGGGGGTATAACCGTTTTTATCGGCTGAGCTGGTGCTACCTTGTACTGTCAATCATCGTGATGGCGGGAGCCCAGCTGTTCTCCCGCTAGAGCACTATAATTTAGCTATCTTTGTGCCCGTAGGATTTGATATACCCTTCCGCCAGCTTTTGCGCTTGCTCCATTTCAGTTGGGTCTAATTGGGCCGCGATTTTCTCTTGTAGGCGATGGCTTTCCGCATTACCACTATACACAGCAGTTGATAGCCACGCATAGGCTTGTAATAAGTTTTTCTTCACACCACGCCCTTCAGAATACATCACTCCGAGGCGGTCTTGGGATTTAGCATCTTGCTGTTTTGCCGCTTTACGGAACCAAAACACGGCTTTTTCATCATCTAAATCAACACCACTGCCAATTGAATACATTTGGCCAATATGGAATTGAGCGATAACATTTCCACCTTGTGCCGCCTTTCTAAACCAAAATGCGGCTTTTTCTAAATTCTGAGTCACGCCAAGGCCTTGCGCATACATCATTGCCATATTAGTTTCTGCACGAGTATCGCCGTTGTCTGCCGCTTGTTCATACCACAGCATCGCTTTGTCATAGTCTCGGCGAACACCAAAACCATTCACAAACATGGTACCTAGCCGAAACTGGGCATCAGAATTGCCTTGGTTTCCTGCCTTAATAAACCACTCGGCAGCAATTTTAGAGTCTTGGGAAACACCTTGGCCTTTAAAATAACGTTCACCCAGTTGAAATTGAGCGGTTGGGTCACCTTTTTGCGCTAACTGTGTGATTTGCTCCAGGGTCGGCTGTTGCGTTGATGAAGCCGCTGTCGGTGCGACGACAGGTTTAGCGGTTAAGATAGAACTAAAGCAAACTGAACCCAACAACAGTGCTAACGCAACTTTTTTCATCCTAAGAAACCCTCAACAGTGCAATCTGCTAACTGTGAACACAGCGCTATCCATTAATATCGACTCGAACACCTATTCCCCTAGTGTAAATTCAGTTTAAGTGAGAAAAAATAGGAAAATTGACCTAAATTTCATAAAAAGCACATTTCGTTGCATTACACGTCAGTCATCCACATTTTCAACCCAGCGATAAAAAAAAGCCAGACAAACATTGAGTCTATCTGGCTTATTTATCTTATAAAACCGATTGTTACTTATTCAGGTATTGGTGCCTTAAATAACGCGCAACGGCATCATCCGCATTTGAACCAATAACTTCCATTTTCGGTAAAGCATCTTTAAGCAACTGGTGGGCATTTTGCATAATGCAGCCTTTTCCTGCTACAGTTAGCATCTCTTTGTCATTCATGCCATCACCAAACGCAATACTGTCATTGGCCATCAAACCATGTAACGCAGCCACTTGTTTAAGGGCTTCTCCCTTAGAAACCGCCCCCGCCATCACTTCTAAGCAACTACGTAGTGAAAAAGTGACATTCACCCGGTCTTGCCAACGATTTTGGATGCGTTGCTGTAAATCCACCAGCAGGTCGTGATCCTCACTGGTGAAATAGACTTTGCACACTTCCGATGTCACGAAATCATGGCGAGCAAATAGTTGATAATTAAAGACCGACTCTTTAAAAAACTCTTTTTGCTCAGGGCTTTCACGGTTAATAAACCAATCATCACCATGATAGTAATTCGTGATAAGTTCCGGATTATCAAACTCCATCAAGCAAAGCTCATGGGCAATTTCAGGATCCACATTATGTTCAAAAATTAAATCCCCTTGGGTATTATGGATCCTTGCCCCATTAGAGGTAATCATATAGGCATCAATACCTAACCCATCACGGATTTGTGCAACATCCACATGATGGCGACCCGTTGCAAACACGAAACGTACATCTTGTGTTGCCACGAGTTGTTTTAAAGTGTCTTTGGTATAAGACGTTAAATCATGGTTGGGCGATAATAATGTCCCATCCAAATCGGAAGCCACTAACGGATATTTCATATTCGAACCCTAACTAATACTGGTCAAAAAAATCACAGATAGCATTGAGCGCCATTGCTCTTAACGCATCCACTTCAAATAGGATTTCGTGGTGAGCCCCTTCGATGATGAGGGGTAATTTTTCTTCTCGTCCTATTTGCGCTTTTTGCCGACTTTGACAAAAAGCTTGTAGCTCTTTATTGCTGACCACTTTTTCTTCACTTGCTTCTAACACCATCAGTGGTACATCAATTTCTCCCGCTTTCGCAATCAGCTCATCACCAATCGCAAAACTTTCGCGTAACCAGTGGTAGGTTGGGCCACCGAGTCGCAATTCTGGGTAATCCGCATAGTAACGCAGATAGCGCCGATAACGCTCTGAACTATGGGTTAATACGTTGATTAAATACGGTAAAGGCTGCCACTTGCCCGTTGATGCTGCATAATCATTACGCACGCTTTCACGTGATTCTGCTCTATCGACGATAAAGCTCGCCATCCAACGTGGCATCGGCAAATTAATGCCAATCATTGGTGCACACAATGTTGCTGCATCAAAGGTCACATTATCACGCAGTAGATAACCCGCTAAAATCGCACTCCCCATTGAGTGGGCTAGTGCATAACATTTAGGATAGTGACGATACTTAACTTCTAATTCAATAAACTGTTCAAAATCATCAATATAGTCAGTGAATTTTTCGACATGGCCTTTTTGGGGATCCGCTAACATGCGCCCCGATCGCCCTTGCCCGCGATGATCAAGAATAAAAACATCATAGCCTAAATGATAAAAATCATACGCCACTTCAGGGTATTTCACGTAACTTTCACTGCGACCCGGCGAAATGACTATGGCTTTATGATGCTTTGGATGAATAAAACGAACATAGTGAATAGTGATATCATCAACGCCCTGAAAACTCAGCTCTTCACGGCGCTGCCAAAAGTCTAAAAGTGGGCCATTGGCAAAAGCTGAAAACTGTGTTTCCCGAGTTAACCAGCGCTTTTTTAGGCTTTCAGGCATCATCCTACTGTTCCTTATTTATTCATTCATAACCTTCAAGGTGGTCTCGGATGAGAGTCATAAATGACTCGCCAAAACGCTCAAGTTTGCGCTCACCAACGCCATTGATTAACAGTAATTCGGCGGATGTTGTCGGGACATGCTCTGCCATTTCAATTAATGTGGCGTCATTAAACACCACAAATGGTGGGATATTGTCCTCATCCGCTATCGATTTACGTAATTTCCGCAGTTTGGCAAACAGCTTCTTATCATAATTGCCATGGTAAACTTTGTTTTGTTGATTACGGCTTTTTGTAACTAAAACACGCGGCACAGCAAGCTGTAACGCAGATTCCCCGCGTAAAATAGGCCTTGCCGCTTCAGTTAGTTGTAGCGCGGAAAAATGAGTAATATTTTGGGTGATCATCCCTAAGTGGATCAATTGACGGATCACACTTATCCAATGTTCATTACTTTGATCTTTACCAATGCCGTAAACCGGTAATTTATCATGGCCTAAATCACGAATGCGTTGGTTATTCGCCCCGCGCAGTACTTCAACAATATAGCCGATACCAAAGCGCTGACCAACACGATAAATACAAGAAAGCGCTTTTTGAGCATCAATTAACCCATCGTATTGTTTCGGTGGATCTAAACAGATGTCGCAATTCCCGCAAGGCTGCTGGCGATTTTCGCCAAAATAATTGAGCAACACCAAGCGACGACAAGTTTGTGCTTCCGCAAAGGCAGCAATGGCATTAAGTTTATGCCGCTCAATATCCTGCTGCATGCCTGCGGGTTTTTCTTCAAGGCAACGACGCAACCACGCCATATCCGCCGGGTCATAAAATAAAACCGCTTCAGCTTCAACACCATCACGCCCTGCTCGCCCTGTTTCTTGGTAATAGGCTTCGATATTACGAGGGATATCAAAGTGCGCCACGAAACGAACGTTTGATTTGTTGATCCCCATACCAAACGCCACAGTCGCGACCACAATTTGCAAGTTATCTTTCAAGAAAGCATCTTGCACCCACTCACGCTGTTGGCTATCGAGCCCTGCATGGTATGCCGCGACACTCAAACCCCGCTTTTGTAAGCGTTCAGCGGTCTCTTCTACTTTGCTGCGACTATTGCAATACACAATGCCTGCTTTGCCTTTTTGGCCTTTAATAAAAAACCAAAGTTGGTCCAATGGCTTATATTTTTCGACGAGTGTGTAACGGATATTAGGTCTATCAAAGCTACTGATATGAACGAGCGGTTCGTGGAGTTCCAATAAACGAATAATATCGGTTCGAGTTGTTTCATCGGCTGTCGCTGTTAGCGCCATAACAGGCACGTTAGGCAACGCTTGGCGCAACTGCCCTAATGCGCGATATTCAGGCCGAAAATCATGCCCCCATTGGGAAATACAGTGGGCTTCATCCACCGCTAATAACGTGATGTCCCAGCTGGAGAGCTGATTGAGAAAATACTCCGTTAATAGCCGCTCAGGAGCAACATACAGCAATTTAATCTCACCATTGCTACATAACTCCATAATTTGGCGCTGCTCTAACGGCGTTTGTGATGAGTTTAAACACGCCGCGTTCACACCATGCAAACGCAATTGGTCAACTTGGTCTTTCATCAAAGAAATGAGCGGAGAAACCACCAACGTCACACCTTGCTTCACCAATGCAGGCACTTGGTAGCACAAGGATTTTCCGCCGCCTGTTGGCATTAATACTAAACAGTCTCGGTTATCTAAAATAGCCCCGATAACCGCATCTTGGCCGGGACGGAATGACTGATAACCAAACGTGCTATTCAGTACGTTTTCAGCCAGTGAAAGTTGGTTAATGACACAAGCAGTGGACACAAACTTCCTCAATCTCTAAAACAAGTCGCTGCCCATTTGAGCAGCGAAGTTGTTGATTTATGACACGGCGATTTAGCCTTGTCAGATAATATCGGGGCGATGGGGTCTAAACTACATCATATCGTTTAGCATAACACCAATACCAAAACGTGTTTGGCGATAATTGTAGTCTATCATTGACTCGCCATAACCGCTAAACAACTGGGTATAAAATCGCACATGTTGGCTAATTGGATAACTCCAACCTAACTCTGCACCACCATAACCCGTATTCCAATTATAGCGACCCGTGGTGGTAAAGACACTGTCCCCCAGTGCATAACCAACTTTTACGCGATAATACCCCATGTATTTTGTGATATCCGAGTTATCATCGCTGCCTTCGCTTTCATGAATGCGATACCACGGTTTGAGGTCAACCTGCCAATTGCCATTTTGCGCCATGGCCCGTGCATAAATACGGTTCCAACTGCGGGATGTTGGGTCAGAGCGGCCATTGGATTCATGGTTAAACCCTGTTTCAAACTCACGTAAAGTCCAACCTGCAAATTGATAATCCGTTAGCCAGCCAACAAAGACCTGAGGTTCGTAATTGGTTTCCCGAAAAGGAGAGGATTCTTTTTTATTGCTAAGCTGCCACCAAGAGCGCTGGGTATACGAAACCGCTAAAATAGAATCATCTCCTGCGATACCCGCCCAAAGTGGAAATGCCAAGCTTAATTGAAATTTAACTTCATCCTTTAACGCATCGTCACCCCAGTTATAACTGGAAATCGCGTTTTTATTCATTGAGGAGGTATAGGTATAAATAATGTAATTAGATTCGTATGGATACAAAACAAACGGATTATCGTAATTTTGCAATAAGCCAGAAATAATACTGCCACGAATTGGCGTGTTATCTTTTATATTCTGTTCGGTTTGAACATCCGTATTTTCAGTGGCAAACAGTGAAGCAGACCAAAAGCAGAGCACTGCACTTATCAACATCGGTAAAGCGCGCATTAGCCATTCCTATTTTCATCATCATAAAAATAAAGTTTGTCCTATTTTACACACAAAACGCGACCACTGTTGAAAGATTATTCATACGTTTGTTAGAGACATATTTAACACATAATGTTAACTTTTTATTTACATATTATTTAAGGGATGAAACCGATGAATGACCGCACTTATACTTTAGAAGAAGCCAGTGAGTTAATGAACCACGCATTTATCTATAAAATGCCGTTTAATCAGCTACTCGGCATTAAACTGGCACATATTAATGACGATTTTGTTCAACTCACCATTGAAAATCGCCAAGAATTAATCGGCAATTTTACACAAAATATCCTACATGGTGGCGTGATTGCTTCTATTTTGGATGTTGCCGGTGGCATGGTGTGTATTAATCGTATTTTACAGCGTATTAACCCCCTCACTCATACTGAAATTGTCGATAAAATGTCACGAATGGGCACCATTGATTTACGTGTCGATTATTTACGGCCAGGTCGTGGAGAGCTATTTACAGCGAGTGCAAGCTTACTGCGAGATGGTAATAAGATTGCCGTCACACGTTGTGAACTACATAATGAAAATAATCAACATATTGCAACAGCAACAGCGACTTATCTTGTAGGATAAACCATTCTTGTAAATAATTAGTTACCTAGTAAACTAATAGCTTGTAAAAAAACATGAGCAATGTCACATTAGAAGCATCAAAAATCGAGCCGCATGATCTGCATAATCTACGGCTCGTTATCTCTGTATAAGTTTCTTTTTTGTCTTTAATTCAATTTCAGAGCCAACAATGAGCCAGCAAAATACTACCAAGGGCGTATTATGTGCCTTAGGCGCCTATTTTATTTGGGGTGTCGCACCTATTTATTTTAAAAGCATCCAAGAAGTGCCTGCAGAAGAAATCCTGACTCATCGTATTATTTGGTCATTTTTCTTTATGCTTTTGTTATTAACGGTGACACGTCACTGGAGTTATTTACGCCAAGTACTCAAACAGCCCAAGAAGATATTAATCCTTGGCGTAACCGCAAGTACTATTGCTTGTAACTGGTTAATTTATATTTGGTCGGTTAATAATGGCCATATGCTACAAGCCAGCCTCGGCTATTTTATCAACCCGCTCGTTAACGTCTTATTTGGGATGCTCTTTCTACAAGAACGTTTTCGCCGCATGCAATGGATAGCCGTGGGTCTTGCTTTAACTGGCGTCTTAATCCAGCTGTGGCAATTCGGTTCTGTCCCTGTGATTGGCTTAAGTCTTGCAGTGACTTTCGCGACGTACGGGTTATTACGTAAAAAACTGGGCGTAGATGCCCAAATTGGAATGACCTTTGAAACACTTTGGTTGCTCCCGGTCGGCATTATTTTCTTGTTATTCTTTGCAGATAGTCCAACTAGCAACATGGCAATGAATGATTGGCATCTCAACGCCCTGTTGATTGCTGCTGGGGTCATTACGACTGTGCCATTACTGCTATTTACAGAAGCGGCTAACCATTTAAGACTATCCACACTCGGTTTCTTCCAATACATGGGGCCAAGTATTATGTTCTTATTGGCAGTCTTTATGTATGGTGAAGTCATAACTTCTGAACTGCTAATCACCTTTGGGTTTATCTGGGTTGCATTAATTTTATTTACATTAGATGCATTATACACTCAACAAAAACTGAGAAAGAAATAACGCTTATTATATTCTTGTGTCTCAAATAGCCGTTAATTAGCCCTAAATTCAAGCACCAGCGCCTGTTTTATATTTCAAGCAGCGTTGGTGTTTCATTATATGGAACCAAAACAATTAGTTTCATTAATGAAAAAACTCACTCATTCAATTTTCAATACCCTGTAAGTTTTATTTTAAATAACTTTAAATTAAATAGATTAATTATCATTAAGCATTTTTGTTTGTATTCCATTATTTAAAATAATAAAGCAAAACCAATAGGTTAGAGAGAGCCAATTAAGCTTGATTTTCTTCTAAAAATGACTATCATTTAACTTATCTTAAATTCACTTCAATTAATATCTCATCCACTAAACAACTTATTGAAATAAAAGTAGTTGTTTATTTTTTTCAATTAATGATTGCTTAATAGGAACTTGGTAATTATATTGTACGCCGTTTGTATTCACCCCAGCGGATGGTGATGGTCCGATTCATCACTGACGTTTCATTAAAGTGCGCACGATGACATTCAATTTAAGATGTCCTGGTGCGAGGTTTTCTGAAATTGAATACAGTCGGTTCTAAAATTTAATTTAATACAATCATGTAGCGGTAAGACTCTAAATAATTCGAAAACACAACTAGGCGGCAAGCAAGAGAGTCGCTAGGAGCATACAAAAGTATGTGACTAGTGCGAACGCGCAAAGCCAACAACGTTGTGATTCGAAGTATGACGAGTACGGCTGCATTTTAGGTTCACTCGGCCTGTGCATTCAGACAGAGTTGACGTTGTTAAGGGCTTTTGGGAAGGGCTTCAAAATGCAACAGAATACCGTTCAAATGAAACGCGTACTGACCACTCCTGCGTTAGTTTTTTTCGGGCTGGCCTATATGGTGCCACTCGGAATTTTCACCACCTATGGGCAAGTCACTGTATTAAGTGAAGGGCATCTGCCTGTCGCTTATTTAATTACATTAGCTGCCGTCTTTTTCACTGCCATGAGCTATTGCCGCATGACTAGCGCGCTCCCTCTTTCAGGGTCGGCTTACTCTTACGTGCAAAAAACCTTTGGCGGCACACTGGGCTTTTTAGTGGGTTGGGCACAATTGCTCGACTACCTATTCCTACCGATTATTAACTACATTGCTATTGGGATCTTCGTCCATGAAGCTTTTCCTGATATACCAATGTATGTGATTATTTGCAGCACTATCACGATTGTTAGCATCATGAATATTTTGGGAATTAAATTAGTTTCCTCAATGAATATGCTAATCATTCTGATGCAAATCGTCTTTATTGGCGTATTTTTATACTTAAGCTTTAAAACATCGTTTGTGTTGGATACCGATGCTTTATTAGCGCCGATTACCGTTATGGCAGATCAAGTCCCTGGGCTGTTTGCGGGCGCGGCAGTATTATGCTTAGCATTCTTAGGGTTTGACGCCATTTCGACCATGGCTGAAGAGACCAAAGATGCGCGTAATGCATTACCAAAAGCGATTTTATACACCGTATTTATCGCGGGTACCTTATTTGTCGTTATTTCTTATGGTGCACATTTAGTGTACCCAATGTGGCAAGATTTTATTCCGAACACGGATATAGCTAGCCTTGCGGTTATGAAACAAGTTGGCGGTGCGATGATGGCATCCAGCTTTATTACCGCTTATGTTATTGGTGTGTTTGCTTCAGCCATGACATCACAAGCCAGTATCGTGCGGATTTTCTATGCCATGGGCCGTGAAGGTGTGTTACCTCGTTCGCTGTTTGCTTATTTGCATCCGCGACTGAATACACCGATTTACTCAATTATCTTTGTTGCGGTCGCTTCTTTGCTATCACTGGTGCTGTCTTTAAGCATGGTCGCATCGATGATAAGCTTTGGTGCACTTATCGCCTTCACCTTTGTGAACCTATCGGTCATTAAGCATTTTTATATTGACCGCAAAGCGTCACTAGATAATACAAAAATTATTACTTGCCTTATTATGCCTTCTATTGGTGTTGTTCTCACCTTATGGTTATGGACAAGCCTTGATAGCGAAGCCTTTAAGGTCGGTTTATGGTGGTTAGCAGCAGGCGCCGTTTATTTGGCATTGCTAACCCATGGCTTTACTCGTCGTCCACCTGCAATTTCTGACGATGAAACTGAGATGATTATTAACTAATCATTCAAAGCCTAATAAATGATTACGGGGAAAGCATTAGCCTTCCCCGTTGTTTTTTTTAGCTCTGGCTCTTCTCAAGCGCCACTGATACAGACGGTTTACAATGAATAATCAATTTGCTGACGTTATTTATTTTAACGGTTATATCTATACCGCAGATACTCAAGACCGCATTGTTGATGCGATTGCTGTTCGTGATGGCTATGTCTTAGCCACAGGTACGTCTGATGAACTTCATCAATACGTTGGGCCAGAAACAGAAAGTATCGACTTAGAAGGCAAAATGATGATGCCCGGCATCATTGATGGCCACATGCACCCTTTTTGGGGCGGAATTCAATTATTCGGCTGCCATTTAAACTATGAATCACTGACCATTAATCAAATTCTTGAACGTGTACAAGATCACTTAGATAAAGACCCACGTACAGGTGAAAATGATTGGTTAAAAGTTACTGCTTGGTTGCGCCAAGGTATGATCCCTGCGGGTATTGATATGTACCGCGAAGACATGGACAAGCTGAATACCAAACGCCCTGTAGTGCTCTTTTCGAACGATTGCCACACACTGCTTGCTAATAGCCGTGCTCTTGAGCTCTTCGGTATTACTAAAGACACTCCTGAGCCACCAGATGGTAAAATTGGTAAATATGAAAATGGTGAGCTTAACGGTATTTTAGAAGACGCCCCTGCGATGCGCGCTGCTGACAGCATCCCTTCTATTCGTGATGATCAAGCGATTGAAGTTGCCGAACTCGTGCAAAAAGTGCTTAACCAGCAAGGTGTTACCATGGTGATGGACGCCCGTGTTTCTGAGCAACAACTCGAGGCATTTGCACAATTACAACAACGCGGGGACCTTACAATTCGTTTCCAAGCTGCACGTGAAATCACGCCAGACGAGACCCCAAATGTGGCATCTGTTGCTGCTGCGGTTGATAAAGCAGTCGCCTTTGCTAAAAAATGGCACCAAGCTGATTGGACGCCAACACCGGGTATCGGTTTAAATAATATTAAGATGTTTGTTGATGGTGTGATGCAATTCCCAACCATGACAGCGTCATTATTACAGCCTTATCGCATTAACCAAGGTACCGATGATGCACCAAATTGGGTTGAGACCAACAACTATGGCGACCTCTATTTCACCGCTGAAATCCTAGATGAGCTAATGGAAAAAATTGCAGCGGCAGGCTATGACCCGCACTTGCATACCGTTGGCGAAGGTGCCGTTTCGATTGTTTTAGATGCCATCGAAAAAATGCGTGCGGCTCACCCTGAAAAAGATATTCGCCCAGGTTTAGCCCACAACGAACTTGTTCATGCGGATGATTACGCACGCTTTGCCCGTTTAAAAACTATCGCTTGCTTGTCTTTCCAATGGGCGGCACCAACGCCTGAACTGGCTGCATTCGAGAAAAATATGCTAGGTGAAGCTCGTTTTGAGCAATTAGAGCCTATCGCTAAATTTGTTGATGCTGGTGCAGTTGTCGCATTTGGTAGCGACTGGCCTATCGATGACTTTGATGAATGGTATGATTTAAAAGTCGCAGCAACACGCCGAGGCCGGGATATTAATGGCCAACAAGCACCACGACTAGACAATGACCGTGACCTGACCGTGACTGAAGTTCTTCGCAGCGCAACAATTGACTCCGCTTATGCACAACACCGAGAAGACGTCCTTGGTTCATTAGAAGCAGGTAAATTCGCAGATATGATTGTATTGGATCGTAATGTATTTGAAATCCCAGCGGATGATATTGAAAATGTAAAAGTACTGCGTACGATTATCGGCGGAAAAACAGTTCATATTGCTTAGAAGTCTCTTTATCTAATAATTAAAAATAAAGTGATTAAATAAAATAAACACCCCAAAGATTAAATCGAATCTTGGGGTGTTTTTAATTAGGTGCTTAATTCCAAAACCTAACACAATTAAAAAGAGAAATTACGAGGGAATTAACGCCCTCGTAATACAACATTATTCTTCGTAAGAAAATATTGTCTGAACA
>NZ_JBSICC010000043.1:0-19719 GCF_058245955.1 Providencia sp. UF-224 | reverse complement strand
GGCAGCGCGAAATTGGATGGCCATGCCGTCATGACCTTCTCATTTGGCGTGTAATGTAAATCACCTTTATTTCAATGGATTGAAATGGGCTGACGGTCAATAACCACGTCAGCCCTTCGATTAACATTCAACCCTCGAGAAAATAAATATGAAAAAAACACTCCTCAGTCTGTCAGTGTTAGGGTTGCTTAGTTCAGCCTGCGCCTTCTCAACCCCCGTGACCAATGTAAAAATCAACGGGAATATCAAACCACCCACCTGCGTAATCAATGGCATGGGCAATGAAGCGGATATCGAATTTAAATTTAGCCCCATCAATCCCGCGATGCTTACCAAGACAACGGATTTCTACACCTTTCCAGGAATACGAAATACGCTAAGTGTGGTGTGCGATGCAACCACCTACCTCATATTTACGATGACGGATGTTTACCCTATCAGTGATTATGTAGACAAGTTCGGTTCTACGGCATACAGAGTACGTAACTATGGTTTGGTTGACCCAGTAACAGGCAAAGAAGTCGGTGGCATTGTTTTTGTTGGCCAGAATTTAACAGTAGATGGCCAGAAGGTCTTCATGGGGCAAACAGCAGGTACCAACGCCCGAGGTGTCCCCCGTGGCTACTTTGTGAAGGATAGAGTGTCAACTTGGACCACAATAGACAAATATCCTGTTAATTCAATAAACGACTTGGATTTCATGCCAGGTCAGACTTTCGGCATGGATATTTCCACTGTTAATGGTCTAGGCTATACCTATCTAAAACCGACCCAAGTTTTAGCGGCGGATGGGGTTAATGTCAATGATGGGTTCAACTTTATCGGGCAAGCCATCATGACTTTCAAATTTGGTATTTAAGATCTTGTCTTGATAAATAAGGGTTCCCTTATAGTACAGGGGGGGGCCCTTCTCCATAATGATCCCACGGCTAAATTGTGGAGCATTCTGGATTACCAACACGATCCGTCTCTAATTTTCAACCCTATTTTTGAGGCACATATGTCATTAGACTGTAGAAAAAAAATAAATTCACTGTTTAAAATCGGTACCTTCATGATGGTAGCCGCTTTACCCTATTTAGCTCAGGCTCAAGCGGTCTCTCCCTTTGATTTTCCAACAGATAATGGCACAGATCACTCTTGCACTCTGCTACCCGCCGAAGGTGGGCTCTATCACTACGCTAGGTTACCCGCAGAACTCGTCAAAAACCGTGAAACAACCGTACTTCCCTCAATGACAAAAACATGGGCTATCCAATGTACTGCTGCCACAACAGTGTCATTTGAGGTGCAGGATTTGCAATCTGACAGCGTTGGTAGAAATGATAAAACACGCTTTGGACTCGGGTATGTGAATGTAGCAGGAAAACTCGGTTCCTTCGCTATCGAAGTCAGCCGTGCCACAGTCGACAATGATGACACCTTTTTTAATACTATCGATAATCGAGCTGCAACGACGAATAACAAAACTAAAATGGCAGTTTCACAAGGGCAATCTTTAGGGTGGTATCGCGGTGATGAAAGCGCGCTCGCCGTAGGTCAAACCTTTACTCTGGACATAACTGTCACACCCACCTTAAATAGCTTACAAGAGACGAATGGCCCTTTAGTCAATGGCGCTGAACTGGATGGGCTTGCACAATTTATCTTCACATTTGGTCTGTAAAAGGAACAGCTATGTTTACCCTATTGTCAGCCAATATTTATATATGCAGTGGTTTTCTATCCCCCTTTTTGCTTTAAGCAGGTGAGATGTTATGCGTTATTTTTCACTTTTATCGAGCTCATTTTTTTTCAGTGCAGCAGCTCTGGGTGGGGTCACCGCGTCACAGGCTACATCGTCTGCCATCAATTTTGATATCGACTCCTTAAAATCATTAGGTTATGGTGCTGAAATTGCAGACTTCTTTAAGCAAGGCAGCCAGTTTTTACCAGGGCAACATAACGTAACCCTACGTGTCAATAGCAGCACCAGTTATTCCAGCACTGTGCTTATCGGCCAACAAGGGCAGCTCTGCGTTGATAAAACCTTACAACACACCCTCAAATTGAAGGCCGTGTCGATTGAGTCTGAATGTGCTACGTTAGAGGTGCTATATCCAAGTGCTAAAGTAGTACCCCACCCGAATGATTTTGCCATCGAGGTACTTTTGCCGGAATCGGCCTTTGACTCGAGCCTAAAAGGGGATGAATTGACTCGAGGAGGTATGGCACTCATGAGTAACTACCGTATTTACGGTATGCAAATGACTGGCTGGGAAACACAGCAATTCTATCAGGGACAATTTGAATTAGGCGCAAATTGGCAAAATTGGATATTACGTAATCAAAGTAGCTTATCGTCGGGTAAAAACAAGGCTCAATATCAGTTTAATGAAACGACCGTATCGCGTAACCTAGAATCCTTATCATCTCAGCTGCAATTTGGCCAAATAAGTACCCAGGGCAATTTGTTTGGTGGAACCCCATTATTAGGTGCACAGGTGTATTCTGATTCTTCGCTGCGAAGAGGGCAACGTTTAATCGTTCCCGTAACAGGGATTGCAGAGACACCAGCGACCGTCGAAGTCCATCAAAATGGGCGCTTATTGTATCGCACGCTTGTACCTGCTGGCCCTTTCCAATTAGATAAAATTAACCACGTGGTAACGGGCCAGCCATTAGAAGTCACGGTACTTCAGGAAGATGGGCAGCGCCAACAATTTAAAGTAACCACTTCGGTCGAAAATGAAGAAAAACTAGGGCCTCTTTATTACCAATTTGCACTAGGTCATTATCGTGTTCGTCATAGTGATGAACACGTTAGAACGCCATTAGTGGGGAGTATAGAAGGAGGTATAAGCAAAGGCAATTCAGAGTACACCGCTGGTACTTTATTTTCTGAACCTTACCAATCTATTGGGGGACGAGTAAACACACAGTGGGGAAATACAAACTATACTGGAGTGAATTTTGGGGTAACTGCATCTCGAGACGATTCAACTCACGGGGTTCAAGTAGACAGTGCTGTAAGCCAGTCATTTGAAAATATTTCAATCGGATTATCGTCATTATATCGCACGCAGACGTACCCAACACTCGATGAATCCTTACAAAAAGGAACAAAAAATAATGAAGAGGACATCACTTTCGAAAGAAATAACGGGGTAGTTCATTCTTCCAGCTCGGCATCTCTAGGATGGTCACATCCTCAATGGGGTCGTATTAGCTATACACTGAACTATAATCATTATTATGGCCAACAAGCCGATGAAACATTATCAACCATCAGTTATGGCAAAAAATTTGGCAATATCACGACTAACTTGAGCTACCAATCGGGTAATTCACGTGATAGCCGTTTATCGTTTAATGCATCAATGCCCTTTGGGCAAAGGTCATCGGTGAGTATGCAGATGCAACGTTATCAACAAGAAACACAATTGACCAGCACCTTTAATCATCGCCCCGGTGATTTATGGGGGTATTCAGTCGGTGCAACACAATCTCAAGACCAGACAAGACTTAGCGGTGGAATCAATATGACGACTGCATATAGCCAAATTGCTGCAAATGGTAGTTGGAGTGACGAAAATAGCCGCTCAATGATGTTTTCAGCGTCTGGCGCATTAGCATACTCTGATGGCATGGTGGCCACCTCCCCAAGAGCACTTGGAGATACCTTTGGGATTGTGTCTATTCCTGGGCAGTCAGGTGTCAGGGTTAGCGCTTTAGGTAGTGGAACGACAGTGACAAATCACTTTGGAACAGCTGCTATTCCAACACTGCCAACACAACTCAAAACCACAGTCCAACTAGACACAAAAGATTTGCCACTTAACGTACGGTTAGATACAACTTCATTTGATGTCGCCGTAGCAAGAGGAACCGTATTGACTCATCGCGTGAATGCTACTGTGATGAAACAATTATTATTAGGTATTACGTTAGCCAATGGTAAATCCGCTCCTGTCGGCGCAAGCGTATTAAACCAAGAAGAACAACTCATTGGGGTAGTCATGAATAACGGTAGTGTAATGCTCAGTAATGAACAAATTGGACAACCGATTATATTGCGCATACCAAACCAAAGTGATTGCATGGTCGACTATCCAGTCCCTGCAGTATTTGATGCTAATGCTCTGTACGAAGAAGCCGCCGCAATCTGCAAGTAACCTATGTTATTGCCCCTAAAATTTGAAAATTAACTCGGCGCCAAGTCGAACTGTGAAAATAAAAAAGTTAAGAGGAATTATCTATGAAAACCATTACTCGACATACTATAGGTCTATTAACGACACTCATTATCTTACTGGGAAGTCCGCTCGCACAAGCGAGCTTTCAACTGGAGACCATGACTGTTATTTTAGATGCAGGAGAGGGCCGAAAAGTATTTAATGTCAAAAATACATCAAAAGAGCCTATTTTACTCTCCACCAAGGTGACGGATATTGAGGGGGGAGATGCTTCAGCACAGGATGTCCTAGTTTCACCGCCCATAATTCGAATTGAGCCGGAACAAAGTCAACAAATCAACTTTGTCCTTAAAAAAGGTGTGGAACTGTCACACGAAGCGTTGTTAAAAGTGTCCTTCCAAGGCATTGGCGCCACCAAAGAGAACGTTACCAAAATGCCTATCCGTCAAGATGTAGCGATGCTGATTGTCCCAACGGGAATCAAGGTTAGTCAAACACCTTGGGACAACTTAGACGTTGTACAACAAGGGGAAGAACTAACATTAACCAACACAGGCAAACAAGTTATTCGCTTATCACCAAATTTTACTGCATTACCTAGTAATGAAGGACTCGGGATAGAGCAATTTTACTTACGTCCAGGAGAAAAGAAAATAGTTAAGGTAAAGGGGAATGTTAATGAAATTAAACTGTCTCCACTGAGTCGTTATGGATTTAAAACGCCGAATGATGTGACGCGTCCAGTATCTCACTAACCATATACGAACAATAACAAAACGCGACTCTTAATCAATAATAGAGTCGCTTTACTCATGAATAAAAAGAAAATTAAACCATCAATTTTGAAATATAAACCTATAATCTCCCAATAATATACAGCTGCTTACTTTAGTGTATATCTATGAATAGCCAAAAACACAATTACATACGCTAAGATTACTCACTTATTTATCAGAAATAAGTTTTTTATTAAACCTAACTATTCTAAATTTCAAGATACCATTTTTCTGAGGTTAAGCCGCTAAGTAACAAACTTTACAGCTCTATCAAAAAAAAATTACGCAATCAATTAAATGAATTATTAAATAAAGAAAAGTTTATTTTTATAACCGTAATCGATTATATGCATATAACTATTAAAAAATCGAGAATAATAGAGGGGATAGGGCTACTTTATCCACTATACCGCTACATTTAAGATTGAACTTTACCATGTCAGAGCTAACTAATAATGGGAGCATGATTGGTGTTGAATCTGAAATAACTCTATATCTTTTAGTAGTATGCTTTATTTCACATATCAAGATTCACATCGATTAAGCTCGAATCGCTTACACTCTTAATATTTACTTCACACCGAAAATCAGTAAGCGCCACTAACTGGAGATACTGAACTAATTAATGTAAATAATGATACTAAAATAAGTAACCGTTCATTTAATTAAAGTAGCAACTCCATCTATTAAAAACCAATCGAAAACCATCATTACTAAAGATCGATAACAACAAAAATCAAATAACATTTAAAAAAACGACCAATATTAACACCCATAAAAATATAACATTTAACACCAGGCAGTAATTAAATATCATTTGATAATTGCTTTCAATTCATTTAGATATTTACCAAAAACACACGTTATTAACCCTATCGATAAATTCATATCTTCTAGATATAAACTTTACTCATAAGAGAGTGTATAGTGTAATAAACGACTATAACTGCCCGCCTGTATTACTCCAGTTTTCACTAAACGAACCGAATAAAGTAATACATTATCACCAGCCTGAATTTTTTGTCCCTTAGAGCTTTGATTAAGATAAATTGGATTACCCGCCCCGTCTTGTAAAGTTAACCCAATACCACTAACCCCATTAACTGGAATGATAGATCCGTTTGCTCCCCCTTCAGATTGTTCAAATAGGGTCTTGACTATTTTATCTGAACTACTACAACCATACAGCTGTATTGCAAAGAAGATAGGTGCTGATTGTCCTCTAGCATCTAATTCAGCACTAGAAATCTGTCCCATATCAACAGTCTGATTATCATCACCCACAACAATGTTACATGTAGAAACTGTTATCATACCTTTAAATGTTGTCCTGCTATTTGCTACAGTGTCTGCTTGCACTATTTTTCCTGGCAACAAAATAAAGAACAACAAGAAATAAAATATTTTTTCCATAGTCTGCTCCAATAGGTTTTTATAAAAATTTAACTTTATGGCATCCTGACTTCAAAAGTTAGCACTTGACTATATTCACCTGCTTTTATTTTATCCAACTCATTCGTTGTTGCCGATATTTCAGCTCGAAGCCGTTTGACTTCATTTAGGCTACTAATATCTTTAATAAATGATGGGTACTTGTAGTTAAACTGTAAATAATTGCCTAAATCTAAATCATATATTTTTAAACCTATTCCTTGAGGTTGGCCATTAAGTTGGTTAATCCCCCAAAAAGTATTACTAATAAAATATCCACCCTCAGTTTTTATTTCACCTGGTAAGTTATACATACTTCCTACACAGGCTTGACTTTGAGAAGGACCTTTAATTGCAGTTAACGTAAAATCTTCCAACCTCACCCGATTACGGCTGAGATCATCCGTAGATATTGGTTGAAATTGAATCAAATCAGGAGTAACAACTCTTAAAGTACACTGAGGAATAGGCTCAACAATTGGTGGTTTGGTACTACCTTCGCCAATATTACCCTCAGGCCGGCAATCCGTATAGCCTGCGGGGCAAAGAAATCCGCCTACAAATACCGAGTCGGTATAACTACCTGGTATATAAATGTTACCTATATTATTCATATAGTGCCATCCGACTCCCCACTGAGAAGACTCTGTGTCAATGGGTTGCGCTGTGAACGTAAAAAATAAGGTTTTATTGTACTGTGGCCAACCAGTAGTAGCAGCACCACAATCACGCTGACAGGGGGCTAATATTCCATCATTCCAACTTCTAAGATTAAAATTTTGTCCCTGACTTTCTAAGTTTGGTACAGTAATAGTCGGACCAGCCCCTGAAATAGTCATAGTTACATTTTTAAAATTGCCCGGATGGACCGCGCCTGTGTTCTTTGAATACTGAAAATCAATATTTTCTACCTGATTTCCAGTATTAATACACTTAATACTAACGGAAGCTGTTACAGTATAGGTCATATTCGGGATTACATAAGTAAATCCAGTAAAGCACTCCGTGTCACCACAAGGAGCATAATTTGCTTTGGGAGTAGTATAAGCCTGCACTAATTCCACAAAACCTCTACTCGTCAAACTAATGACCCTATTTGGCTGCATGCCTTCCCATTTACAAATCACATACGCTTGTACAAGAGGACTCATTAAGATAGAGCATAATCCCAGACCCAAAATTAGTATTATTCTATTCATCAAGATTTGTCCCTTACACAGTGAGTTACCGAACACGTATAATTTAACGGCTGATAAGCACCATAATCATTGATGTACTTAAGTGATAATTTTTGCCCTTGCTGTATAGTGCTAGGTAGAACCACTTCACTCTTTGGTTTTATTGTTACTGCTTCATCCTTACCTAATAGGCTATTTTTTCCTGCCACAACCTCCGGTAAAATAATAAAAAATGGTGTGGGATTAATCAGTTTAAGCCCTTGATTACTAGGTTCAAGGCGAAGCTCCTCCTGCCAAATTTTTTCTGCTTGATTCTTAAGTGCTTCTGGGCGATAAAAAAGTTTTACCTTAATACGAAGCGCAAGCTGAATTGTATTTGGTTTATCTGATTTAGGTGGGATCTCTTGTAAATTGAAATAGAATAATGATTCTCTGTCCTGAGGAAGCTTTGCCACCTCGGATAAAGGAACAATACGAACTTGTACAGTACTGTCTTTCTCTACTCGCTGTAGTGGAGGTAATGCGGACAGGGGTGAGCTAATTTTTTCACCTAATTCATTTTCTAACCATGTTTGTGCTAGGTAAGGTAAGTTCTTGCTGTGATTTATCACATCAACAGGTGTCGATTTATCTCCTCCTAATAGAATAATACGAGTGCGATCTATTGATATTGCAGCTTGAGCTGAATAATTCATACACAAAATAAAAACAAATGAAGCTATTACATGGCGACTTAAAAATATATTAGATATCATTATAATTTCCCTGTGGAAGAAGCTACCCTTTGACATGTCAGCGGGATAATAGAAGATAAGGAAAAATCTTGGTGAGGAAGTGTAAATAAACATGGCCGCCCTTCGACATCAAGTGCAACAAGTTGAGCTGATTCGTCAACTCCAGAGATATAAACCTCACCATTTTCACCGACTACACCAACCTGACGTTTCTGTTTCCTATCTTCAATCAACGTGCCAAATGGAATATATTTACCCTGTGGATCAGAGAGTTTAATTAATACTTTAACGCCACGGTAAAGGTCGAGCTTACGGTAGCCAATCGCCCCTTCCGTCAGTACCATCTGAATATTTGGATTGAAACTCTCCACATCATCAGGTAAACGGTTTGTATCAATAGTATAATTAGTGCGGTAATAATCAGGTACATTATTTAGAACGGTAATACCTCTAGAGTTAGTTGGCATTGATTGGCCAATATTGCCAACATAAACTCCTTCAATACCATTAGTATCTACAATAAGACGAGTATTTCCAGCATACCCTTCGCTATGTATAGCAATACCATGCTCAGTAGCTGTTAAACCTGATCTAATACTACCGCCCAAATAATAGTCATTTTTATTTATTGAAGTGTTTAATGATGCCGTATAAGCATCACGGTTCAAGGCAACATTTGCATTCATGTTACTATTACTGTAATTCGGAGAAATTGTATTCGCTCCAATAGACCAAATATTTCGAGGGTTTTCAGTATTTGTATAAGTCATATTTGGCGAAACATTTCCATTAATTAATTGCATTCCAGAACTAATATAAGCCTGTGAACTCAATGGAATATTGAAGCTTAGGTAAATCGAATTATCACTTTTCTTCTTTTGAGACAAAAAATTTGTTTTATATTCGGTACGATTAACTGTCAAATATGCATTTATATCTTTTAAACGACCAATATCAAAGTTTTTAGATACACTAAGCCCATAAGTATTACTGTCAGAAACGTCTTGCCAATAAGTTTGTCGGTTATACATTGCATTTATCGAGATACCCAAATCTCGAAAATGCTTACTGGCAACCAAGTTATAACTTTCCTTATTGGTCGATGCGAAGTCAGGTGTAGCTTTCATTGCAGTAAAATTATCTAAAGAAAGGTAGGTCTTCTCTGAAAATCGGTAACCAGCGAAAGTGATTTGGCTATCGATACTGTCAAATACTTTAGAATAATTAAAACGATAGCTTTCCCCATTTAAGGTTTGGTTATTCAATTCTGCACGAGAGTGGGTTATATCTACAGAAAGCGCACCAAAAGAACGCATGTCGTAGCCAACTCCACCATTTACTGCATGATAATTCTTATCCGTCAGGATCACCCCACCAAATACCGAAGTATTAGAAAATACACCAAGTGAGGCTTCCATCGTTGCTACCATCGGCTCAAATGAGCCATTATCTTGGTTCAAGCGACCTAACATTGCCTTATAACGAACATGGCCTGAGCGCGTTAAAAAAGGTACATTTGAGGTTTCAATAGTAGAAACTTGTTCTTCTCCATTTTCCTCTCGAATTGTCATTGTTAGCTGACCTGAGGTAGCATCAGTAAGATCTTCAATAACAAATGGGCCGGGTGGTACCATTTTTTCATAAACAATGCTGCCACCACGGCTAATAATTATTTTAGCATTTGTTTTAGCAACCCCAGTTAATCTTGGGGCATAGCCGCGTAATGCAGGGGGAAGCATACGATCATCACTAGCAATTGATATTCCACTGTAATTTAGCGAATCAAACACATAGGACTGAAGATAATTCTTTCCTATCGTTAAATGAGCACCTAATTCTTTAAGTGCACGCGTTGCATAGATCGTTGTTGTTTTAAAATCACGCTTATTTTCGCCATATCCACTGCTATATAGTGATGTTTGATAATTACTTCTCAAACGCCAAGATTTATAATTTGCACCAGCGGTACCATAACTGGAAATTGAGCTATTGCTGGAACCATTACGGCTATTAAAAATATTTCCGCTTAGCATATAATCAAATAATATACCAGAAATCCCCTCATCCCATTGACTTGGAGGTACCCAGTTGGGGTCACTGTAATTAAGTAAAGCCTGAGGGATACTTACCAATAAAGTACTTTTTTCTCTCTCAATATGGGTCGTTATACCTTGATATCCAGCAATAAGCACACAATCAGCCTGGCTAAGAGATATTCGTTTTTTCAATTGAGTAAGAATCGTTGCCTTTAGATCAAAAGTATCTATTACTTGAAGGGGAAAACAGATTTGGCTATTACCATCAACATTAATCACATTAAAGCTTTCATTAGCAATGACCCGGCCATTTAATTTTAAACTCAAAGGATAAATCCCCTCTGGTATAAAATCAGAACGAGAAAAATTACTCAAATTAATACTCGTATTATCGCTTAATTCGAGTGCTCGGGTTTCAAATTCAACATTATCACTATTAGCCTGAGTAGCTTGTACCATGAATAAGCAAAGAATGGCCGTTGAAATGAATGAGTACTTTTTCATATCATCCATAATGTTATAGTCTCTTTAAGACAAATGTGGAGTAGGTTTAATTGCAGAACTCTCACTCTAAATTAGGAACAGCACCAAATACGTCTCAAGACAGTAAATTGGTGCTGGAAATTACGATGCTAAAAGTTAGTACTTAAAGGTAAGTCAGAGAAAAACTAGCTAATGCTGAGTAAGTACCGGCAACTACATCTTCTCCATCTAATTTAACGGCCTGAGCGGAAAAAAGTAAGCTATTGTCTCCAGTACGCAGACTATAGTTATCAGAATTAGCACCTATCTTAACTTGCTTAGCTGAAGAATCGGTTAAGCGAATAGCAACACCTTTAGCTTCACCAGTTACCCCAAGAAAGCCATTAGATCCACCTGTTGACATACCATCAAAACGAACATTAACTTTAACTTCATTCGCCGCCGCTGGATCAAAAGTACAACCAATTAAATTAATTTTGAAATCCTTTGGTTTTCCATAACCGATTGTAGTTAACTGTGCATCCGCTATTTGCCCCATATCAATTTCTTGATTATCACCATCCTTACCTGGAGCTAATCCACAAGGTGCTTTGATAACTGAACCTTTAAACATAATTTCACCATTCCCCTGAGAGCCAGGAGGCACTGCTGCTGAAGAATAGCTAGAGAGTGTAAGTGAAGCCAGAGTTGCTAATGCTAATAAACGAAGTTTCATTTAATACTTTCCTATTTATATTGTTGAGTTAATTTAGCCATAAAGTGTCGAAGATTTCCCATCATCACAGACACTAAATATGATGATTTTTATTTTATGAAATAATAATTTTAATAAAGTCTTAGTTATTTGAAATAGTAAATTTCATTAATAGAAACAAAAAACAAGCTAATTAAAATAATTACCTAGCTTACTTAAAAATATTTTTTGTTTATCAATCAGTATTTAAATACGAAAAAGAGATATCGGAGTGAATAAACTGCATTTCCGTAAAATCAATGCCCTCAAAAAAATAATGAATACTAACATTAAAAAAATAAGACAATAGTGCCAGTGAATCGATATCAATACGATTAACCCCCCGCTCATAGCGAGAAAACTGCTGCTGGCTCACATTTAATTGTTCTGCAAGCTCATTGGCGGTCATTCCATATTTTTTCCGTAATATTCTTATTCGTTGGCCAACACAATAAGCTAATGGATATTTGTTTTGTTGTATTTTCATGATGGCATTACCTTTTTACTCTTTTTTATTGACTTGACTTATTCTTAAAACACTGTGTTATTTTAAGCCATACTAATTTAACCCGTAAAACCCTAAATTAAATACGCTCAATTAGGGTAAAGATAATTTACCAAAACTACAAATCGATCCATGAGTAATTTAGTATGTTTTTTTGTCTCTCTTAAAATAGAATAAAAACTGAAATTTTGCATAAAAACAAATGACTAATGATGTTTTCTATTTGTTCTACCGTGCTCTTAAATATCCTAATTATCATTTTTTGGGTAATGCATACATTAAACTTTAGACATAAAAAATACACTTCAATAAAAATACGACAGATAATACTGGTCTTTTATTTAAGCTAAGAATGATGATCCAATATCAAGCTATGAGCCTGCGACCACGTGCCACAAGAGAAAGGTGAATAGAGTTGTTTTGCTTGAAAACCAATTCCATCAAGTAAATCAGCTAAATCCACATTGAGTACTTTGGAGAATAACTGTAGTTGTTCCACATTCAGCCGCGTGGTGCCATTTTCAATACGCGAAACATGCTGTTGCGAAAGCTGCAATTGTTGTCCCAATGTGGTGCCTGTAAATCCTTTTTGACTACGAATTTTTCGAATTCGTCTTCCCACAATTTGAGATGGACTAATGCTTGTAATGCCGTGTGATTTTTTCATGCAGCCTCCTCACATAAAAATAAACTAATCATGGTTTTTACAATCAAAATATTGAGTCTAAAACCAAAATTAATATCTTTAAAATCAATGTAATATACTTTTATTTTTACTGAGGATAACTGTAGTCAATTTGACCCCATTTGACTACAGAGTAAAAAGCCCACACAAACAAATGTTATTTGTAAATAGATGGGTTTTTATACTTTATTTTTTACTTTAATATGATTTAGCACTTACTGACTAATTGGAAAAAGCGTAAATAAGTTTAGGGAAGGTATCGAATACCGAAATTAGAAAGGAAAAAATCATCATAATTCAAGGAGGTTACAAGCTGCTACTATATTAAGTTAATGTGAAAATACAAAAGGTTAATTTACTCATTTACCAGTTTGACGTGTAATTACCCCCTGAGTAACATAGCATCATATTTACAGGGGGTAACAAATGGGGTCATTTTGACTACATTTGATCCCTACACCTCGCCCCCAAACGCCACGAAATCGAGCAGGGTTACTGGCTGTATATCGGACGGTATGGCGAATATTGGTATGTCCTAAATAGTCTTGGATAAGTCGAGTATCCACGCCTTTATCTGCAAGAGCATAACCACAGGCATGGCGGAGCATATGCGGGTGAATGTTTAAAGGTAACTTGGCCATACGTCCTAACCGAATGAATAGCTGATAAAATCGTTGGCGGCTTAATGCGGTCCCCCGTTCTGATAAAAAAAGCCAATTAAGCGAGCTTCCATGCCACATTTGGCGGACATTTAACCAACGCTTAATCAGTAGAACCTCTTCAGCTAATAAGGGATGACATACGGAAAATCCTTTTTTCAATCGGTGAACATACACTTCCTGCCCAACCAGGTCGAGATCATCCAACCGTAACGATAGCGCTTCACTGGCTCGCAGACCGTGGACATAGCTCATATAAACCAAACAGGCGTCACGCTCAGGATAACGAGTGTACTTGCAAGCAGCCACAAGAAGAGAAACTTCATGGGCTGTGAGATGTTTTCGAGTGGTCATTTTCCTTCCAATTTAATTATTGTAAATAAGGATTTTAACGAAATTACGGTTTACCCCCAATGAATTAACACAAAAAAATCCAATATAAACCCAATAACAGGTAAAAAAAGGTATTTATGCTTAGTTATTTTTCAAGTATTAGAATTTGCGTGGCCTATTATTGCCTTTTAGTTATTTACATACTACGTAGCTATTATCGCCTATTATACTCAAATTCAAGCATCTGATATATCAGGATAATTTCCCATTTAAAGCTTACTTAAAAAATAAGAAATATATTATTGATGTGTAAATTTATGGAATTCTTCCCACAATAATACAATCTTTTCTTTTTGATTATCAAAGCTCATTAAGAGTGCATTATTTAGCCAGATCGTAGGACTATAGATGGGCAAAATGTGTCACAGTGAACATTGATAGTAGATGCCGTCAAGTTCAGTGTAAGGAGTTAATGCATTGAAAACATTACATAGACCCTTTGCACATTTAAAAATGTTGTGAGACGAAGCCTCGATTAACGCCTGTTGCAACACATTAAAATATTGCCAAGACAAGCTTTATGGAAACAATGGTATATCAATGCTGCTTATGACTTACGATTGATTTAGCGGTAGCATCAACGGGCTTTAGGAATATTTCTTTGGAATTAAAAGATAATAATCCATATCTTTCTCTTCTCTATCTTGCTTACTACCATTACAGGTTATCGTTAATGGCCATTTATGCAATGATTGTATCTCATCCAAAAACATATACTGAATAGGACTACTAGTGACATTGTTTACCTCACAATAACGTAACGTAAACTACAACGTTGCTAAACTCATTGAGCTGCTAAGGGTAAAATAAAATGCTTAGGTAGGTTATATCACAATAATATGAACGCCACAGATATTCCAAATACAATTTTAGTTTAAGGATCTCCCCTTGTTGACCCATATTAATTAAACCAATCAAGTCGGTGGCAACATAACGATGAAACCTTTTTTGCTTCAAGACCGTTTGTATTCAACGTAATAAAAATAGACTCTCCACCTTGTAGGTTGCTAGGAATTTTGCCATCTTTCTGCGCAAATTTTAGGACTATTAATGCCACAAAGTCGAGCTTGATTAACCAGTAATGTTTTTCTTCTGCAGTAACAGACATGTCAGATTTTTTTGTTAAATTGCATAAGGCTCGAAAACAGTAAACTTGGAAATACAGTAGGACGTATTAAATATCGAGATTCCTAAGGTTAGTACCTACCCTCACAATACGATTTTTAGCAAAAAATTACTCTAATTTCTGCATATTTGTAGCCTTTTTCCTTTTTTACGGAAGCTAATACGTAGTAGTTGTAGATGATGCCTACCTTCAATAAATACCAAGTAAGTAAATAAGTGAGCGAGCAATACACTCTAGTTATGAAATTCGTAATATAAAAAAAGCCACTTAACGGGAAGTGGCAATAAGATTAATCAATAACATACGTCTAAAGGGATAAGTAATATTAGCAATGACATTTACGTATACCATTAATTGCATCTAAGATAAACATAAAAAATTAATTTTATTTCTCCGAAGGAAAATGATTTTAAGATATTTACTTACAGCTACTGATGATAACTCTTAAATCAAACCTAAAAAGAGCAATTGAAAACTATTGTGCTTTTATTTACATGATAATCAATATGAAAAATCATGTTTTTTTATAGTTTAAATGCAATAATTTATTTTCGTGTAGATAATTATCTATTTTAAATAAAAGGAATCCTTTATTGTGAAAATTTTAAATATTAAAAAATTAATGGCCATTGTTATCTTTTCTAGTTCTTTTTCAAGCTTGGCCGCAAATCCACCATTACAATTTGAAATTCGTGGCTCTTTTGATGAGGTTGTCCCTCCGTGTACATTAACCAGTTCCTCGAGCTTTAACTTACCATTTGGGACAATCCCAATATATGTGAATGTTGGTTACGAGACTCAACCGGAGTCTGTAAATATAAGCTATCAATGCGAACAAGATGTAGATGTTAAAATACATTTCTCCAATTCTGCACACCAAATTTCTAACGTGGCATATCAAACAACGGCGGACCATATTGGCGTTAAAGCTAAAATTAATGGTGAAGTAGTTAAGCCCAATGAGAAAATAGAGTTTAAGTCTAGAGCAGGACTATCCACGCTACCAATTGAAATTAGTTTACTAAGGCTAGCAGAAACAAAAGGTTCAGGGGGCAATTATGCTTTTAATTTAACAGGTGTTATTGAGACTGATTATAATTAAGATTATAATTATTTTCATTAAATATCTAGAGTTAGTATTAAAAGATAAAATCAGATGTTGAATATTTTAGGATGCTCCTATTAGAAATAGGAGCATTTAATCCTTTAATTTTAAAATATACCATTAAATAAACATCGATATATTGTAATGAAAGAGTTAAAACAAATGCAATATTAGAACTAAATGATTATTTTTTTATCCAATAATATCAAGTCTGCTTAGGTGGCTAGAGTTGTCGGGTATAGATAATCCTAAGGCGTTGATGTTGATAAACGATCACTACCTATAGATGATGCTGCTTTGTCAGTAAAAGAGTCATGAACACGTTAACTAAAGCATTAATGAGCGCTTGTGCTATTTTTCTGTTTTGGCTTTAACAAGTTGAATAACAAACATACTAAGATAAAACATACTACCGAACTCATAAGTGTAAAAGCTGAAATTGATAAACTGTGTATTACTGTTGAGCGCAATCCTCAGCGAGTATACATCAAAGTCAGTTGTCCAAATCAATTCGTTCTCTGGCTTGGGTGATGGCACAACCACCAAACCTACTGGCACGATTATCGGAAATTATTAGGTACTAAGACAACGAATTACAGAATTAACAAGAATGGTGTTAGAGCTATAAGATTACATAATAACGGGGTGTATAAAATAAAACTAAAAGTGGCCTGAAAGCTTACTTAAAGCCTTTATGGCTGAAATAACGACGTCCTTGTTTGGGTCTTTACATAAAACAATTAGCCTAGAAATGGCCAATTGCTGCTCAATAGTTGCTTTATAGTTACCAAGCGCACTGGCCGCGGCTATTTTGACATCATCATTGCTTCTGTGCGTCAACTCAACGAGTATGTTTATTATATCTTTTTCCATGTATTTATTGCCCTATATAGAATCCCCTAATATAGCATATTATATAACTCTGAGCTTTATCTCTATTTGTGTTTTTAGTTTTAGTTTTAGTTTTCACACAATCCATATTAATTATTATTTTCACACCTTAAACGCTCTTCATTATTTAAAGTAACTATCAGGTCATAATTTTAGAGATACTTCAAAAAGAAACACAAAAAATTAAAATCCATACCCCCTAGAGAAGAAAACATTCTATTTACATAATAACATTTATTTATGAATGGCCAAAATATCAAAGGGATTTTAGGATAATATCAATTCAGCAGAGCTGATTAGAGAAAAAAGAAGCATAAAATATGCGAACGAAAAAACATATAAAAATAGAACATGACACATTATTGTATACCACTCAATAATGGAGTAAAAAAATGATATATCCTTAAATTAAAGTCTAAAACAGCATTATCTTTAGTGAAAATTTTTTTCCTTTTACTATACTTATTTAAAGGAAAGTAAATTTATTTTGCTTGCAGTAAGAGTGTTATTTGAATGGAGTCGTATGAATGACTGTTAAAAATACATATGCGGTATTAGCAGGAAAAAAAATAAAGGCGTTAAGACTAGATGCGGGTTATACAACCTCACAGTTCTCGCGGCTTATAGGTTGTAAAAGTGAACAACAACTATACCGTTATGAGAGAGGAGTTAATAAAATTAATGTAGATATGCTGGTATTGGCTTTAAAGGTATTAGATGTTGATATTGGAAATTTTTTTGAACAGCTTAATGAAAATATTTAGAGCCGACAGACTATAATGTAAATATATAGTTATCAAATAAAGGTCGCAATATCGGTAGTTTAATTTTATGTTAGATATTTTTTAAATGATTTACTACTTTTAGCACTATCATAAGGTGATAATGTTGTAACCATTAAATTAACACTAATTGTATAGTGTTAATTGATATTAGCTTGATTAAGCCACTATCAAGGGCTGTTTTTAATTTTTTAGCTGCTCTATATGTTTACTTTGATTTTCCAATAACTTATCTATATTTTACAACTTCCATCGTATCGCAGGCAGTTCAGCTGCATTCTGATGATCAAACAATCTCCAATTTGGATATCCTTGCTTCAAGGATATCCAGAAAAAGTGCTCTCGTTCTGCGAAATTTACCTGTAATGCAGTCATCGTAGCTGGCCTTACAGTAATTAACTCGTTAAGCTCAACAGGCTCCAAAGTCATGTCTTCAAATTCAGCTTAAAGTTTTTCATCAATTACGAGCCATGGCCCCATTAATTGGCCTTGTATGACTCAATACATACGTTAAAATTCCAACAAAAATATCTCGATAAATACCTTTTCATACCAACGTAAAATAAGTCAGGTCAGGTACTGACGATGCCTCTGGCCTATACAAGGCTAGCATTGCGCCTGCTGTGGTCATACAGCGAAAGAGAACCGCCCGTCGAAGCAGGAACCAGACACTGAGCGATCAGTAATTACCCGATAACAAGGATCCAGCTCCTGAGTCTCGTATTGCGAATATGGGGGAAGATGTCAAGGTTGTAAAACTATCACGCAGGGGGACGTATGAGTTACCATAGTAGTTTATTTTAGATGACATTATAACACCTAGAGTATGAATATAATGTATTTAGCCAAAACACATTATAATACCCTGGATGTTAAAAATATTATTATAAACCTCGCGACAAAAAATCAATTTGATTGTTAGGTGAAATAAGCGACCTTGCGCTAGAAATCTACGCTTGATAGAGCCGCAATATCTACTAATGTAGTTTATTCTCTAACCATCGACCACCCAGAAACTCACAGATACCATTTGTCATAGCTAGCGTTTCGCATTTAATTTATCCAACTGTCATTAACCATTAATTACCGAGATTAATCAACTACTTGTGATTTTTGTTTCACAAGCTTTTGAATGCGTTTTAAGGTATCAGCAACATCTGACTCTGTCACGATACCGTTTGGTTGCCCATCTTTATCATAGCGCACTGCACCAAGCATAATTGTGGTGCGGTATTTTACACTGTGGCTAATGGCGGATAGGCATCGCTTAATTATTTTATACGAAATAGCCAACTCTCTGGATTTTTTATCAGCAAATAAGGCTTCACGCGTGCCAACGGTCATTGGTCGAAGTTGTCCATCAGGAAAGAGTTGTGGCCAATATTCTGAGAGTATCGCTATGGCGTCTTTTAAGGGGAGATATTGTTTAGGTGGCGTCGGAGGGATGACTTTTTTTTCTAACGGTATGGCAACAGCGACCTTTTTTTTCGCGAGCGAGGGTGTCACTTTTTTAGGGGATTGAGAGGGTGCATTTTTTGATACTTTATTCGGATTACGCAGGGTATTGACCACCACCTGTTTACGACGACGTTGAATAACCGGCGAGGTACTTTCTACAACTTTTTCCGTCGTTGGGCGTTTTAGAGTCAGTGTCTTGCGTTCCATACTATCCTCATACCAAAATCGTATTTACCTTCAATACATTAATGCCAGATTATCATGAAATTTAACCGAAATCACCCGCCCGTAGGGCTTAGACGGCAAACAGTGTTACAAATGACACATTAAGGCGAGGGCCGTCGAGACCCGCGTCAGCGGTGACAGGCTGTTAAAATCCCCTACCCGCCCCTTGTCCTGGTTAAGCCTAACTAAATTAAAACAGAGCATTACTTTTTTTGACCCTTTGAAAAACGCAGTGAGACGGGCGAGAGGCGTAGCCTCGATGAACGACTGTAGCTGCGCGTTAAGGTGGCCATCGGCCAGCTTTACGGGGGCAATCGCACAATGTGGATACGGTTATCTGAGCG
>NZ_JBSICC010000042.1:0-19965 GCF_058245955.1 Providencia sp. UF-224 | reverse complement strand
TATCATTCAGTCAATTTATTCTGCTGTCGCATGGTATGTGAGCCGGCTAAGGAGGGATTGTATGGTTTATCATTAACCCCCCAGAGTTTATCCAGGGAGCATTATGGCGAAGGACACCCCCTGTACTATAAGGAAACCCTTATTTAGCTGTGCAGAATATTAAAAACCAAATTTGAAAGTCATGATGGCTTGCCCGATAAAGTTGAACCCGTCATTAACATTAATTCCATCCGCCGCTAAAACTTGAGTCGGTTTTAGATAGGTAAAGTAGTCTATGCTATTACTATAAGTGGCACTGTTGTAAATAACATGATGGTCTTGAGTTTTTGGCTTACCATTATATTACAGACCAAAAGCTCTGTTCACTGGACGCACTTCTCCTAAGGAATGGCCGTAGTAAAAATGGTCAGCTTGGTCTTTCTTCAATGCCCGCATCGCCTCAATTCCCTTAATTGTGGCATGAGCGGTTTTGAGGGATTTAAATCCTAATGTGGGATTGATGATCCGCTTCAATTTTCCATGATCACATTCAATGATATTATTGCGATATTTTATCTGCCAGTGTTCAACGCCAGTTGGGCACTTCCCCTCTCTTTTAAGTAACATTATAGCGCGACCATAAGATGCTACTACTTTGGGTGCACTGCCTTTTTTCATCCAGTTGAAGAGTTTACTTAAAAAATGGTAAGCCGCTTTCTTATTCCGACTCGGTAAGAGATAAAAATCCTGCGGATTCCCTTTAGTATCAACTGCACGGTATAGATATTCCCATTTTCCATTAGTTTTTATGTAAGTTTCATCAAGTTGCCAGGTTCGAGCATCGGTTGAACTATGCCCATACCACCGGAGTTTCTTGTCCATTTGTGGTGCATAGCGCTGAACCTAACGATAGATTGTTGTGTGATCAACATTCACTCCTCGCTCGGCCAGCATTTCCTGTAGCTTACGGTAATTGATGCCGTATTTACAGAACCAACGCATCGCCCACAGGATGATAATGCCGGTGAAATGCCTATCTTTAAAAGCATTAAATGAACCTCTGGCATTAAATATTTAACTCAGCATAGTCCCCCACTCAAACTTTGCAACAGTGCCTTTCCATTTTACAGCTGATAGTACAAGGATCTGATTAAAATCAAATAAATCAGTAATAAAATCATCTGGATGTATAGCTTCATGAAGAAATTATCTAAACATTGTTGTGAAAATCTTTCAAATTGAAGGTAACGATGGTCTCAGAATTACTGCAAATGGCTGTTGCGACAACATGTTTATCATCGATATCAGGGCGCTCGATACCGCCAATAAGTATTTTGAAACCCGTACCATTGCATCAGGTAAGAGCTGATTCATTAGCTCCTCAGCACCTCTGTCAGTGTGGTTCTGGCTTCTTCTTGCACGCATACCAGCGTCGCATGACGCTGGGCTGATGAAAATCGGGTTAAATCCCGGCAACTCATATTTCGGCCTTCCCACGCCATTTTTAGCAACCGGTTCTGATGAATGGTACGATCTATCCCTTCTGATAATACCAGCGATTCAATGCAACTTAGCGACTGAATTTACCAATCCAAGGGCTGGCTTTGTCCTGAGACCAAAGTTTCATCAACATTTCACGGAATCTCTCGGACGCAGGGCTCAGAGTATTTCCTCTTCTTAATACTAATCCAAGCGTTCTCCTGATTACAGGTTCTATAAGTGGCCGGCTAACCAGTATATGGTGCTCATCTATAGGCATTGCTATGCTGGGTACAACAGCAACACCCAATCCAGCTTCAACCATCCCGAGTGATGTGGATAGATGTCTTACCTCGTAAAACCAGTTTGGTTTCCAGTCAAAACTTTCTAGAGCCTGATCAATCAGAAGTCGGTTACCACTCGATTTACGGACTCCAATAAGTTTGAGCCCAGCAAGGTCCTCCCACATTACAAGGGATTTTTTTGCTAGCTCATGGTCTCGTTTGCAGGCGAGAACGAAAGGTTCATTAACCAGAGGTGTAAACTCTATATTAGGATGTGTGATGTTAATCATGTTTATTCCAAAATCTGCATCCCCATTGAGTACAGCTTCGAGGCAGTCACTGGCACTATGTTCAAGTATACGGATACGTATATTTGGGTAATGTTCACTGTAATCACGAATAACAGAGGGTAAGAAATAGAAGGCGGCGGTGGGTAAACAGGATAGGGTAACTACACCTGTTTGATGCGTAGCCATTTCTTTAATACTCAGTATCGAACTTTCATAAAAATCGATGAGATCCTTTGCTTTAGGTAGAAAGTCTCTTCCTACTGCAGTCAATTTTACTCGCCTTGTTGAGCGTTCAAATAGTGCTGTACCCAAACTATCCTCAAGCTTTTTTATTCGTCTCGTCAATGCGGGCTGAGAGATGTGTAAAAACTGAGATGCTTTTGTAAAACATCCCATTTCTGCAACTTTTACGAAAGATTGAATACCCTGTAATTCATGCTGCATTTCTCAAACCTCACATTTATACCAGAATTTAAATCATAGTAACCGAAGGCCTATTAATGTGTAAAACGCATTAATCTTTCGTTTTTTGGCATTAGAGTTATTTATTCGTATATGGGACGCTTAGCGCATCATTTAACATGTGGTAAGAGAAAAACTATGTTCAACATTCCTTGCATTCTGATGCGTGGTGGTACTTCTAAGGGGCCAGTCATTCTTGCGAGTGATTTGCCTGATAATATCCAAGAGCGAGATATTGTTCTGCTGGATTTGATGGGAGCAGGTCATGAGCTTGAAATTGATGGTATCGGAGGGGGGAGTCCGCAAACTAGTAAAGTGGCTATTGTGAGTGCTTCGGATAGCCCTGATGCTGATATCGATTACCTTTTTGCTCAGGTCATGGTGAAAGAGCGGAGAGTTGATACAACCCCAAATTGTGGAAACATGCTGTGTGCAGTTGGCCCGTTTGCGATTGAAAAGGGATTAGTTGCTCCCAAAAATCCAGTAACAACTGTACGTATTCGGAATCTCAATACTGGAACATTAGTTAATGCCGAAGTACAGACCCCTGATTTCAAGGTAACTTATGAAGGAGACACGCAAATTGATGGTGTACCAGGTTCAGCTGCTCCGATTGGTTTGACGTTTCTAAATTCCGCAGGTTGTAAAACGGGTAAATTGCTTCCTACTGGTAATACAATTGATGTATTTGATGGCGTTGAAGTTACATGTATTGATATGGCAATGCCAATGATTTTAATCGATGCACATCAAATGGGTAAAATGGGTGGTGAATCTCCATCTGAACTAGATTCTGACTTGGTGTTTATGCAACGACTTGAAAAAATCCGTCTTAAGGCTGGAGCGGCAATGGGATTTGGCGATGTAACTGGCAAAGTTATTCCAAAGCCAGTCCTTCTTAGTAAACCTGCGGAAGGAGGTACGATAAAAGTTCGCTATTTTATGCCTCACAATTGCCACAAGTCACTAGCTATTACAGGTTCTATTGGTATCTCAACCGCAACAATAATTAAAGGTTCCGTTGCACAAAAAATCATTAGCAGCCAACCAGAATATGCATTGACTAGTATTGTAACTATTGAGCATCCAAGTGGGAAAATTACAGTTTCATTGTTAAAGGATGGAAATCAAATCGAAAATACTCAAGCAGCTGTGCTCCGAACTGCCCGAAAGTTATTCGAAGGTAATGTTTTTGTCCCAGAAGTCGCTTTAGCAGAAGTTATTTAAATATTAGTCAGACTTTGAAAATCTTAATTTACTGTTACGACAAAAGAAAAAAGCATGAGTCGAGCTGTTAAATGCATCCGTATCGGACTCAAAAATCGGTAAGGATAAGTATAATGACCAAATATTTTTTATTAGTTAGCATCATTATATCTGTTATCACAACATCGGGCTGTAATGATAAGACCTCCGTTGAATGGTATGTCAATAATCATGATGATTTAGTTGCTAAATATACGGAATGCTTATTAACTGATTCTTGGCATGATATTGCTTGCAAGAATGTAAGAAGTGCAAAAAATCTCGAAGCGAACGAACTAGATATTCAAGAAAGATTGAAAATAGCGCAACAAGAACTATTTGAGTTCAGAGAATCTTTGTTAGTTTCAGATCTGAATACATTATCAAAATAAGAATATAAACTATAGGTTTGCTATTTACATCATATTCATACCTAAGGTGTAAAAATGTCATCTAAAATAAACTGGCTGATTACTCTTACATCTCCTGGCTCACTTGTTTTACAGCAATGGCTGACTAAGAACGGAGTGAGTTACTCCTTGGCCCAAAAGGATACGCAAAGCGGCTGGTTGAAGAGGCTATACTCAGGTGTTTATTATCGCCCAAGCGCAAAAGATGATGTTAAATCAGGTGGGGGCTACGGCGAGTTACTAGTAGCGAAGGCCTAAGCCGGAAAGAAGACCCACATACAACCTCCACTTATCTTACAGATTATTCACTAGATTAAATACATACCCTTCTTTTAGTTTTAGCTATTTTTTCTAACGTAAATGTGTCTATCAAGTCAGTGGTTATTTAGCATAAGTTAAATAATATGTATTAATATAGTTATCACGCTTATTTTTAGCTGAAATATGAAAAATATTTAGAAAACTAGTAATAGAGTATTAACTTTCTAAATATCACACTAAGCTATCAAATCGAGCGCTCACTTCTTAAGTAATAAATAGAAATTATCCTCAAAGTAAATAATGTTATTATGATAAAAGTAATCTTACTATGAGATGGGGTGAAATTTAAAAATAGTTCAATTATTTAAAAAGTTTGTTTGTTTTTAACAGGTAATTTAAAAATAATTCCAGTGCATCTTGACTTTACGTAAAAAACAGCCAAAATAAATTATTCCATAATTAAATATATGAAATTAAAATGCATATTTAATGATTAATAAATAATGAAAATTATTTCGCTGGTTTTAATTTTCAATATTCATTGTCAATAGGTAAATATTAGGGCGAGTAAGGACAACTTTTTTACAGTAAGTAATCATAATTAAAATTACGTTCTATTTTATGTTATACTGAATCTTACATGAGTCAATATGCCACTTTAAAGAGATAAGGAGTCGTTATGCGACCTAATGTATCGGTGAATAAAGCAAGATTCGTCACGTCTCTAGAAAACTATAAGGTTAGTCTTTCGTATGAGGGGTTGTTATTGAAAAATAAAGAAAAAAAACTTTCAATTCAGGAGCTAAAGCGTAAATATGCGCGATAAGTACGGTGTTGGTGAAGATGCGTATTGCTACTCTGGTACAGATGTTCTTATTAATTTACTGAATATACAAGACATAAATTTACTTGAGGAGGCAGAGGTCGCTTTTACGATGGAGCGATACCTGTCATATCAAAGCAATTTATCAACATTGACTCAATTCGATTTTTCTCATTTAAAGTTTTTGCATTTTTATCTCTTTCAAGACCTTTATGCGTGGGCAGGTAAGGTTAGGGATATCGATATTTCAAAGGGTAATACCCGTTTTTGTACTTTTTCAAGAATTGAACCTGAAGCTAAAAAGCTTTTTGATACGATCCCCAAGCTTGAAGACCATTTAAATGTTGTTGATTTAATTAAGGATTTAGCTCATTTATTTTGTGAGCTTAATTTACTTCACCCATTCAGAGAAGGTAATGGACGGACATTACGTTTCTTTTTTGAAGAAATGCTTTTTGTTTTAGGCTATGACATAAAGTGGCCAGCTATTTCACAACAGGACTGGATTAATGCAAATATTGCCGGTGTTTATCTTGATCTTAAGCCATTGATTGCGATTTTTACTTCGGCGGTAAATCCTCGGTAGCGATATCAATCGTTCTTTCATGTTTTTTCCTGTCAATCATCTCAACCAGCCTTTTTCTTCGGCTACGATCAGGCTATTCACAAGTTAACATCTCTATTTCTTCAAAAATAGTCTAATATAGATAAAACCTCATCTAACCTATTTTAAGCCACTTTTCCATTAAATGGGCACACAACCCCTAATAAGCTAATACTTACCCTGTAGTCGAATGAGCCAGCAAGCGGACTAAATAAGAGAACAGAATTTACCCAGTTCTTTTACTGTTTGTGGTAAACCCTGACGGAGTAAGGCATTAAGATATTCACCAACCGATTTCTGCGGTTTTCTCATAATATGGCGCTGCTTATTTACAGCTGACAGTACCAGTGCTTGATTTAAATCGAATAAATCAGTAATAAAGTTATCTGGGTGTATCGCATTAATGAAGAAATTATCTAGATATTGCTGTGGAAAATCTTTCAAGTTGAATGTAACTATTATCTCAGCATTACTGCAAATGGCAGTGGCGACAACATGTCTATCGTCGATATCAGGCAGCTCGATACTTGCAATAAGCGGTTCAAAGCCTATAATCATTGCATCAGGTAATACCTGACCCTAATCTGGCTGCTAGTTTTATGGTCATTGGCACTGCCGTATTACTCTGTAGGGCATGATAAAGACTATGAACCACAGAATCTTGTGACCAATAATAAGATCATTGATATCCTCAAGTTTATTCAATAACGGGCTAAAAAATTTACTAAGATATAATGATATAATTTCTTATTTTCCACGTTTCAATTGAATAAAAATAACCAGGCTGGTCTCACAGTTTTACTTTCAGATTAGAGATAATTTTCCTGTAATAAGTCAGGTTTGATTTTCTTTCGTTCATTTTTATTCTTAATACGCTAATTACTAGTTCAATGGAGTGAGTAATGTAATATTTATAGCGTCTAATACTCGCTATCGGCTTTTCAGTGGCACATTTAAGAGGCAATATTACATATTCTCTCTTAGCCCTTAACTCAAATCGAGTAGGCGATGAATGTACTCTATGTTTCATGTTGAGTAACTTAAGGTGCGATGAATAAATTATATTTAATTTTTTTCATGTTTAAGAGCCATAATAGTTATGGAATATTATGAATTTTTTATTAGGGATATTATTAATTTCAATCATTTTTTATAGAGGTATATTTATTTTTAGCTTTACGAAGTACTTTGTAACCAAATGTAATTAAATCAATGTTAATATTTCTATTTGTGTTATTAATCACATTGATTAGAATAAATAATGATAATAAAATAAAATGATTTAAACTGACCCTTTATTTTATGTATTTAAAATCAATATCTTACATATTTTTTAAATTCAATCGATCGGATATAACGATCGAATTATACTATTTGATAGTTTTTGGCTATCTATTTGATTTTATCGATCGGTTTAAACTCGTTTACCCTAGGAGACTATACTTATATTATTCATATTATATTTTAATTTTATTTCATAAATATTTTAAAGGAAATTTATGGATTATTATATTGATACTTTAATTGATAATTATGCCTGTTACCTAGTGCATAGGCGTGATTGCCAATACTTACCTAAGAAATCAAATAGAATTTTTTTAGGTAATTTTTCAGACTCTTTATTTGCAATAAAAAAGGCAAGAGAGTATAGCTATCCAAAGGCTAATGGATGTTATTGGTGTTGTAGAAGTACTCATAGGAAATATAATGATTAGATAAATACTAAAGCAATATTAATGTGTTATTTATAATATCATTATTGGTATATTTAACTTCGGGTGGACGGGCGGTTTATAGTAAATAACTTCATGAATGAATAAATTATTTATAAAAGAATTATTCTGAAATTAAAAACTAAACTTACAGCTGATTATCATTTCGATTTCAATGTGCTGGTTTATTCTTCCTTAAATTTTAAAATGATTTAAAATCAGCTACTGACACCTAAAAAATTCTGGATAAATATTAATGATTAATTTAGGGTTGATTATTTATATAATGCATTGATAATCACGCTGCTTTTCATTAAACCTTTTTCAACTGTTTGTCCTTGTGCATAAGGCTTAGCCCAAAAGCTAATATCAAATTGATTATTTTGATTGGTATTAAAACGTTTATTTACGCCAGATAAGTCAATTGGAGTAGCATCTAACCAAGATAAATAAATTCCGACACCCGATAAATTGGTTTTAAGCTCCCCTCCAATACCATTATGTAATGCGCCTTGGCTACCAGGAGTTACCTTGATATCGATATTATTAGGTTTAAATCCGCTTTTCTGACAATCTATAATAAATTGTGTTTTTACCGCAGGTTGCTTTCCTGACAGTAAGTCATTTTCATTAATAACTTCAAAGTCCACTATTTTATTAAATCCCTTTCCATCATTAATATTGCAAGTGATCGTAACAACATCTAGAGAAATGGCCAATACAGTCTCAGGGAGATTTTCATCTGACAGCGAGAGTGATGTATAAAAATTTAAGCAAGAGACCATAAAATACGCGTATATTTTTTTGTTCATACAAAGGCTCGCATCATATATATTTTATTTTGATAGTGATATGGGTGTTTCCATTGCCTAAGTCAATGGACTGTCCCCCCAACGGAAGCACAACTGGTTTTATTTGCAATTTAATTTTCATCAGTGATGCCTCTGGATTTTTTAAAAATAGATCTTTTCCCATGGGGACACCTTCGCTAATTGAACCTATTTGTTCATCTTTCCAAGACACTAGATAGCCTAGAGTAGGATTTTTTGAGCCAATATAACCAGATGTTCCCATGGTTAAATGGGGATTAGCAGGTTCAAAGCGTATTGAAATCCGTTGGGGCTTAATAGTACCCGAGCAATCCAATGAGAGGGTTGAGTGTCCTTCAACTTCACCCGACACAATAGTGGCCGTATCTACAGGGCCAAAAGCCACATTGTCTACAGTGGCTGGTAAACACGTGGCAATTTTGACATTCATACTAAATTGCGATTGAACAGCACCGCCAACGATTGATGCCGGTTTTAGCTCAGAGCCATAACATCCCGTTGTGCTAACTATTAGCAGGCTGATAAGCAAAATAGATTTGAACATAGCGTCCCCAATTAATTGAATGTCAGTTTAATGTTTAACGCAGTATTAGCTGCTCCTGGAGACACAACTTCACCGAGCGCAACGGGTTTAACTTTAATTGGGATCGTAAAACTTGCTGCGGTGGGTTTATTAGTTGGTGTGATCGCAGTGCCGTTCACGGTTATTGCCGTATCTACAGGTTTCACTGTCGAGTCGCCCCATTTTAGTTGATAACCCACAGTTGAATTGAGCTTGGTATTAATAATGCCATTTGCCAGATCTTTTACGCCATCTGCCGCCGTAAATGTCAGTGTGTAATTAGCCATCGTTGTGTCACAGGCAATCGCCAGTGACATAATTTTGTCGGCGACCGATCCTTTTTTGATATTGCCTGCGGCTTGGTCACCAAAAGCTACATCGCCGACTGTTGCACTACAAGAAGCTTTGACCGTCATGCTTAAATTTGAGGTCACAGTTCCACCAGTCACATTGGATGCAAAACTGGTGGCGCCAGCATAAAAGGGGAATGAAAAGCCTGCAAGGATGAATAATGATTTTTTTATCATAAGTAGCTCCATTTTTTAATTTAATTTCACATTAATCGTTAATGCAGTATTCGCGAGGCCAGGAATAGGTTGTGCTGACAATGCTACTGGTTTAACGGTAATTGGGATCGTAAAGTTATTGGTGGTAGGCTTTGTGTTAGGGGTGATGGCAAGGCCATCAACCACAACAGCACTATTTACTGGCTTAACGGTGCTATTTCCCCAAGTGAATTGGTAGCCAATAGAACTGTTATTCTTTACATTAATAACGCCATTAGTGGCATTATTGGCACCATCTCGACCTGAAAGGCTTAGTGTGTACGAAGGCAGAACAGCGTTACAAGTAAAGGCAATATTAATAGTTTTGCTTTCTACTGAGTTTGATTTTACTGTAGTTGCTGTCTGGTCACCAAAAGCCACATCATTAACAGAAACCGCGCAGGAAGCATTATTTATCAATATCATTGATGTAGGAGCACTAAAGGCAACGGTTTCCTTTTGTAATGCATATCCTGTGGTGTATTCCCCTACTTGGGAATAAAAATTCTTAGTAAAGAAAAAGGATGGATTTACAATTGTTTTACCAGGTGGAATTTTCTTTACTAAATAGATAGAACCCGCATCTCGACCATCATTACCTCCTGAAGCGCCTTGAAAAGGATATTGACCAGATGTTGCTCCCATGTTGCTAGCGCTCCATAACAATCTCCACATTGAATTAAAGCAATTGCCTTCAGATTCAAATCGCAAGTAACCGTCGGGAGATATTCGTGTTTGACGAGTCTTATTTACAGCACACCCACTAGATGGAGGATTTCCAAATTTGTCAGCTAGATAAATATACTCATTTACTGTGCTTCCCGTTGCTGGGGTTCCACCTCCTTTTTCTCGTTTGCAAGTTCCACTGAAACTTCCTTGGAATCCAGGGGTACCAATACCGTAAAGCTTTTGTCCTATGCTCATATTTGTGATATCGATTGATGCTGGAAATGTATAGGTTAAACTTAAGCCCGTACATCTGGCAGCGGATGTTTCAAAAGAAACTAGCAGACTCCATAATGTCATTAAATAAAAGGCGTGCTTTGCCATTTCAACGTCCTCACTGCAGCTCAATAATACGTCGGGCACCATAATCATCAATCGCTTCAACGCTCACTTTTCCCGATAAAGGGCGCTGTAAATTGACCTCACTGAAAGGCGGAAATAAGCTGATGGATTGTTCAATCTCTTTCGATAATACTAAAGGACTGTTATTGACTGAGACCTGAGTTAGTGCAAAATAATAAGGTGTTGGGTTTTTCAGCACAGAGCCTGAAACGGTGAGTTTTTTTTCTGCATCTTCACGATGCTCGGCGAGCACTTTCGGGCGATAAATCAGTTTTACTTGCGTATTCAAAGCAACAGCAAGGACATTACCTTCATCAGCAGAGGCAACGGGGGGAATTTCCTGAACATTTAGCCAAAATAAGGATTCTCGGTCTTTGGGTAAAATATCATTCACATACAATAAACGGATTAATTGCTTTTCTTCGCCCCCGATTTTAAATAAATTTGGGGCTGGGACAAAAAACACGTCATTACCCTTAAGGTTATCAACCCAAACTTGACCCCCATATGTTTTATCGCTGTTATTTTTGACTTCAATAGCGATATTCTTTCGGCCTTCATCATAAATAAAACGGGTGCCATTAAGTGTAAATGCAGAGTATGCATTAAAGCAGGTTAATGACGATATCATTAAAATAAAAATGGATACCAGTTTACTCATTGCATTCAATCTCCGTGATTTTATTATCATTTGATTCAATTTTTTCTAAATTCAAGGTGCACTGCTCCCCTTTTGGGGATAAGACAAAGATTGTCTTAGGCTTATTTAATAAATTTAATAATAGAACACCATTGTTTGACACGAATCCCACGTATTCATTACTTTCTGTTCTCACCGAACTTCCAGCAGAAATAAAATCACCATTTTTCTTTTTCAGTCGCAAAATATAGCGATGAATTGTTGAATATTTAAATTCACGATAAATAATGGCTTTATCTGTCGGGACAAATTGTTGAACGGAGTCCAGTAATTCAATATTATTGGGCACTTCTTCGGTATTAATTTTTAAATTATTCTCAATATAGGGGGAGATCCCAATAACTGTATTTCCCTTTCCATCAGTAGGTGGGGAATCATTAAATGTGACATTTTGAATGTCTTTAATTTTTGCAATTGCGACGGTATCTCGCCTCACATTACTGAATAACAATCCCGTTTCTTGGGTTGCCAATAAGCTTCCCGATGCATTAACTGATCCAGTTGTTTGGTGCGTATTTTGAGAAACAGCAAAACCGGTATTTATCAGGCGCTGGTCAACACCAAAATAAGCGGAATTTGACCAGTTATCCCGATCTTTATTGGTATTTATACTGTAGTTAACTTTTTCGTTAATACTGCCAGAAATACCGGAGTTAAAACTGGCTTTGTTTCGTCGGTCGTAGTTGACGGAATTTGTCCAAAAGTGATTTTTATCAAAGACACTAAAGGGAATATTTACACCGACAGAAAAAACATAATTATCGCGATTATAATCATTTAATTTTTGATAATCTGCCGAAAACGATAAATCGATACCTTGGATCGCGGTATTATAAGTAATGTTGGCGCCCACCTCGTTGCTGATAGCATTGCGATAGGTTTGGACCCAGCCCGATACGCTCAAAAAGCTTCCATCAAAATTTTGCGATAGGATAGTTTCATAGCGTTCTTTACGATTGCTTCGGTGGTATAAGGCATTCGGGTTAAAATCATTAAAATCAACGTAATCTTTGCCAGTATATCGGTAAGCTAACAATTGCAGGTTTGTGTTGTCAGTTAATGAATTTGCGTATTGAAGCATATAGCTGATGCCGGATTGGCGAGCTTCTGGCATCGTTGGCGTTTGCTTTTGAAACGTACTCACAGCCGTATTGACGTTAAACGAGATTGCCCCAAATTGGCCTAAATCTTTACTTGCTCCTAAAGCGGCACTTTTATAGTTGTTATGCAAGATACCGGCAGTATGGAACGTAAAATGGGTTAACCCGTAGTCAAATGCGCCCAAAAAAAACAGGCGATTTTCTCTTTTCCCAGCAATTTCCCTTTCACCAATAGCGACATTGTAATTAATTTCATTTGCCCGCAATAAAGATGAAAGCGTTGCGACGGGATAGTAACGAACGGTTTTCATTCCATCATTTTCTTCCACGGTGACGGTGATATTTCCGTTACTGACGGGGGCAATATCTTTTAATTGGTAAGCGCCTGCAGGCACCACTTGAGAGCTTAAAATATAGCCATTTTGAGATATCGTAATTTTGGCATTGGAATTTACGACGCCAGAAATCACTGGGGCATAGCCACGCATTTCCCAGGGGCGCATATCCCGCTCGGAGCGTACAGACATTCCATAAAAAACAAAATTGGGTAATATTGATAAAGCGGTTAATGTTTTACCGGCAATAAAACTTCCTTGTATTGGTTTTATTGCTGTTGATATTGTGGCTTCGGATGTTTCTGTGCCGGAATCTTTTAGATAACTGCTGCGAACAAAAGCAACCCAGCGACCGACATTAGAATATAAGTCAAAATCGCCGTACATTTGTGTTTTTGACGAACTTGTCTTAGAAATATACCCAGAGTAGTTAACTTTAACGCCAGTAATACCGTAATCCCAATTTTGTTGATTTTTTGTCTCATCTAACGCAATTTGAGGAATACTCAAGGATAAGGTTTGCTTAGCATTATCAAAAGTTACTTGGGTCCCAGGATAACGGCTAATGTCATAGCAGTTTTTCTCAGGATTAAAATAAGCCTCAAATAGATTTAAATTAATTGGTAAGGCTAATCCTGTTATCCAATCTTTATTGAGACATAATGTTTCTTTATCTTCAGGTGAGATAATAAGCTCTTTTTTATTCATTGAGCGGCGATTGAAAATCACCTCAACAATATAATGCCCGGCAGGGTATTTTACATTATCATCAAAAACACTTTCAGCTTGGGGTTGAACGCCTCCATGCAAGAAGTCCATATTTAAATCGGCGTAGACATAAAATGGCGTGGCTAGCAGGGATAACATAAAGGCATTAATTGGTTTTAAACGCATTGATATTATCCATCCCTATTGGTCATTAAAAATAAGGGTCAAAGACCCTTTAAATATTCGGTTTTTATATCCGAATTAATCCTGGTGTGCTTATGGGCTATTGAAAATAATTCCGATTGATATTCATTTGGTTATATTATTAGAATAAAAAAGTGAATGAACAAATATTGGGAATAAAGACCAAGCACTAAAGAATAGATATTATTTATAGGCTACTGCATAGGTGGCACTTGAAATAACAGTACCCTCTTTTAGGGTTTGCCCTGCGGTTGCCGCCATTCTAGCTTTAAACTTCATATTGCCAATGGCATCCGTACCGTTACCAAAATCAACACTTTGGCTGTTATAAGTCACGTCTTGATTAGGGGTTGTTGAATTAACGGCGGTCAATTGGATAGAGACACCGTTAGCGGTTCCTTTCATATTTGCCAAGCCGGTGTTAGTGAATCCAGCACTCTGCCAGCCCACTTGGCCACTGGTTTTTTTCAAGCACTCATCTGTACGCGGGACTAACTCAAAGTCAACATAGTCACCGTGCGTATCTGCCGTTGTCATTTTGCCTAAATCAATCGTAGACTTAACTAATCCTCCGATTTCAGTATCAATGTCACACGTTTCTGACGTCACAGCGCCAATAAATTGAACTTCACCCGTATTTGCGGAAGCATATCCCCCAAATAATGCGGCACCGATGATGGCTGGTAATAATAGTTTTTTCATTGAATCGTTCTCCATTTGAATATAATTGAATATCAAAAATAATGATTTAATCGCGCTATATGATAAGAAGGGTTAATATTTATCACTTAATCCATTGTATGATAAAAATTCATCCCAAGATGTTTCTAATATGATTAATATGTCATTAAGCAAGGTGACAGTAATCTTTGTAATACCATTTTCATACCGAGAAATTTGCTGTTGACTGACATTTAGCATCATCCCTAAATCTTTACCCGTTATATCCATTTGCTTTCTTTTGTTTTTAATAAAACATCCTATTTTCTTATTAAAAACATCCAGTTTAATAAGGTCAGAATGGTAATCTTTCACGTTTTTAACCCTCTTAGATTATTAAGTTCAAATGTTTGATATAAGCAGGATGGTGATAAATATATAATTACAATGTAACGGAGTAAAAACGTTTATATCGATCGATAGATACTTTATGATAGGTGTTACCTATCGCAATATCGATATTGATCGTTAAAGTCGATCTTGCGGGGTGGTGAAAATAATACAACACTTTGATATATAATAATTATTATTTTAAAATTGTTTTTGGAAGGATATATTTTTTACATTATAATTACATTATTTAAGCTCTGATTGAGAGGGGTTTAATTAAATTAATATTAATATTGAAATAGCAAATTACATCTAGTTACACTTTCCTCTTTGTGAGGAAATAATATAAAGATATTCTTAATATCAATAAATGAATAATAGGGGAAGGAATTGAGATAGTAACTCATATTTATCAAATTAAAATAACATAGAAGATATCAATAATTACAGAATATTCTTATCTTATTATATTTATCACATGGTGATGTAATGAACTGAATTATTTAATATTGATAGCCTAAGAAAATGGGACATTTATTATTAATTTAATGTGATTAGATTCCTCTTGGCTGCTCTCATAAAGACTATTTTAGTAGGTAAATAGAATAACAATACTCAGTCTTTTGATTCTGCGCTGATAAGGAAAAGATTTGAAGATTAATCATAAATAAATAGTCGTTATAGCGATGAACTAAAGCGCATTGATAAGTCAGTGATTTTTTGTAGTTAAATCGGGGGGTAGGGGTAAAATCGACACTCAACGGTTTTTGAGCTGCTTTCTATCTTATCCATTTAAATGCATTACCTATGGTAAAAAAAACGCTCTAAATTAATTCTACGCAGCCTATTTTTTAATCAATTCTTTTTGTTTTTATAATTGCGCTTTACCGTCATTCTCCGCAAATGACATGTTTCGCTTATTTTCCCTTATTTAGTATGATCGTGATGAAGATCTTCTCTATATCTTGTTTACTTGATTGGTGAATATTATCCGTGTTGTGTAACTTATTGCGGTTTAAGGGAAAAAACGTAATAATACCTAAATTCAGCAGGGGTAAAAATCAGCTTTAAAAGGTGAAATGATCCGATGATCGTCATGCGCGAGTACGCGATTTTTTGTTACCGTGTCACGTTTAGTTTTAGCAATATAATATTAAAGGGTAACTATTAATATAGTGATTATTAAGGTGGTGTATTATGTCTGCTTTTTTTCCTGTCAATCCTGAAAGTGGTAAATCAATTTTACAGCGACAATCTCAAGCCCTTTTACAAAATGGTCATTTAGAGCGCGCACGGCAATTACGAAATTTGGCTATAGCGGCAGAATTAGATTGCCCTAAATATTTATTGGCCCCTGAAGTGAATGAACTACTCACATTCATGCCAGATTTCCATCAACGGACGTTGATTGAAACGTTGTGGAACACGGGGGCGCGTATTCATGAAGCACTGGCTTTAACTAAGGGGGATTTTCATTTGGATGAGGCCACCCCTTTTGTGGTGCTTAGAACATTAAAGCAAAGAGATAAGCAAAAAGAGGTTGGGCAAACTAAGCAGAAATCTGGGCCAAAGCGAGTCGTTGCCCTTTTTGACCCACACTATGTACAGTTGATGAAAAGTTATTTTGTGACTATGCGTTATAAAAATCACAGTCAAATTTGGCCGATCCAAAGTGATAATACGGTGCGTAATTGGCTACGTTCTGCCGTTGAGCTAGCGAATACTAATGGGATTGATTATCTCGTTGAGCCGATTACGTGTAAGACATTTCGTCACAGTTTTGCCATGCATTTAATTTTTAATGGCGTTCCCTTAAAGCTCATCCAATCTTATCTCGGACATAAAAAATCCAGTTCTACCGATGTGTATACTAAAATATTCACCTTGGATGCAATGATGCATTTTGATATTTCGTTTAAATGAAAATAGGGGTCATATCAGTCTAAAGGCGAAATAAAAAATATTTGGCCCCCCATTTTATTTATCTTTATTGAAATAACATCAGGTTACGATATAAGGTGATGAGAATACAATATGGTGATTTCATCGTGAAATTGTATTAATAAATAGCGTAATAAGAGACTTTTCATATCTGATTTGTAGGTATTAAGTATAGACAAAGCTCGCCTCCCTATCTCCGTTAATAGAAATGTGGTATTGCATTCTTCTATATCTATTTAATTTTATATTACATGCTTAGTTGATCTCATGCCTACATAGGTATTTATAGGGCCAGTGCTTTATCGCATAACGATAGTTTTATCCTGACAACTTAGCGTGCGATTGAGTATAAAAAGTCTATGGTTGACAGTTCACTGTTTGAATGTGATATCAAAATTTGTATTTTTTGTGGTGGAATAAACGGTTTTTAACATGATAGTCGGTTTTATTATCATCAAATAAAGAAGGGATATATGGTTTTTTTTAAGATATTAAACGAGGGTTTAAATCCTTATTTTGTAAATTTCAATGATCATTGAATGATATTTATCTGTTTTTTTCTATTTTTGACACGTTTTTTTTATATTCAAGACTCTAAACGCAAAAATTGAGTTTTTAAAATCTTGTTTGATTCTATTTTTTTATATATACAACTATTTTGATTATGAATTTTAAATGGTGATTTCACAGTGAAATTCTTATTTTCAAAATAAAAATAGATCTAGATATCAATTATTTAACCTATTTCCGGGAGGCGGAGGAAATTATTTAATAAAGAATGTTTACAACTGTATCTTTATGTAGGATTATTAGCTTTAGCTCTTAATGCTACATAAGGGAAGGATGAGGGATGGTGAAAAAAAATAATCAGTTTAATAAAATAGCGAGTCGTTCTATTCGATTGCTTGAGTCTTTAACCACCCAAGTTCAGTCCCAAAAAGAAGAGCTAAATGAGACGTCGTATTATCAGGTGTACTCAAAAGCGGCGGTGGCAAAGCTGCCGAAGCTCACTCGTGCAAGTGTCGATTATGCTGTCAATGAGATGGAAAGTTTGGGATATCAATTTGAAAAGCGGCAGGCTGGATCCTCATTAAAATATGCAATGACAATTCAGAACATTGTAGATATTTATCATCATCGAGGTGTACCGAAATACCGAGATCGTTATGATGAGGCCTTTACTTTTTTTATTGGTAACTTAAAAGGGGGCGTTTCTAAGACAGTTTCAACAGTATCTTTAGCCCATGCATTAAGAACACACCCGCATTTAATTGCTGAGGATCTACGTATTTTGGTTGTGGATTTGGATCCTCAATCATCTGCGACGATGTTTCTAGATCATATGCAGTCTATCGGTGTTGTTGAAACGACGGCCGCACAAGCAATGTTACAGAATGTCACTCGGGAAGAGTTACTTAATGAGTTTATTCTGCCGTCGGTGGTCCAAGGTGTCGATGTGATGCCTGCGTCGATAGATGATGCTTTTATTGCATCTCAGTGGGAGCTGTTATGTGCCGAGTATCTTCCAGAGCATAATTTTTATACTGTATTACGGAATAATATCATTAATAAAATTAAGAAAGATTATGATTTTATTTTTATTGATAGTGGCCCTCATCTTGATGCCTTTTTATCCAATGCGATTGCCGCGGCAGATATTCTTATGACGCCAGTTCCTCCGGCTCAAGTGGATTTTCATTCGACATTAAAATATTTAACGCGTTTACCAGAATTAATAGATCTTATTGAATCGACTGGGGTAAGCGTTAATTTGGTGAGTAATATTGGATTTATGTCGAAATTAGTGAATAAAACAGATCACAAATTGTGTCACAGTTTAGCGAAAGAAATCTTTGGGGGAGATATGCTAGATGTTGCATTACCTCGCTTAGATGGTTTTGAGCGTTGTGGGGAGTCTTTTGATACCGTTATTTCTGCTAACCCTGCAACCTATATTGGCAGTATAGAAGCATTAAAAAATGCAAAAAATGCCGCTGAAGATTTTGCTAAAGCCGTTTTTGATCGTGTTGAATTTATTCGAGTGAATAGAGGTTATTATGCAAACTAAAAGAAAAACAATTGGGAGAACGTTAAGTGCGGCGTCATTGACGCAGTTATCAACAAACCAAGAACACTCCCAGCGATTCATCCTAAAATCAGGGAAATCGGCTGTTTTCTATTTAGAGCATGTATCTGCTGAAGAGCTTGGAGAAAAAACGTTCGTACGGTTTTCAGTTAATGGGCGAGATCAGAGCGCACTAACCCCTGAATCACTCCTTGATATAACGAGAACAATAAAGCTACAACAGTTTTTTCCTGCTATTGGTTATCGTATTGATGACAAGATTGAAATCCTTGATGGGTCAAGAAGACGAGCAGCAGCACTATTAAGTCATGTAGGTTTGAGTGTTCTGGTCACGGAATCAGAAATTAGTAATGAAGATGCGAGACAGCTAGCGGCGGACATTCAAACGGCAAAGGAACATAATTTAAGGGAAGTTGGCTTACGATTATTACAACTGCGTGATAATGGTATGTCACAAAAAGAAATTGCGTTGTATGAAAAAATGTCCGCGGCAAAAGTAACACGAGCAATACAAGCTGCATCAGCTCCTGATGATTTAGTAGCCTTATTTCCTATTCAGGCGGAGCTCACATATGCAGATTATAAGTTATTACTAACAATAGAACAGCTCATTACGGCTAAAAGGCTGTCTCGAGAATATATTATTGATCATGTTAATAAACAGATGATAGTTCTACGTGAGAAAAGCCAAATTCCTCCCGAAGATGTTAAAAAAGCTGTTTTAAATATTTTAAAAAATATAACAGAACATCTTGCGGCCAAGGATTCCCGTGAGTCAGTCATTACAACTCCTCTATGGCTATTTGAGGATAAAAATACCTATGCGAGAAAAAGGATAAAAGATCGTGGGTTTAGTTATGAGTTTAACCGAGTACCTAAGCAATTACAAAATCAGCTTGACGAAGCGATTGGTGCTTTAGTCACTGAATATTTTGATGGTAGCCGGCGGAACAGGAGATAACTTATTTATCGATGAAATAGAAATGATAATGAAGTAATAAGAGTCAAACTCTTATCCAAAAAGAAAACCTCTGAAATCTTCCATATCTTGGCGGATAAAAGATTTCAGAGGCATTATAAGACAATTCTGTTAGGAAGTTTGTTGACTGCCTAACGGGGAGTATAGAATTATGTGTAAAAAAATTCAACTCTTTCCGCATGGTGTAAGTGTAGAGAGTAATGTCTAGTGTTACATCATTTGGATTAAGCTCTTGTTCTCCGAGCAAAATCCATCGACATTACGCGCCAAAATTTTTAGGTCAATTACCTAAATTGGTGCCCGTTCGC
>NZ_JBSICC010000041.1:0-20581 GCF_058245955.1 Providencia sp. UF-224 | reverse complement strand
CAACCGTCATTATTCGAAAGGCAAACAATCGGCTTTCCTTTTAAATCTGGCCGGAAAACGGATTCGCAGGAGGTATATCGATGAGCGCAAACATGTTATTTACCGACAGGTATGCACGGCATAACGAACGACACCGAAAATTTGCACGCCAGTATCGTCATTAATAGGGATAGCAGGAAATTGACTGTTAGCGGGAATAAGCGCCTTAGTCGGCGTGACTTGCAGGTATTTACAGGTGAACTCCCCGTTGTATTCAGCGACCACAATTTCCCCGTGGCGGGCAGTAAGATGACTTTCGACTACCAATAAGTCGCCGTCAAAAATCCCCGCATCCTTCATCGAATCCCCTGAAGCACGAAGAAAATAGGTGCTTTCAGGATAGCGAATAAGTTCTGTATCAAGCGATAAACGCTGCTCGACGTGATCTTGAGCTGGGCTTGGAAAGCCACAGGCGATTTGACTTTCAAATATTGGGATTTGCATAGCACACCAAATAACTGTATAAAAACACAGTATCAATATACTGCATATTTTTACACTATACAAATATCCCGAGTAATCTTTTTACACTAATTTTGATAACTTGTTTTTCACCTTCGCTAAAGGCTGATCGGTTTTTATCTCTGCGATACTACTGTCTTCTTTCAATCTTGAATTAACGCCAAGCGCTTCAATAACGGCCTGTATTTCAGCCTGTGACGGTTTCCAACCCGTCGTTTGCGAAATTAACATCACAAGCTGTTCCGCCGTCAATGCCCCATTAAAGAGTGTGGCCAACAACGCAGGTAACCGTGCATCGAGGTGTTGTAATGCCGCACCACAGATAAATGCATGGCGGAAAAATTCTCCCCTAGCTGAACGTGGTATCGATTCGATAATGTCTAATGCCTGTTTATCAGCTGGGTTTTCGGGATGAAGGTATAACGTAAATTTTTTCCGCTCATGACTCATTGAGTTAATCCTCTTTAAAATAAGCAATAGCTTCAACTAATGCCGTTTGGGGCGAGTCTAACAGTGTAATTTTATCATCAATAAGGTGCCATGCTTTTCTGATCGCAGGTTCAATCAAAGATGCGCCTCCGCCAACCAGATAAATACGATTCACATTTTTAAATGGGCTAAGTTCATCAACGACACGCTCGCCTAATTGTTTAATCGCAGACTCAATGGTTTCTAAAACTAACGGGATTTTAGACTCATCATTGACAATTTGACGAACAAACAGGTCGCTGTGGCGTTGCTTTATTAACTCATCAGCAACTAAAGCACTGGTATCACTGGACGCCATTTTTAATGCACTCAGTGCAGCTTGAGTGACCATTGAGACACCAATTTCAGAGTTACCATGAATGGCACTCACACCATCAAACTGACCCACAATCACGCCTACATCCAGTGTTGTTCCGCCCAAATCAATCACCAGTGACTTTTCAAACTCCCCCACATTATCATTAACTAATTGAGTTAACACGGCCGGTAAAGATTCAGGCATCACCTCGACATCTTTAATCGTAAAGGTTATTCCTTTATTCAGTTTTACGGGGCGTAGAACATTTTCAATCTTGCGCTGAATATTTAATTCATTCTTTTGGCAATCTGCCGTATAGAACTCACTGATGGGTAACGTAACAACCAGTTCGACTTCTTGAGGTTCAAGCTCACTGCTTAACAATGCATGGTGGATAGCAAGGACATTCGCATCTGTATACTGATACTCAATATGAGTCGTTCTAATGGCCTGCTCACTGACTTCGTCATAAGTGAACTTTTGACCATCCAATTCATAGTTAAACGTCCCCTTTCCACCTAACCCTTCAATTTTCCAGCCTTTTTTAAAGGAATTCGTTGATAACTTAGTTTGAAGTGTTTGTTTATCAAACCATGCCAGCTTCACATTTGTAGAACCATCGTCGCAATATAATTTCATACACCCTCACGTATAACTCAAATTGAGAATTTTGATACATTATTAAATACTCAAATAGAGTATCCAAGAATGTTCATCGCCCTAAAGACTCAGTTTGAGTAATATACCATAAGTATGAAAAATGAAAACATAAATCATATTTATTTTTTCATACTTCATACTTATGAATTCATAGTTATTAAATCATACGTTTTGATTTGTCGTATACTTCCGATAAGTAATAAGATGATTTCAGATAAAAGGATTGTGAGCCCCTTTGGGGATAATGAGTAAAATAACATCAACTAGATTTTGACTTAAAAATGACATAGTTTATAATAATTCACACTTCACAAATCATAATTATGAGAAAATATATGATAACTGTCATAGGTGGAAACAAAGGTGGGTCAGGTAAAACAACAACAGCAATAAATATTGCTGTTGCTTTGGCTAAAAAAGGCAAAGACGTTTGTTTACTGAACGCTGATATACAACGCACGTCAGCAAAATGGCACGCAGAACGAGAAACCGCAGGTATTGTGCCAAGCATAACTTTGATAGAAAAATTCGATAACTTAACCCAGACGTTAAAAGCCTTAAATGAAAAATATGAACATATAATTGTTGATGTGGCTGGTAGAAACTCAAGAGAATTTATTACTAGTGGTGTAATCGCAGATCAAATAATAGCACCATTACAATGTTCTCAGCCTGACTTAGATACTTTGGAAGAATTACAACAACAAGTAGAAGCAATGAGGGATCTTAACCCTGAATTAAAAGTATTTTGCCTGCAGAGTATGGCTACCACTAACCCAGTACTAAAAGGCAATGAACGAAAAGAATTTTTAGAATACTTATCGGAGTTTCCAACTATAAAAACAATGAACACAATAATCTGCTTTAGAAAGGTCTACAGAGATACGATGAGCATAGGGTTGGGTGTCTTAGAAACTGAAAATCAAACGGCAAAAAATGAAATTGAACAATTAATAAATGAGGTCTTTTAGTAATGGTTAAGAAACCGAGTCAACAAGCAGCCAAAAATCGCAATGAAATAACAGCGGAGCAAGCAGACCTATTAGCTAAACGTTTAGCAGATAAACCTTATGGTTCAACTGAAAATCATTTGCAAGAACCAGAGAAACAAAGCAGAACAACTATATCGTTAAACGAATCAATGCTTGTAAAACTTGAAGACATGGCATTAAAAAACAAAAGGGAAGGAAGAGAGCCTAAAAGTGTAAGCGCAATTGTTAGGGAAGCATTAGAACTATACTTATCCAAATAAAAGCTAATTATACATAGCTACTTTATACAAAGATTTTTGGTATGAATTGTGATTTATGAATTATGATTTGTGATTTGTGATTTGTGATTTGTGATTTGTGATTTGTGATAGTTAGCATATTACATAATAAAAATTCAGTTCAACCATATGAATAACAAGTATTAGAAAATTAATGTTAGATACTCTAATTTAGAGTGTCTAGTTTTACATGCAATATATCATTTAAGCATAACTATATGATAAGTATACTCTAGTTATCGATTTTCATATCATTTGAATTATATTTGTGATTTAAACAATACATTATCATTTAAGTCACCATGGAAAGCTCTTGAATGGAGTGGTGAATGGAATTTGACAAGATTAGATATTTATCTCGTAGATCATAATCAATTCTGACAGTCTGCTGTGAGCGAGAAGCGGAAGTTCAAAATTGTGTACAATTATAGATCATTACTAACTCGGTAATTCTTTGGCTATCCTGCATCTTATGCCTTTCTTCGGGTCTGCTTTTCCACTTTGATGACATAATATTATCAAAAACTAGGGGTTACCGACTCATTACATGGAGTACTATAATGGTGAGGGTTTGGTGAAAATTTCTCGTTGTCGAGTTTACATTGTATAAGGATAGCTATGAAGATCACGCCTGTGAATACTAGTCTGTTTGGAAAAAATTCGGAGCTGATAAAAAAGTATTTCGAATATTTTTCCGAGTTATTAGCTGAAAGATTTGAGGTTCAACCTGAGGTATTTGCTACTTATTTAGGTACTTTTGAACTATTTTTAATGACAAGGACATGGGATGCGAATTTGTCTTCTCTAGAGGGGAAAATCAACATTTTGTTGGACTGGTTTGCTTCGCTAGATAAGTCGGTTGCAAAAGCTGTTTTTGTTAAAGCGGATGAAAGTTGCAGAGAGGCAAATGATTCCTTCTGGTCAATGACTAATTCTGACCCAAGGACTAATAATGAATATTCTTTTAAAGAAAATATTGATAAGCGATTTGAGACAATCAACAGTGTCTTGGAGTACATGGTGGCAAAAGAGGGTTGGCTAATTGCTGCTTTCCAAATCAAAAAAGCTAATGTGGGGGAGACGATTTCTTTGAATGATTTGTTGAGTAGTTGCAAATCTTTTTTGGGTGAAGATAGTAATCTTGCTATTGTTAATGAGAATTTATTCGAAATTCCACTTAATCAGTGGCGAAATATCGCGGCGCACAAGAGTTACAAGTGTTTTGGCGGAAAAGTTAATGCAAGCTATGGTAGAAATATAGTAAAAATTGCTACGCTTTCTGAGGATGAGCTAGAGCGCGTATGCATGGAAATCTATAAGTTAAGGATTGGGATTAAACTTATTGTAGGACTGACTTTGAACATTGTGGCTGCAAGAAATCAAGATTTCATGGACGTTGCTCTGCCTTCTCCTCGGTCATTTTTGCACGATCTAAATTATATGCTTGAAAAGTATGGTGCTCAGGTCGAGAGTTTCATGCTTTTGAATGAATTAGCTGTGGGGGGGAATAAAATTGAAGTACCGGATGATTTTTCTATCTTTGATGTAAAATTTACTTACGATGGTGGTGATACTAGCGATGATGCTCGTGTCCTAGAAATTGTACTACGCATTGCTAACGTGCTTTCACATATCTTTAGTGAGAACAATTCTCTTCCTGAAAAAGAAAAAGTTCTGCTTCATTTTTCTCAGTCGCCCGATAATGGATTTCACATGTTATATTCTTATGATGAGTATAATGACTTGGCTTAGAAATTATTCTTGGGTAAGGGAGGGGGCAGAGACTGGCAGAGTCATGATCAAAAGTCGAGGCGATCTCAATATTGATGCGAAAAATGTTTGGAATGAGTGGCTATCATATAAAAATACAAAGAATTATGAATAGTATTGATGTGCTGCGAACAGAACTTCTTGAAATCGGTAAGCGATTCGAAAAGGGGATGTTATGATTTTCGGTGATCCCTATCGCTTTGCTATCTGGGTTGAACATGTTCCCCATATGGGGCGAGTCTATAAAGAATGGTTTCTTTTATTTCTTTTTAAACGAGAATATGTATCTTAATGGTATCCGTACATCAACCTTATTCGTAGAGTGAGAAGCGAAATTCACAAGACATAAATCGCCCTATTATAGAAGATATAAATCAAGAAAAAGTGAAATTAATAAAATAATATCAAGCTTGCGGATGGCACTACTTATTTATTAAAGATAGAGCATTAAGGACGTTCAGCAAGTTAGTCTTGATCTTAAAGATCATATCGACTGCACTTTGTGTGTGGCTTCTTAAAGTGTCTTGTAACACTTCTCTTTATTCAGTCTTCCTCAAACCTTATATCTACCTAATTTTTGCTAGTCACGCTGACACATAAGTGGCTAAGGTTTTAAGTTTTCCTTAATCGTAATCAGCTCTACATAATTTAGTATATTTCGTCGCAGCAACTTCCGCTTCTGGCACAAACCTGACCGAAAACTATTTTATAAATCTTCCACAATAGATATAAAACTATAATAATTCATTGGTACAATTTAGGTATACCTTATCTGCACTAAGCAATATCGTACGAATTCCTTATAAATAGCAACTTAAAGAGAACCAGTTCCACACGGTAAGTTTAAAGAAACTAAGCTAGTTAATGAGAAGGGATTTATAAAAAATGAAATAACTGAAGTTTTCGAGTCTACAGGTCAATCTCATCAAAATAAAAGTGCTTTAACGGCTCCATTTGTTGATGAAGAATTCGGATAACAAAAATATCATCGGTTCTATATCGGTAAAAAATTGCATGCTTAGAGTGGTTATGACGCCTAACCCCAACTGCAATTTCTGTACACTCGATTCCTATCAATGGATTGGAGCTAATCACTTCTAGTACATCGTGTAAATTTTTGGTGTATTCATCCGCTTTCCTAATACCAAAATTCACGAGGGTATACTCGAATATCCCTTCAAAGTCTTTAGCCGCTAAATTAGAAAGTTTATACATTATGAGCGTTCTTCACTTTCTTAGCGATATCTTGGAGTGTTAACGACGACTCACCACTTTGCTCACCGGCATCAATTAACATCTTCAATGCTGCTGTTTGCTTTTCTTGGACCTCAAGTAAACGTAGAGCAGAGCGAACGACTTCACTTGTTGAGCCATATCTTCCAGACGAAATGAGTTGATTAACAAACTCATCCAGTTGAGCTCCGATTGTTACACTTGTTGTACGAGCCATAAAATTACCTTTGTGTTAATTATTAACACAAAAATTTTAGTTGACCCATTTTATAAAATCAAGTCAATTAAATCTATAGCTTTAGAGTATGCTGAAATAATACAATTATCAGGCATACAACATGCACAATGTTATCGACTAAAAAAATCTTTAAAATCCTTTAGTGTTACTGGCAAAGATTAACCAACTGAGCTAGCTTAGCCAGTAATCGGAACCTAACGCGCAATGGAACAAAAACTTACGTTAAGAAAATCTACCCCCCTTGGTTAACATTTTACTGGATGAAGTTTATGACTGGATTCGAACTAAAACTGTGGTGGCGAGAATTTAATTATATTAGGAACGCGCCGCTGAAGAACTGGGTGTGAGTATGCGAAGTTACAATAGTTATGAAAAAGCGCAAATATAGCTAAACGCATTGAGCTATATTTGTATTAAGCACAAAAATGAAAAAAAGGTAGGACTAGCTTATTGTAGAGAAATAAGCTCTTCGCGGCTTAAACCAGTACTTTCAACAATAAGGTCAAGGCTAATCCCATTTTTAAGCAAGTTACGCGCCATCATGATTTTAGCATCACGCATTCCTTCCTCTCGACCTTCTTCACGGCCTTTTTCCCAGCCGATTTTTTCGCCTTTATCTTGTAAACATTGTGCAATATTCACGATGCTTATCTGCCTGCTCACTCAATTGCTGGACAATATGTTCAAAATTGGGTGAATCCAGCGCAATGACCTCGTAATTGAGGATAGTGACGATGTCATTATCACTATCCTACTGTTAATTAAGCGCTTGTACCAATAGCGGAATAACACGGTAAAACTCATTCCGCAAATATTTGTGTTTCATCGCCAACTCCATCACGGCCACCTTGCGATGATTGACCAACTCGTTATCATCTATTACCGTAACATCAACTAAAGGGAACGGCTGGGTATACAGTTTATTGGCTATATCCGGTAACAAAAAACAATCGGCCCACAGTTGAACGACACAGTGATAAAACAGAACTGGGACAACTAGCGGTAATGTTTTATGCCTTGCTGAAGATACTGGTTCATGGCTAAGAAAGCATAGTTCATCAGCCTCCAAGCCATGAGTTTATCGGGCGTCGATTGATGCTACACAAGAAGGTAAATATATCCTTCTCCTTCGGTTGTTTGCACCGAATAGAGTACATCGGATAATCGAGAACGCAGCTGTTTGTCAATAAACGAGGAGTTCGTGAGTGCCAACGTACTGAAATCACCAATGACTTGATGTGCTCAGGTAAGTGGATATCAAAAAAATCCTTTGTATTCTCCACTTACGTCATAAACCCTTTAAAAGCCGCATCATGTGCGGTCGGCGTATCCTTGAGTTTCATTATCCTGCCACTCCTCACTAAAGAACGCCAATCATAACGCAGAATTCGTTAACTGTTCGTTTTTCAACGGTTAGTGCCTATGTTAAGGCCGTTTTTAATTTTCGCCCACGTGTTATATGAGATGATTTTTTTAATTTCAATGAATTATCTTATTGATGGGCGAAAAAAGAAAAAACATCCGTTTTAGTCTAGGTAATAAGTTATCTTTTTATTATTCTAATAAAAATCATAATGAGAAATAACAACCCTATTTATAATATATAACAGGACTGTTACTTTTTTACGTCATCTTAAGAGTTAATTTTTCTAAGGTGCTTATATATGGTCGCTGAGCTAATACCTAATTCTACAGATACTATCTTATGTGCAGCTGAGAATTCAAACATGCCACTGTCATGTAATTCTTTAATGATTTCAAAATTTTTATTTTTACTTGGGATGTTTTTATTTGAATAAATCGTGTTCTTTATCGGCTCAAGATGATCCATGATTAATTTATTCACATCTTGGGAAAAATTTTCATTTTTTGAATTATTACTACTACTCATCAAATCGACCATCGCATTCATTGGCATATCTAATGCCCAATTCATACATACCATACCAATCGGTTGGTTATCTAAATTCACAATTAAGGTTGAAGACGAACGAAACGGACGAATGCTTTTAGTATTGAAGTAAACATCCCAAGATGAATGACTCTTTTTAAAACCAGCCAACTTTTCCAATGCAATATTAGTAACAGGAGCACCAAGCGTTCTCCCAGTCAGATGCCCATTGGCTATATGGATCACTGAGCTGTGTAAGTCCTCAAAACTATGTAAAACAACTTCACAATACGGCCCTAAAAACTCACCAAGGCAATCAATCATAGGGGTATATGATTGCAATAATTTTCGATCTTGCTCAGTAAAAACATAATTAATATTCATATCCATACTCAACAATCCACTGATTAAATTTCCATAACTTTAATAAGTTAAATTAAATTTTTCAATACTAAATCCATAAAAACACATTTAAGTATAATTTTTTTATACTTAGTCAAAAAATTGATAATAATCACGGAAGGGAAAATATGATTGTGATTTAATCATCAGCGTTAAGATCATAAACAAAGGAATCCATAATGATTATTTCAACTGAAAATGCCCCTAAAGCCATCGGTCCATACTCCCAAGCCCGACAAGTGGGTAACGTCGTTTATATCTCTGGCTGCTGCCCTTTCCATCATGAAGATGGCTCCGTTGTTGGTACAGATATCACCACACAAACCAATCAAGTGATGAAAAACCTCAAAGCAATTGTTGAAGCTGCGGGATACTCCATGGATGACGTGGTCAAAACCACCTGCTTCATCAGTGATATGAATAATTTCGTAACTTTTAATGGTGTCTATCAATCTTATTTCTCTGAAGGTATCTACCCAGCTCGTTCCTGTGTAGAAGTTTCTCGCCTTCCAAAAGACATATTGATAGAAGTTGAAGCTATCGTTTTGAAGCAATAAGCGCTAAATATAATAATTAAGGCGGATTTATGAATAAGTGGATAAGACTTAGTTTTCTCATTCTTGGTGCTGGTACTATTTTCAAATTATCCAGTATGAAAGATGTGTTTTACGTTCCTATGCAGCAAGACTGGGGGCTGACAAATGCCCAAATTGGCTTTGGTTTTACTGTTTACACCATTGTTCAAACCATTGGTCTATTCTCATCATTATATATTGCAGATAGATTCTCGAAAAAAATCCTTCTACCCGTAGGGTTAATTGGGGTTGGGCTTTGTGGCGCGTACTTATCCACTCTTCCGCCATTTACTGGTTATCTAATTTCATTTGCTGTTATGGCATTGTTTGCTGATGTCATTTATTGGCCTGTACTACTTAAAGCCGTGCGCTTACTCGGTGACAAAAAAGAACAAGGCCGCTTATTTGGTTTTCTAGAAGCGGGTCGAGGGATAGTCGATGTCATTATTGCTTCTGGTGCCCTATATGTTTTCGTCCTTTTTGGTGAAGGCAAAGCAGGTATGCAAGCTGGGTTAATGTTCTATACCATAATAACAATACTTATTGGTGTGATTACTTATTTTATTATTAGTGATGATGATAAAAAAGTTGCTGAAAACTCATCTGAGGCAAATAAACAAGTTCTCGAAGGAATTAAAAGTATCATTAAATGCCCTAACTTGTGGCTTGCCTCCATGACCATTTTTTTTATCTATGCATCATATTGTGGGCTGACTTACTTTATTCCATTCTTAAAAGATATCTATGCATTACCGATTGCGTTAATTGGTGCTTACGGGATCATCAATCAATATGCTCTAAAAATGGTTGGGGGCCCTATTGGTGGCTTCTTATCCGATAAAGTATTTAAATCACCAACCAAATTCTTACAATTCACTTGTTTGTTATCTGCGGTAGCAATGGGTGGCTTCATGCTATTACCTCATGAAAACATGAACGTATATCTAGGTATGGCTGCAACATTAGGATTCGGTGCAATTATATTTAGCCAGCGCGCCATCTTCTTTGCTCCAATGGAAGAAATTGGAACAAAGCGTGAGTATGCTGGCTCCGCAATGGCATTTGCTTGTATTCTTGGCTATATGCCCGCCATGTTCGCTTACGCAATTTATGGTTCTTTCTTAGACAACTACCCAGGCATAACTGGTTATAACTTTGTTTTTGGCATGATGATCATGTTCAGTTTATTCGGTTTCGTGACCGCAAAAATACTAACTAAGCGCATTAAACAACGCGAAGCCGCTGGCATCGACGTAAATGAATAATATTGATATCACAGGTGAAAAATGAATAGCATCGAAGCAAAAAAAATTATTGAGCGAATTGATTCAATACCACTATACCTACACGCTTACGCTTTCCATTTAAACATGAGAAAAGAACGTATTTTACCCGATGATTTATTAGAAATAGCCAAAAAACACTGTTTGACTGGCGCTAAAATCCATGTGGAAGATGGGGAAACGCAAGCTCTAAAAACCATGAGTGATGAGCAACTTGAAGATTTTGGGAAAAAAGCGAAGCAATATAATCTCGATTTAAAAATTGAAACTAGCTCATCGGCCGCCGCCGCTATTGATGAAGCTGTTCATATCGCATTAAAGACGGGCGCTAGTTCCATCCGTTTTTACCCTCGTTATGAAGGAAACTTGCAAGATGTTCTGTTGAAAGTCAAAGCTGATATCCAGTACATCAAAGAGACCTACGAGCATACTGGCCTTAAGTTTGTTATAGAACAGCACGAAGATTTGAAAAGTCATGAATTAAACCAGTTAGTGGAGGAGGCTAGCTTCCCTAATTTTTCATTACTGTTTGATTTCGGCAACATGTTTAACGCGAATGAATTACCATTAGAAGCGTTCGAAAATATGAAGAAAAACATCACTCAGGTACATATGAAAGATGCTGTCCGCATACCTGAAGGTAAAGGTTTTGGCCATAAAGCCAGCCTCTCAGGTGAAGGCGAAGTTCCAGTCAAAACGCTGATAAAACAATTGATTTGCTTAGGTGATGAACAACCTCAAGTGGTTTCTTTTGGTTTAGAAGAAGAAGTGGATTACTACGCCCCAGCATTTCGTTTTGATGATGAAGGTGATAACCCGTGGATCCCTTATCGTGGCGCTAGCGAAACGCCGATGCCAACAGAAGGATTAGATACACGGTTAGAAAAAGAGATTAACGATGCAATGAATCAACTGACTTTTGTTAAAAATATTGCTGAAGAATTAAAGCAAGAGGCGATAGCTGCTTTAAATAAATAAGTTTAGTTCAGTTAAAATCCGCAGTAGTATGCAACTACTGCGGATTTTTTATGGGCTTCATATCCCTGAAAACTGAGCGTGAGTGTGCGAAGTTACAAGCGTTATGAAAAAGCGCAAAAATGAAAAAAGGTAGGTTCAGCTTATTGTAGAGAAATGAGCTCTTCACAGCTTAAGCCAGTACTTTCAATAATGAGATCAAGGCTAACTCCATTTTTGAGCAAGCTACACGCCATTGTAATTTTAGCCTCTCACATACCTTTTTCAATACCTTGCTGCAATCCCTCTTGACGGCCAATTTCTCGTCCTTCTTGGCGGCCTTTATCTTGTAAGCGCTGCGCAATATTCACAATAACCTCCTAGTGTTTATCTGCCTGTTCACTCAATTGCTGGACAATATGTTCAAAGTTGGGGAGTTGATCGCAATGAATAGATAATTGAGGATAGTGACGATATCATCGTCACTATCCTACTGTTGATTAAGCGCTTGTACCAATAGCGGGATAACACGGTAAAACTCATTCCGCAAATATTTATGTTTCATCGCCAACTCGTTATCACCTATCACCGTGACATCAACCAAAGAGAACGGTTAGATATATATATGGTAACAAAAAATAATCGGTCCACAGTTGGGATATGGCTAAGGCGAACGACCACCGTGATAAAGCAGAACTATCATCACCAATGGCGATACTTTATAGCCTAGTTGAAGATGCTGATTCATAGCCCAAAAGGCATAAAGCATGAGTCTCCAGGCCATTAATTTATCAGGCGTCGATTGGTGTTCCACAAGAAGGTAGATATCCACTTCACCTTGAGTCGTTTGTACAGAATAGAGAGCATTGGATAGTCAAGAGCGCAGCTGTTTATCAATAAACGACTTGACGTGTTCTGGCAAATGGGTATCAAAAAAATCCCACTTCAGTGTCGTTTCGATACAATTCTATTTTAGTGTTCATAGGTAGAATTATAACTCATTCTATTTAGCAGGGGTTTCAATATGTCTGATATTTTTAAAGCCGCCTTTATTTTTGTTGCACCGTCCGCTGATTCCACAAAACATATGTCTTGGGTAAAGACAGACAAGGTACACGTTAAAATGATCGCAGTACATGACTATCATCAAGGTTGTATGATAATTGATAAGTTATATCTTGAGGGTATCAAAGCGATAGAGTTATGTGCAGGATTTGGTCATTTGGGTGTTGCTAATATAGTGAAAGCTGTCGACGGACGAATGCATGTTGGTGTTGTACGTTTTGATCGTCATCCTTGCTTGGATAATCTCAGCGGTGATACTCTTTACATACCATCTTCTGAATCTTAAATATTGCATCATATATGCTATGCCGTAGATACCAGCCCCACCCCGATTTGCAGCCTTGGCTAGCGCATTGTTGGGAATGGGGCTTCAATAAAAACCACATTTTACCAGAAATTTTCCCGGGGACGGGCGCTGAGATTCTTTTTAATCTGGGAGATGATTTTTCGATAACAAGTGTATCTCAATATGGCTTACCTCAGAATTTTTTGGTTAATCAAGGTGCTGCTATATTACTTAGTCCGCGCTACCGCCGTCTGATTTTTTCCCCTTGTAACAAAGGCCATATATTAAGTCTACGACTGCGTTCTGCTGCTTGGTTCGAAATTTTTAATATACCGTTAGATCATATTTGTGATCAGGTGTTACATCTTGATGAATTGGGTATTTCCCCTCCCAAAATCGAACTTATGCACAAACAAGGGGCGCCTATTCTAGGTCACTGGATACGACAAGAGCTCACCCGACAATCTCGTCGTGAGCTCAATCTTTTGCACCCAATAGAAAAACTCTATCGTGGTCTTCCTTATAGTGAATTTAGACAGTTATTGGATATAAACCCGCGTACACTTCAGAGACGATTACGTTGCTATCTTGGTGTTGATGCCCGTTATTTCCAACGCACAGCTCGCTTCCAGAGAACGCTACGCAGGTTGTTATCAGGAACACCATTATTTGATACTATGTTAGATGAAGGTTATTATGACCAATCTCATTTTATCAAGGATTGTCAATTCTTTACTCAACGCTCACCAACTAACTTACTAGCTCAAGAGCAAATCATTCTTAACTATTACAATCACAAAATAGACACACTTGTTAGTTTTTTTTAAAAAAACAATTCCACATGGATAAACAAGAAGAAAATCCCCGTCTCGGTTCCTAATGATTATTAGCAAGATCTGCCGTAACTCCTCACACAAGGCGGGAGGTGAGCAGCCACACTAACCAGTATATTGAGTAACGCAGACAGATATAAACTATGTCTGCATTTGGCGCTGGCTGTGTAAAAAAATGGTTTCACGTATTGAGTTGTCTGCATAGCTCGACGAATTTATGACAAACGTATTTAATTCCCTTTCCATTGAATACGATGCAATATGTCCGTAACATCTGAGGAGGTTCCCCACACTCAGTTGGCCATTTTTATCATACCGCATCACCCTTGGCAGTATTGTTGTACGGTACGCCAATATATGACTTATTGACTACAGCTCCCCTTTCAAATAACGAGTCGATATAAGTAGCTCTCTAGTTCTGGCATTTTCAATTAATTCATCTCGTAAACAAATTTCCATAGGGAGAAATTGTCCATTAGGGAATAACTGAGGCCAATGAATCGAAACAGCCTGAAGAACCACTTCCAATGATAAATATTTTTTTGGGTAGGGGAAGCAACTTGCTTGGGGCGAACAGCTGATTTATGGAGGAAATTTATATGTTTTTAACAAGTTCCTATGTAAAAGGTGATCGCACTGTCTTATTGGTTTTAGTGCAAAAAAGAGGGTGTTAGAGTGCTTAATATAAATAGTTCGCCATTGCTTATTTTCAACGAGTCTCCTCGCTATCCATTGCTATTACAGGAGTTTAAAAATAAATAACCCCAATCTTCCATAAAAACAACCCCCTTGTTCGCCAAGACATGACCATTCAAAACCCAATCATAAAAATCAAAATAGTGCACTGAAGCGCAATATTAACTTGTTATATGCTCAATTAGCACTGATAATGTAAAAAAAATAAACAAGGGATAGCCTATGTCAATTCTAGATCAAATACTAATAATTGGTCAGCGAATGAAAGCTGAACAAATTTCACTAAAAGAATCCATCGCGGAAGTAAATATAATTAAAGTTACTGATGAACAAGTAGATGGTCTGGATAGGCTGATATATAACCACTGTTTAAACAAAACAGCATTGGCTGATTTTTTTGGAAAATCTCGCAATACATTCTCAAAAATTGTGACTGAAATGCAGGCGAAGGAAATCATCGGCGAGCCTATTTTTCAAAATAAAAATCACCTTTATACTCGGTTCGACGTTCAAGTGATCATGGAAGAACTGGGTGCTCACCGTTATTCAGATATGTATAAGCCAAGAGTCATCGTCATAGAAAACCACAAAGGTGGAACAGGGAAAAGTACAACTACAGCAACTATTGCAACAGCAGCTGCATTAGATCTAAATCTAAATGCCCGCTGTTGCATTGTAGACCTAGACCCTCAAGGTTCAATCGGAAATAACCTTATCCGAACCACTAACGATGATGATATTTATCTGACAATCACCGATGTTTTGCTGGCTGAATACGAACCTGAAGGTGATTATTCTAAATATATAGCCGCGGGTTATTCCGAGGCAGATATCATCTCCAATATCCCATTCAGTACACATCTTCCAAATATGGATGTGATCACAGCCTTTCCCACAGATGATAGATTCACTGATCTATACTGGCGCTTAAGCAAGGATGAGCGAAATAAACTCCTCACTCGTTTTAGAGATGTTGTCGTTCCTGTTCTAAAAGAGCACTATGACCTTATATTTATTGACACCCCTCCACAAGACTCTCCAATTATCTGGTCAACAAATGAAGCTGCTGATGCACTACTCGTGCCAATAACTCCGCGTGAGTATGATTTTGCTTCCACAACCAATTACATGTTAACGATTGGTACACGTTTGCAGCAACTCCCATCTAGAGGTGAAAATATCAAATGGATGAAGGTACTCGCTGTTAATGTTGATGATAAAAGCCAGCATGAGGTTCGAACATTAAACAAGCTTGTGCGTACCGTACAGGACAAATTCATGACAACTAATATAAAGCATTCAGAAGCTTTTGTTGCAGCAGCAGAAAGAGGCAGAACAGTCTTAGATATCAAAAAGTCAGAAGATTTATGTCCTGCAAAACAATTCGATATAGCTGAAATGTCAGTAAATTCGGTATATCAACAATTTATAAATGAAATCAAAAGTTTCTCTGCAAAAAGTGAGTAATCCGTATGACCGATGTAGAAAGAGGTACAAACAAAGATATGTATTTAGGAAGTTCGAAGAAAACACGTTTTGAGCAGAGGAATGGATTACCCTCATTAAAAGGGGGAAATATCACAAGAAGAACCTTTACACTGAAAGATGGGCGTAAAGTTGATGCAGAACACATTATAGTCCCAGGGAATAAAGTCTCTGAACAAACTGTTGTTCATTCTCTGAACCCTCGTAACCAGGAAGCACTGGATGAGAACTCCATGGGTGATATTCTGGAACAAATAAAACAGCGGGGAGTGGATACTGAAGGTATTGCTGTCAGAATAGATGGTATTTATCACTTAATTGAAGGTAGTCGACGCCGCTATTGCTGCATAAAATTATCTACCGACCTACCATTATGGGTTTTACCAAACGACATCTCCAATGAAGATATTTTCTCTATCATTAGTGCTGCACAAAGTTCTCGAAAGCTCTCTTACCGCGAGGTAGGCATGCAGTATCAGAAACTAATGGAGGATAATAATTTCACGACTAATGAACAATTAGCCCAACATATTGGCTTAAGTACTGAGTCAGTTCGTAAACGTATTCAAGCAGCATTAATTGATGTACGTCTAGTTAATTTATTTCCTGACTGCGAAGGAATACCTAACACATTCTATGCCCGTCTTTCTAAAATCCAAAGTAATGTTAATAAAGAAGGCATAGATCTAGCAGTACTATGCAAAGAGGTCAGAGATAATCGTAAAGGCCTAGTAATCGAAAATATCCAAGAAACACAAAAAAATATATTAGAGGATCTATCAACTGTTTTAGACTCGATGACAGCCAAAACTAAGCCAGCTTCAACATGGAAAACCTCTGATATTATCGAGTTCAATAACAAAGATCAGTATGCCCGTATTAGTTACAGCGGTAACGGCAGAAAAGTACGTTTTGAATTTAATAGACTTAATCAGACGGTTATTGAAGAACTTGAACGCTTGATAAAGCTAAAGCTTTCTAAAATGGTTCAAGAAAAAAGTAAAGAATAAACAGATTAATGTAGCTACTCCTCGTCGTAAATGGCGAGGCTTCCCATTTATTGGACCGATATACGGAAAAATAACATATCAAAACCAACCATATTTCGCCAAAAAAGCCAATAAAATTAAATCAATATAAACAATACATTATAATTCAATTTCCATTTTTACGTAATAAAACAACCCCCTTGTTCGCCAAAAATCACGAGGAGTCTATCTTATTCTATATGGTGTTAATAGCGGACGCTTAAACCGTCCCCCGTTAGCTGAGGAATAGACCGTTATTACCAGAAGATGTAGTGAGGGTAGGGGAGGGGAGGGAACCTTATAATGTAAAATCAGTGATTTTACGGTATTTTAATTAAAGTCATTTTAATACCCATTCTAACCTGACCCCGCGATTTTAAAAAACCTCATAAAAGACAAAATCAAAAGATAATGATTTTGATATCCAATTTACCCCTTTTAAAATTTTAACAACGATGCATTTTCAAAGGATACTGTGATAAATTCAGTTATCTTCCTCTTTCCTCCATTCCCGATTGGACGAGGTCAACAGAGGGCTATTTGATGAATATTTAAAGGGACTAATAAATGAAATATGCTTCTATACCTTTTAACCAAAACAAAAATGGATGGTTAAAAGAGAGCTACGAAAAGAAGGTCTATCCAAGACTACGTAAAAACGATAATGCAGATTGGGTCGTCATTGGATCAGGCTTTGCCGGCGTATCATTTGCTAGAAATTTAGCGATAAATAATCCAAGTTATAAAATTATTCTTCTCGACTCGTCTACTGCAGCTGAAAGCTCTTCAGCAAGAAACTCAGGCTTTATTATTGGATTACCTCATAATATAGGTAGTTCAACAACTGAATTGAAAAAAGCTCAAACATATAGAGCTTTATTGGAGGAGGGTATAGATGAGTTAAAAACCTTAACCGAAAAATTCCAGATTGAGTGTGAATGGGAAAATGCAGGTAAATATCATTGCCAAGTAAATACAAAAAACGAGAGTGTATTAAAAGAATACATTGATAGCCTAGGCTCAATGAATGAACCACATCAACTACTTAATAAAGATGAACTTTATCACAAGTTGGGTACTAGCTTTTATTCCAAAGGAATTTACACACCGAATTCTATCTTGGTCAACCCAGCTAATCTAATAATAGGTTTAGTCGATAACCTGCCTGGAAATATTATTATTTATAACAATACTCCAGTTATGGGGATACAGACGGGAGCAATTCATAATGTATTAACGCCATACGGCACAATTAAAACGCCAAACATCATGCTAGGTACAAACGCTCTATCCCGAGATTTAACACCTATAAAAAATCATCAAGCAGCTATGGCTACATTTGCAAGTATTACTGCGCCACTAACTGATGAGCAACAAGCAAAATTACCTAAAATGGATAGCTGGGGCCTAACGCCAGTCAATGCCATTGCAGGCGCGACTCTTCGCTATACTCAAGATAATCGGTTTTTAATTCGTCAACATGTTATCCCTGCTTTGGATGGCTATGTAGACGCAAAAAAAACTTATCAAGTTTATGAACAGCATAAAAAATTGTTCTATAAAATCTACCCACAACTGTCTGACATTTCGTTAGCCAACACTTGGTCTGGAACTATTAGCGTAACCCGAAATGGCAGTCCGATTTGGGGTAAATTAATAAAAGGTATTTACGCAGTAGGGGGATGTAATGGGGCAGGGATTTCAAAACAAACAATCGCAGGAAAACTACTAGCTGATTATGCGTTGGATTATGAAAATCCACTAATTAATTCTATGCAAGAATTAGGTAAAGCAAATTATTTACCACCATCACCTATATTAGATATAGCAATCAACCTTTCATTAATGAAAGAAAACTATATAGGAAGAACCGAGATTTAATTGGTTTATTAACATCCTCCCATCTTTATCCCAAAGAGTACTCCCACCGACATAAGGTGGGAGGGGAAATTTGGACTGGCTTAAAAAGCCCGTAGGATCATCAGCTACACAGATGCTGAATGTATTGTTTCACAACTTCCAGCGGCGCACCTCTACTCGAACCAGCAAAGTATGAATGAGACTGAAGACCGCTTTACCATATGTACACTGTAAAACCAAAAACTCATTACACACACCGTTGGATGTTACTGCTTTCAGAAATTAACCAGCACTGATAACTACACTGTTGGTAGGTACTCTATCTAACTAATCTGAACACGACTCTAAGTCAATAGGGAGCTCACAATTCTTGAGCTATTAAGGCTGGTTATTAATGCAATATCATATTTAACATAATCTAGATTATACGCACCAATGTTGTAATAGCAAAGTTGTAATATCCGCTATTGGGCTAAAAGTTAAGAGTTAGATTATACAGAATTGGCAAAACTTGATGGGCTAATGGAGAAAAATGAGCAAAACCACCATACTCAAGTTGCCCTGGTTTCTACCTCTCTTTGTAATGTGTTGGTTCGCTTAACCAGATTGCTTGATTGTCCCAAAGATATTTCATTCCTTTTGCCTCTTTTTCAGGCAGAGATTCATTATTATTTACTGAAAAGCAAGTTGGGCGGTTATCTTCGTTATCAACTTAATCGAGGGCGGGCAATCAACCAGATCAACCAGGCTATTCAATGGATACGTCACCATTTCCGTGAGCCGCTTGATGTTGACAGGCTGGCTAAACAAGTGGGAATGAGTCGCTCTAATTTTTATCTGCACTTTAAAGAAACCACCAAACTTAGCCCATTGCAATATCAAAAAAATCTCCGATTAATAGAGGCAAGGCATTTGGTTAATAGAAAAAATATCAATATTACAACTATTGCTTTTGATGTTGGCTACGAAAGTGCATCCCAATTTAGCCGAGAATACCACCGTTATTTTGGTATCACTCCACAACAAGAAAAAATGGGAAAATAAATTACTATTATTATGAAACAATAGTTATACCAGAGCTACGAGCAAATTTAGAATATAAGCACGCCTTTGGCGTGAGCATCGCGGCAAAGCCGCTCTATTTCTAGGCAACTCCCTCCTCGTCTTTTATACTCTGCTTCATGTATATTCCCAGACCGGCTAAACTGCTATTTAAATACAATGACGGATGAACAAGCCTGTCGATAAATGGCAACGTTGATATAAACCTGAATATCAGGTGCAGAAGCGATCTGCCTTTATGAATTGCTTATTCAATATGGAGACGATTTTAACGTGAAATACGCAATTGGTCTTAAGCAAAAAACACACTAACCTATTATTTGTAACAAGCCCCTTTTTTTATACCATCAATATTAAAGAGAATTCAATGAGATGCTATTTACTTGTTTGTTGTTTAACTTTTTCTTTTTTTAGTCACAGCGACAACAACAATGAATTCAAAAAATTAATTCAGGAAGCCTTAGATAGACAGCCACCACTATGTTTAGGCGAAACTCAATGGCCTATTTCTACAATAAAGGACGATTCTTTATGGATAAACGCTAAAATGGAAGCATTAGTTGATGCAGATCTAGCTAAAGTACGGCTAGCTTCAAATAAAAAAGAATGGCAATTAACCCATCTAGGGGGGTTGTGCACATTTCCTCGAAATGTGCCACCGTATTAAAATATTACTTTAATTATCAAATTATTAGCTTTTTA
>NZ_JBSICC010000040.1:0-20833 GCF_058245955.1 Providencia sp. UF-224 | reverse complement strand
TCGCGCTTTGCGTTGTCTTGTTCCCGGTCAGTGGATGCGCATTATAGGGAGTCAGAAAAATCTGGCAAGTGTTTTTTTGAAAATAACTTTCAACTGATTATCTTTTACACTTTACGCCCAGTTTTAGGCCAATAACTGCTTTTTTATTGCCCATTTGATAAGAAAAAGGCGGCATATTGAATGCCGCCTTTGGGTTTTACTATTGGATCAATGAACTAATCTGGCTTCATTGATTACTGTTTTGCTACAATTTCGTTGTTCTCTACATCTAAGACAACAGCTTTACCAGGAAGTAATCGACCAGACAAGATTTCTTGTGCTAATGGATTTTCAATTTCCTGCTGAATTGCACGTTTCAATGGCCTTGCACCAAATATTGGGTCAAAACCTGCTTCACCAATTTTCTCAAGTGCTGCTGGTGTCGCTGTAACTTCATAACCATGCTCTTCAAGACGTTTATACAAACGCGCCAATTGAATATTCGCAATATTCGTAATTTGTTCTTTACCTAATGGGTGGAACACAACCACTTCATCAATACGGTTAATGAACTCAGGCCTGAAACTATGAGATACCACTTCCATCACCATATCTTTCATTTCTGAGTAACCAATCATGCCAAATCTTTCTTGGATTAAATCAGAACCCAAGTTAGACGTCATGATGATAACGGTATTACGGAAATCCACAGTGCGACCTTGACCATCCGTTAAACGCCCATCATCCAACACTTGCAGTAAGATGTTAAAAACATCAGGGTGTGCTTTTTCAACTTCATCTAACAAAATGACAGAATATGGACGGCGTCTTACTGCTTCCGTAAGGTACCCACCTTCTTCATAACCAACATACCCCGGAGGTGCACCCACTAAACGTGATACCGCATGTTTTTCCATAAATTCGGACATGTCGATGCGCACCATTGCATCATCACTGTCGAACATAAAGTTCGCTAACGCTTTACATAACTCGGTTTTACCAACCCCAGTTGGCCCTAAGAACATAAAGGAACCAATCGGTCGATTTGGATCAGACAACCCTGCGCGGCTACGACGAATTGCGTTCGATACTGCAACAACGGCTTCGTCTTGACCAATCACCCTTTGGTGAAGTTGCTGTTCCATACGTAACAGTTTCTCTCTCTCACTTTCCAGCATTCTTGAAACAGGAATACCTGTCCAACGCGCCAAAATTTCAGCGATTTCAACATCCGTCACCTTGTTACGTAAAAGCTTCATGCTTTTACCTTCCGCTTTGGTTGCGGCTTCAAGTTGCTTTTCTAACTCTGGAATACGGCCATATTGTAATTCAGACATTTTGGCTAAATCACCCATGCGGCGCGCTTTTTCCATTTCGATACGCGTATTTTCCAGCTCAGCTTTAATATGTTGAGTACCAGTCAACGAAGCTTTTTCCGCTTTCCACTCTTCTTCTAATGCTGAATACTCGCGTTCTTTCTCTGCCAGTTCTTCTTCTAGCATTTCAAGACGTTTTTTACTCGCATCATCCGATTCTTTTTTCAGTGCTTGCTGTTCAAGTTTCAGCTGAATAATACGGCGTTCCAATCTATCCAAGGATTCAGGTTTTGAATCCATTTGCATACGCAGGCTTGCACCCGCTTCATCAATTAAGTCGATAGCTTTGTCTGGCAACATACGATCAGTAATATAACGATGTGATAATGTTGCTGCGGCGACAATCGCAGGGTCAGTAATTTGTACATGGTGATGGAGCTCATAACGCTCTTTCAAACCACGTAAAATTGCAATCGTGTCTTCAACTGAAGGCTCTGCGACATACACTTTTTGGAAACGACGCTCTAACGCAGGATCTTTTTCTATATATTGGCGGTACTCATCTAACGTCGTCGCACCAACACAGTGTAATTCACCGCGGGCAAGGGCAGGCTTCAACATATTCCCCGCATCCATTGCACCATCGGCTTTACCTGCACCAACCATGGTATGCAGCTCGTCAATAAAGAGAATGACGTTACCTTCTTGTTTTGCAAGGTCATTCAGAACGGCTTTCAAACGCTCTTCAAATTCACCACGGTATTTCGCCCCTGCAATCAAGGCGCCCATATCGAGGGATAAAACACGTTTATTTTTCAGCCCTTCAGGAATTTCACCATTGACAATACGCTGAGCCAATCCTTCAACAATCGCCGTTTTACCTACACCTGGCTCACCGATCAATACCGGGTTATTTTTTGTACGACGCTGTAATACTTGGATGGTACGACGAATTTCTTCGTCACGACCAATCACTGGGTCTAATTTGCCTTGTTCTGCGCGTTCAGTTAAGTCGACAGTATATTTTTTCAAGGCTTGGCGCTGGTCTTCAGCGCTTTGGTCATTCACTTTTTCTCCACCACGCATCTGTTCTATTGCCTTTTTTAAATTATCTTTATTAACACCTGCTGCTTTGAGCATGTCTGCTAATGTTGTATTGGCTTCTAAAGCGGCGATAAGGAATAATTCAGAGGAGATAAAGTCATCTCCATGCTTTTGTGCCAATTGATCACATAAGTTTAAGTGACGCATTAAGTCACTTGATGGTTGAACGTCTCCCGCCACACCTTGCACTTGAGGCAAACGCCCTAATGCATCTTCAATCTTTTGCTTAAATTGCACGGCATTAACGCCAAGTGTCGTCAGCAAAGGACGAACAGTGCCACCTTCTTGATTAAATAAGGCACTTAATAGATGAATAGGTTCGATAAATTGGTTTTCGCGCCCAAGGGCTAAAGATTGGGCGTCAGCGAGAGCTTGCTGGAATTTATTAGTTAAACGATCCAGACGCATAACACCTCCGATAAATGAGATTAAATTTGCTACTGGATACTAGATGAGGTCTATTTTTAAATATTCAAGTTTCGCATTGAATAATTTTTGTTATATCTGTTAATTTAGAGTAAAACTCCAAACGCTAGTTATTTACCCATACCAAAGAAGCCATTCTTCCCGTTTTACCCTCACGTCGGTAGGAAAAAAATCTGTTTTCATCACTTACCGTGCAAAAATCGCCCCCATAAATGGCATTAATCCCTACCGCCTTGAGCTTTTTACGGGCTAATAAATAGATATCAGCAAGGTACTTATCATTATGAGGTGTAAAAGCAGAAGCCAAATCAGATGATTGATTAACAAACGCCTGCTTAACTTCGGCACCCACTTCAAATTTTTTTGTACCAATTGCAGGGCCAAGCCACGCCATTATTTCATTGGCGGGACTGATAAATTGGCGAACAGTATTTTCAAGTACGCCATTACATAGCCCCCGCCACCCTGCGTGAGCCGCTGCAACTTCTGTTCCAGCTTGGTTGCAAAACAAAACGGGTAAGCAATCCGCCGTCATGATGGCACAAACTTGCCCTGCTTGATTGCTATATACCGCATCCGCTTGTTTGCTTTTGATTTCACTGCCATCAAGATGAAGAACATGCGTACCGTGGACTTGCTCAAGCCACACAGGTTGTTGTGGTAATTGAGCAAGGTCGACAAGGCGCTGGCGATTTTCACTGACGGCTTCAGGGCGATCGTCAACATGGTCGCCAAGATTTAAGCTGTTAAAAGGTGGCAGGCTCACACCACCAGCACGGGTTGTGCTACAACTTGATACGCTTTTAGGTTGCGGCCAATCAGGGAAAATCAGTGTGCTCATTACCAATCCATATTGTCTTTATGAAGTTCAGTGTCTGCCTTTAAGGCTTCAATAAGCTTAACCATATCATCAGGTAACGGAGCATGCCACTCCATTTGAATGCCTGAAATTGGGTGATACAAGCGCAACATTGTTGCATGCAGTGCTTGCCTATCGAAATTACGCATCACTTCTAAAAACTCTTCCGTGGCACCTTTCAATGGGCGAGGACGGCCACCGTATAATTGATCGCCAATTAATGGATGGTTGATATGTGCCATGTGAACACGAATTTGGTGCGTTCTGCCTGTTTCTAAACGCAAACGTAAACGCGTATGTGCTCTAAAATGCTCCATAATACGGTAGTGTGTGACCGCAGGTTTACCCATTGGGTGCACTGCCATGTGAGTTCTTTTCATTGGATGGCGAGAAATCGGCTCTTCAACCATACCACCCGCAGTCATGCGACCTACGGCAACCGCTTCATACTCACGCGTGATTTCTCTTAACTGTAAAGACTCCACTAAATGCGTTTGTGCTGGAACGGTTTTTGCGACCACCATTAGCCCTGTCGTGTCTTTATCAAGACGGTGAACAATTCCCGCTCTTGGGACATCAACAATTTCTGGGTAACGGTATAATAAAGCATTTAAGATTGTTCCGTCTGGGTTGCCAGCACCCGGATGCACGACTAATCCACGCGGTTTATTGATAATTAGGATATCTTCGTCTTCATAAATAACGTTAAGTGGAATATCTTGAGGTTCCCAACGATTATCTTCTTCAATAAGGGCGTCGATTAAAATTTGTTCACTACCTAAAACTTTTTCCTTTGGCTTATTGATAACTTTGCCATTAACCTGCACTCTATCATCTAAAATCCACTCTTTTATGCGTGAACGTGAATAATCAGGGAACAATTCGGCCAAAGCCTGATCTAAACGTTGACCGAGCTGTGATTCAGCGATAATTGCACTAAGTTGTACTTGTTGAGCCATAAATTAATCTACTTTTTGGTGTTTGTATTTTGACGGCGCTGCCGTTTCATTTAAAATATATGCTATTGTAACTCGAATTTTGCCGGGAGCCTTATGGATAGACTCCCTCGAAACACTCAGAGGATAACCTACACGTGATGATACGTATGAAAAATCTGGTGGCTGCAGCCACGTTGAGCCTGGTTTTAGCTGGGTGCTCCAGCAACCCTGAAGTCAGCCCTGATAGCTCCCCTGCTGAAATCTATGCAACGGGTCAGCAAAAACTACAGGATGGCAACTTTAAAGCTGCTATCAAACAGTTTGAAGCCCTTGATAACCGTTATCCGTTTGGCCCGTACGCCCAGCAAGTTCAATTAGACCTGATTTACGCCTATTATAAATCAGCTGAGCTGCCAATGGCGATAGCCGCGATTGACCGTTTCATGCGTTTAAACCCGACTCATCCAAATATTGACTATGTCCTTTACATGCGTGGTTTAACCGCGATGGCCTTGGACGATAGTTTACTGCAAGGCTTGTTTGGTATCGACCGTTCAGATAGAGACCCTCAGCACGCTCGCGTCGCATTTAAAGACTTAAGTCAGCTGGTTCGCTACTATCCTAACAGTATGTATGCAAACGACGCTAGCAAGCGCTTAGTCTACTTAAAAGAACGTTTGGCAAAATTCGACCTTTCTGTGGTTGAATATTACAACAAACGGGGTGCTTATGTCGCGGTTGTTAATCGTACAGAACAAATGCTGAAAGATTACCCAGACACTGAAGCAACACGCAATGCCCTTCCATACATGGAAATTGCGTATAAACAAATGGGTTTAAATCAAGAAGCAAATAAAGCCGAAAGTATTATTGTTGCAAACCCACAATAATATCGAGTTTGATCTAAAACAGCAGCCTCGGCTGCTGTTTTTGTTTGTCTGATTGGCTACCAAATTTACCGCGTTCTCTTACTTTTTTGTCTTGATTAATCAATCTTTTAGATTAGCTAAATTTTAACCCAAAAAAAGATCCGACTATTAACCGTACCGATAGCCAACTTAATCAGTTTCCCCTAATCCATTCATTTTGGCAATGCTTTTCCTTCCCTTTTTTATACAAAATCACACTTCGGGTGTGAGTTGTATCCCCCCTGAATTAGATGTGATCTACATCAATTTTTTATTACTGATAACGCGTATTCTGAATTCATCAAAGACGGAAACAATGAGAGGTAACACTATGATAGTGAACATAACTAGCAAACAAATGGATATTACCCCAGCTATTCGTGAACACATTGACAGCCGTCTAACAAAATTGGATAAGTGGCAGGTTTCCTTGATAAATACGCACATTGTTTTATCAAAAGAGCCACAAGGTTTCATGGTTGATGCAAATATCAAAACAGCGACAGGTAAATTAGTCGCTAGCGCCAAACATGAAGATATGTACGTTGCAATAAATGAACTGATCAACAAACTCGAAAGACAACTCAATAAAGTGCAACATAAAGGAGAATCAAGAAGAGCCAACAATAGTGTAAAAGAAGCGAACCTCGTTACGTTATAATTTTATATTATCTATCAACTTATCTTGAAACTTTGCAAAACGCGCCTGCAATAGGCGCGTTTTTTATGTTTATAATTCTTTTTTATTGACTTCTTATGGCGTATCGGGTTTATTTAAATCAAGTCTATTTAAAGGTATTCACATGAAACGTAATTTTGTTTTCTTTTTCTTCTTTAGCAACTCCTAATTAGGGGCTTTTGTCGTTCGAGAAAGAAAAGAAGACAAAATTAGAAAGCCCCCAACTAGGGGGCTTTTTTTATATCACGACATTACAGGGTGGGCAGGATGGAAAACAGCACTAATTTACTGAAAGTACGAGAAAAAATAAGCCAGTTAGATAGTGAGCTTCTAAACCTTTTGGCAAAACGCCGTGGGTTTGCAGCAGAAGTTGCAGAAACAAAAATTGATGACAACCGCCCTATTCGTGATAAAGACCGCGAACGCCAGCTTTTGGATGTTCTTATTAATAAAGGCAAGCCACTTGGCCTTGACGGCTTTTATATTACTCGCTTATTTCAGATGATCATCGAAGACTCGGTATTGACCCAACAAGCGATTTTACAAAAGCACTTAAATTTAACGCCGAGTGACACTGCTCGTTTTGCTTTTTTAGGTCCCAAAGGTTCTTATTCACATATCGCAGCGCGCCAATATTCTGCTCGTCATTTTGATCAACTTGTCGAATGTAGCTGTAATAAATTCCAAGATATTTTTTCATTAGTTGAAAGTGGGCAAGCAGAGTACGGTATTTTACCGATTGAAAATACCAGTTCAGGGGCAATTAATGATGTTTACGATTTACTGCAAAATACATCACTCTCCATTGTGGGGGAAATCCGTTTACCTATTAACCACTGTTTGCTCACCACGGGTAATACCGATTTAAGCCTCATTGATACAGTTTACAGCCACCCTCAACCTTTCCAGCAATGCAGTCAATATTTAGCCCAATTCCCGCAGTGGAAAATTAAATATTGCGACAGTACTTCCACGGCAATGCAGATGGTTGCGGAGCAAAACGCCCCCAATGTGGCAGCTCTTGGTAGCGAAGCAGGCGGAGCGTTATATAACTTACACGTTGTTGAGCACAATTTAGCGAACCAACAAATCAATATGACCCGCTTTATTGTGGTAGCACCGCAATCTATTGAAGTTACTGAACAAGTTCCTGCTAAAACCACGCTATTGATCACCACAGGACAGCAAGCAGGGGCATTAGTTGATGCATTAGTCATTTTAAAAAATAATAAGATAATTATGAGTAAATTGGAGTCTCGTCCAATTAATGGCAAACCTTGGGAAGAGATGTTTTATGTAGACGTTCATGCAAATTTACGTTCAGATAATCTGCAACAAGCACTCAAAGAACTTTCTGCAATTACACGTTCAATAAAAGTATTAGGCTGCTATCCATCTGAAAATATTGTTCCTGTTGAACCTGAAAAAGTGGCACCATAGTTAAACATTAAAGGCTGCTTAAATAAAAAGCAGCCTTTAATCAAGATTACACCGTCGTTTCTGACTGATAGTTAGAATTAACACGGAAGTAATTCACGAGTTTTTTCAGGTGGAATGCTTGTTCATTTAATGAATCTGCCGCCACAACGGATTCCTCGACTAAGCTAGCATTTTGTTGTGTCGTTAAATCCAATTGCCCCACTGCACTATTAATCTGTGAAATTCCGTCACTTTCTTCTTGGCTTGCTTGACCAATTTCTTGCAGTAACGCGTTCATTTCCTTCACACTATCAATCATGCCATGAATTTGCTCAGTCGCTTTTTCGACGAGCTCCATACCTTCTTTGGTTTGCGATGAAGAGTTCTCAATCAGTCCCTTGATATCATTGGCTGATGCCGCACTTTTTTGTGCTAATAAGCGCACTTCACCGGCAACCACCGCAAAACCGCGACCATGTTCGCCAGCTCTTGCCGCTTCGACTGACGCATTTAACGCTAAAATATTGGTTTGGAATGCAATCGAGTCGATTAAATTAATAATGTCTGTCATTTGCAATGATGATGTATTAATAGCTCGCATCTTACTGGTCAATTGATTCATCATCTGACCATTATTCTGTACAACAACGGCTGCTTGTTCTGCTAACATGCTGGCTTCATGGGTATGTTCTGTGGTGTTTTTTACGGTTGAAGTAATTTGTTCCATAGAACTTGCTGTCTCTTCAACCGATGCAGCTTGCTCTTCAGTGCGCGCGGCTAAGTTCTGATTACCGGCTACGATTTGCCCTGCCGCAGCGGAAATACTTTCAGAGCCTTTTTGCACCTCTTGGACAATTTCAACTAGCTGGCCTTTCATGTCATTCAGTGCATTCAATAAAATTCCCGTTTCATCTTTTGAGTCCACTTTAACGTCTTTCGTTAAATCACCATTGGCAATAGACTGTGCTAAACCAACAGCGCTTTCGAGTGGGCGGGTAATCATGATGGTAATAAACCACCCCATCGCACAACCCGCAGCAATGCTGATCACTGAGAGAATTGCCAGTAAGATTTTATTGCTCTCATAATCGGCATTGACAGTACGGCCAATATCCTGCATTTCGAGATCTTGAATAGCCATTAATGTTTGGATGTGATCTCGATAATCCCTCTGAATGCTTGATGTCTTTGTCATCATCTCATCAATAGCTGCTTGGCGATTATTTTCTGAAAGGAATGTATTAATGCGAGAAATTGATGCGTGGAATTGTTGACGAATAATCCGCAATTCAGAGAGTACCTCTTTAGAGCGGTCGTCCGTGACATTTTTTTCTAAGCTCTCCATCAATTCATTAATTTTTAATGTAATTTTGGCTAACTCTTCACGCCGCTTATCGCTCCCTCGGTCATCAAGTAAAATCAATTCTTGAATACCAATAAATGAATAAAAGTTATCCATCATCTGCCCTGCTGTTGAGGCAATAGGGTAACTTTCATAGAGAACTTGTTTCATCCCATCATTGGCTCGGTTCATATTGGCCAAAGAAAAGAGTGAGCTCAGAATAATAAGCGTAACAAATCCCCCAAATGCTATCGTTAACTTCATACTAATTTTGAGATTTTTAAAAGACATATGTTTACCACGCTAGCCATCGTTGAATGAGTAGTGTTATCGGTAAAATACGTCATATCTTTACCATATAAATCGATCGATTTTTAAATATCAATTTTATGAATCGATTAATTTGTCATTAAATGAGAGAAAATTTCTTTATTAGGCAGGAAAGGAAGTTTTTTAATCAAAAGCACAGGATATAAGTAAAATTACGTATTTAAAATAAAATATCTAAATTGGATGGTCAAAAAAAAAGAGATTACCTGAAATAACAATAAATTAACAGTAAAAAAGCCCTCTACTGCAAACAGCACAATAGAAGGCGGGGATGATTACTTGCGGTTATCGTTGGCACGTTGCAACAACGATTGGCTTTCTTTCATAAAATGGTGGGCATCTTCACCGAACCACTGACTAACTTGATTAAACTGGCGAATAAATTCTGCTTTATCTTTCTTTTCAAGCATTTCAATAGATTGCCCTAAAAGCTGATGATAGCGGCGAATTAATTCTACGTTTTTATCCGAAGACATGATGATATCCGCATACAGCTGGGGGTCTTGAGCAAATAACCGCCCCACCATCGCCAGTTCTAAACGGTAGATGGGGGATGACAGCTCAAGAAGCTGCTGTAAATCGATATTCTCTTTTGCCAAGTTTTGACCATAAGTAAAGGTCGTAAAGTGGCGTAATGCTTGGATAAAACTCATGTTTTTATCATGCTCTTGCGCTGAAATTTCTTTCAAACGCGCGCCCCAAACTAATAACTGTTCAAGGAACCATTGATAAGACTCTGCGCCACGACCATTGCAATAAGCAAAAACTTGCTTTGCAACGCTGCCAATATCAGGCCCAAACATCGGGTGAAGCCCCAAAACAGGCCCTTCATGAACAGCTAACATGGCCTCTAATGGTTGTTGTTTGATAGACGCAATATCCATCAAAATAGTGTCTTTACCCAATTTTGGTAATTGATTGATCACCTGAACTGTTAAGTGGATTGGCACACTGACCATCACCACGCTAGCACCTGTAACAATGGATTCTGCCTGCGGCCAATCCTGTTGATTCAGCGTTTTCACTTGGTAACCAGACAACGTTAGAAGGCGATGAAATAACCGCCCCATCTTCCCATCACCGCCCACGATAACAATTGGGCCAGCATTCGGGTTGAGCGTCTTGAAACCTTTGTCATTTTCACGTGCGTAAGATTCACGCATGATCCGACGCAATATATCTTCAATCAGATCAGGCGGGATCCCCATGCGTTCTGCTTCGGCGCGGCGAGCCGCTAGCATGCTCGATTCCCGCTCTGGCACATAAATTGGCAACCCGTGTAAGCTTTTGACTTCGCCAACTTCCGCCACAAGTTGCAACCTTTTGGCTAATAAATCCAATAAGGATTTATCAACCGCATCAATTTGGTCCCGTAAATGGGATAACTCAGCAGACATACTAATACCTTGATCAGCTCACTTTGCTCAATTTCTGCGTGCGTTGTTCAAGCACAGGCAATAGCGCCTGATGTAAGTTACGCAATACAGTCTCTGTTGTCTGCCAGTTAATGCAGGCATCTGTCACAGAAACGCCGTACTTCATCGCATCGCGTGGCTGTTCAGAGGTTTGGTTGCCTTCATTAATATGGCTTTCCAGCATAATACCTGTAATTGACTCATTACCATTAACAATTTGTTCGATAATTGAATCAACCACCAGTGGCTGACGACGGTAATCTTTATTTGAGTTACCGTGACTGCAATCCACCATTAATGATGGCTCCAACCCTGCTTTACGCATTTCGGCTTCACATGCCGCAATATCTTCTGCGCTGTAGTTTGGTGTTTTACCACCGCGTAAAATCACATGGCCATTGCTGTTGCCTTTGGTGTGCAATAAGCAAACTTGACCCGATTGGTTAATTCCCATGAAACGATGTGGCATTGCAGCCGCTTTCAATGCGTTGATTGCCGTAGATAAACTGCCATCCGTACCATTTTTAAACCCAACAGGCATTGAGAGACCCGATGCCATTTCACGGTGGGTTTGTGATTCAGTGGTTCTTGCACCAATTGCAGACCAGCTGAATAAATCCCCTAAGTATTGTGGATTATTTGGGTCTAATGCTTCGGTCGCCAGTGGAAGCCCCATGTTGACTAAGTTAGTCAATAAGTCGCGAGCAATATGCAGGCCTTTTTCCATTTGGAATGTTCCATCCATAAATGGGTCACTAATTAAGCCTTTCCAGCCCACTGTCGTCCGTGGTTTTTCAAAGTACACACGCATCACAATATATAAGCTATCACTTAACTCTTCGGCTAATTTTTGCAGGCGCTCACCATATTCAATCGCAGCATCCACATCATGGATTGAGCAAGGACCACATACCACGAGTAAGCGAGGATCACGTTGATGGATAATATCCGCTATAACTTGACGTGATGTCGCAATGGCATGCAGGTTGCTGTGACTCAGCGGATATTTTTCTTTCAGACTCTCAGGAGTAATTAATACCTGCTCGTCTTGAATATTCACATTGTTGAGTACATCTTTTTGCATGATCATTTTTTACCTACTTAATTAGCTTATATTTGCTTAGTTTATTGTTTACGTATTGTGTTTGAGTGCATGGGTAATAACATACCATGCATCGTAAACAATTCAATCCATTTATGTAAAATATTTCCACCGTCGTAAATAATAGTTTACATAATTCTAATTGACTGATAAATAATAAATTTAACAAATTTACAACATTAAAATCATTTAAATTAGAGCTAAAATATATTTTTTAGTAAACATTTATTTACAATTTAAGAGATCAACTTCTCAACTATATTCTAAATAGTTCGAGTTGTAGCAAGGCGGCAAAGTGAGGACATCGCAGGGAGCATACATAAATATGTGACCTGTGTGGCTGAGCGAAGCCAACACAGCGACAACTTGAAATATGACGAATATAGTGACGAATATAAAAAGGCCCGCACTATGGCGGGCCTCTTCAACTTTCGGATGTAGCGAAAGCGTATTACTTGGCGTTCAGACGCTCTTTAATACGAGCAGCCTTACCAGAACGCTCACGCAGGTAGTACAGTTTAGCTCTGCGAACAGCACCACGGCGTTTAACAGCAATGCTATCTACGACTGGTGAGTGAGTTTGGAATACACGCTCAACACCTTCGCCGTTAGAAATTTTACGAACAGTGAATGCAGAGTGCAGACCGCGGCTACGAATAGCGATAACCACGCCCTCGAATGCCTGCAGACGTTTTTTAGAGCCTTCTACGACCCATACCTTAACTTCCACGGTGTCACCCGGACGGAATGAAGGTACGTCCTGCTTCATTTGCTCTTGTTCAATTTGTTTAATAATGTTGCTCATAATAACTCTCTTACCCTAGGTAAACTGATATGTTTAGACAATTAATTGTCTGGATTCATTTGTTGCTCAGACTGATGTTCACGTTGGAACTCAGTCAGCAACATCCTCTGCTCGTCAGTCAGAGCTAGGCTTTCCAGAAGCTCAGGTCTTCTAAGCCAGGTACGGCCAAGTGATTGTTTCATGCGCCAGCTATCTATTTTAGCGTGATTCCCCGAAAGTAATACATCCGGGACTTGCATGCCATCTAACACTTCAGGGCGGGTATAGTGAGGACAATCTAACAAGCCATCGGCAAAAGAATCTTCTTGAGCAGAAGCTTGGTGACCTAGCACCCCCGGTATAAACCGAGAGACTGAGTCTATCAACACCATTGCGGGGAGCTCCCCACCACTGAGAACGTAATCGCCGATGGACCATTCTTCGTCAACTTCGGTTTGAATGATACGCTCATCAATGCCTTCATAGCGGCCACAAACAAGAATTAGCTTCTCATTGGTTGCCAGCTCGCAAACACCGTCTTGACTTAGTTTGCGCCCTTGCGGTGAAAGATAAATAACCTTTGCACCCTCACCAGCCTCAGTTCTTGCTGCGTTGATTGCATCCTTTAACGGTTGCACCATCATCAGCATGCCTGGACCACCACCATAGGGGCGATCATCAACAGTTTTGTGCCTATCGTGGGTAAAGTCCCGCGGATTCCAGCACTCAAATGTTAGCAGGCCATTTTTCACTGCCCGACCAGTTACCCCGTACTCGGTTATTGCGCGGAACATTTCGGGAAACAGGCTAATTACACCAATCCACATGATATCGTCCCACTTATCAAAACCGTTCAACCGGAGATTTAAAAACCAGGATCCCAATCCACTTCAATGAGTTTGGCATCGAGATCGACTTTCTTGATAACCTGCCCATCAAGAAACGGAACCAACCGCTCCTTGATGCCAAATGCATCTTTTAAATTCGCCTTAATGACCAGTACATCATTCGAACCGGTCTCCATCATGTCAGTGATGGTACCAAGGTCATAGCCTTGTAACGTCACTACGTGGCAGCCCATCAGGTCTTTCCAGTAGTATTCGTTTTCTAACTCAGGAAGTTGGGTTGAATCAACCGCAATTTCAAAGTTAGTCAAAAGCGCAGCTGCATCACGGTCATCGACCCCGTTCAGCTTGACGATGATATCCTTGTTATGATGTTTCCAATCTTCAATTTCAATGTGTTGCCATTGACCTGAACGTTGGATAAACCAAGGCTGATACTCAAAAATACTTTCAGCATGCTCGGTGGACGAAAAAACTTTGAGCCAACCACGAATACCGTATGCCGCACCTAATTTTCCCAATACAATTGGGTTTTCAGGTGGCTGTAGTTTAGTTTGCTTGCTCATTGTTACCACCGCGACAGATTAAGCTGCTTTCTTAGCTTGTTTGACCAGTTGTGCAACACGGTCAGAAATAGTTGCGCCTAAGCCAACCCAATGCTCAACACGGTCCAAGTCTAAACGCAGTTCTTCTGCTTGACCTGCAGCGATCGGGTTGAAGAAACCGATACGCTCAATGAAACGACCGTCACGCGCATTGCGGCTATCGGTTACAACGATTTGGTAGAACGGACGTTTTTTAGCGCCGCCACGAGATAAACGAATTGTTACCATAACATCCTCATTAGTTAACAAAACAACCAGACTCCATCGAGGGATAGAGTCCGGCTGTCATATAAAAAGCCCGAAAAGTTTACTCACTTTGACACAAAAATCAATCAAAAGTGCGTTTTGTTTGAGGCTTTATTGCTTAACGCCCCGGAAAACCCGGAGGCATCATACCCTTCATGCCGCGCATCATCTTGGCTAAGCCACCTTTTTTCATTTTTTTCATCATGCGTTGCATATCATCAAATTGTTTTAAAAGGCGGTTAACTTCTTGCACGGTCGTTCCCGAACCTGCCGCAATACGGCGTTTACGAGAACCTTTAATAATTTCGGGTTTTTCGCGCTCTTTGCGCGTCATGGAGTTAATCATCGCTTCCATACGGACCGTGATTTTATCATCCATTTGTGATTTAACCGCGTCTGGTAACTGGGACATCCCCGGCATTTTGCTCATCATGCTCGCCATGCCACCCATATTACGCATTTGCTTTAATTGACTTAAAAAGTCGTTTAAATCAAAGCCATCACCCGTTTTGAGTTTTTTCGCTAATTTTTCCGCTTCATCACGGTCAACTTTGTGCTCAATCTCTTCAATCAGAGAAATCACATCACCCATACCAAGGATACGGGAAGCAACACGTTCTGGATGGAAAGGTTCTAAAGCGTCAGTTTTTTCACCAACCCCTAAGAATTTAATCGGTTTACCTGTGATTGCACGAATCGACAGCGCCGCACCACCACGCGCATCACCGTCAACTTTGGTTAAAACTACCCCAGTCAATGGTAAAGCTTCGTTAAACGCCTTCGCTGTATTTGCCGCATCTTGCCCTGTCATCGCATCAACAACGAATAAGGTTTCAACTGGCTTAATAATACGATGAACTTCTTGGATTTCCTCCATCATCGCTTCATCAACGTGTAAGCGACCTGCGGTATCCACCAATAACACATCGTAGAATTGGAGTTGTGCGTGCTTTAAGGCTTTTTGTACGATAGCCGCGGGCTTTTCTTGCACTTCTGATGGGAAGAAATCAATGCCAACCGATTCGGCTAAGGTTTCAAGCTGTTTGATCGCCGCTGGGCGGTATACGTCAGCAGAGACCACTAAAACTTTTTTCTTTTGTTTCTCTTTTAAATGCTTACCCAGTTTTGCAACGCTGGTTGTTTTACCCGCACCTTGCAAACCCGCCATTAACACAACCGCAGGCGGCTGAGCCGACAAGTTGAGCTGATGGTTTTCTTCCCCCATCGCTCGAGTCAGTTCATTTTGAACAATTTTAATGAACTCTTGGCCCGGTGTTAGGCTTTTATTAACATCTTGACCAACGGCACTTTCTTTGACTTTCTGGATAAATTCACGGACAACGGGCAACGCCACGTCAGCTTCCAGCAATGCCATGCGAACTTCGCGTAATGTGTCTTTAATATTGTCATCAGTGAGACGCCCGCGTCCGCTGATATTGCGCAACGTGCGCGATAGTCTGTCGCTTAAATTATCAAACATATGTCTTAGCTCAATTCTGTTGATGGGCCGATGTTTAGCCTGATCTGGTTGCTAATGCGCCTAATTTCAAGTGCTTTAGTGTCAACAAGTTGAATTATAAGTATCAAACCTTCAATTTAACGAAGGAAAAGCACGATAAAAAATATTTTCCCGATTGTATCACACTTGCTATTTTTTCGCTGCCCTCTGTTTGAAACAGATGATACGGGCTATTATGGCATGAATTTCTGGGAAAACAGTGGAAACTGTAGGTACATGAAGTGCTATCTATCGCGAATGTACCATGATTGGCTCGACCAATAGTTGGAGCCAGCTCCCGTACACGTTATACTATAAAATAACTTTCCACTAAAAATGAATATCGACACTATACTATGCCAGTATTTGCAGTCATAGCAGTTTGTACATACATGATCAGCCTGCTGCTGATCGTTCCAGGCCAAGTGCGCAAGCAACCACTTTATCGCCGTTTGGCAATGTTACTTGCCATTGTTGCGTTAGTGACGCACGCCATCACATTAAAATTACTCATTTTTAGTGAAGCTGATGGACAGAATCTCACTCTGCTAAACCTTGGTTCTGCGGTAAGTTTACTGATGTGCCTGATTATGACTGTTGTCGCCTATTGTGGAAAAGCATGGTACTTAACCCCTGTAGTGTATAGCTTTGCTATCATTAATTTATTGCTTTCAACAATCATGCCCGGTGAGTTTATTACTCACTTAGAAGCCAGCGTGCCACTGTTTGTACATATCGGTTTAGCCTTATTAAGCTATGCCACGTTACTTATCGCAGCCCTGTATGCATTTCAAGTTGCGCTTATTGACCACCAACTCAAAAATAAAACCTTAAAATTTAGCCCTGATATGCCGCCGATGATGGTGGTAGAGCGTAAAATGTTCCATATCACCCAAGTAGGTGTCATTTTGCTCACACTCACTTTATGTACTGGCTTTATTTATATGGATAATATCTTTGATAAAGAAAACATCCATAAATCGGTGTTATCGGTGATTGCTTGGTTTGTCTACATTACCTTGCTTTGGGGGCACTTCCACGGTGGCTGGCGCGGAAAACGCGTTTTATTCTTCCATGTGGCTGGCTCAATCATTTTAACCATGGCTTTTTTTGGTAACCGTCTACTCCAACAGTTTATGGTACCTTGAGTTTTCACTAGCCTTCCCATATTGCAATAAGGAACCTTGTTTTGGATGATGTGTCTACCAGTACGCTAATCATCATACTGATTGTTTTAATTTTTGTGTCAGCCTACTTCTCCGCTTCAGAGACGGGGATGATGACATTAAATCGCTATCGCTTAAAACACTTAGCAAAACAAGGTAACCGCTCGGCAATTCGTGTCGAAAAACTGCTTAAACACCCGGATAAACTGCTCAGCCTCGTTCTGATTGGCAATAACTTAATTAATATCGTTGCTTCTGCCTTAGCCACCATCATAGGCATTCGCTTATATGGCAACGCAGGTGTGGCGATGGCAACGGGGATTTTAACGTTTGTGATCCTGATTTTTGCAGAAGTGATGCCAAAAACACTCGCTGCACTCTACCCTGAAAGAATCGCATTCCCCAGCAGCTATCTTCTAAAACCCTTGCAAATCATTATGATGCCAGTGGTATGGACCTTTAATACGATTTCTGCACTCCTTTTACGTTGTTTAGGTATTCGTTCCTTAACGGCTCGCACAGATGCAGTAAACAAGGAAGAGCTGCGCACTATTGTTAATGAGTCAAAACATAAGATTAGCCGCCGTAATCAAGACATGCTGATTTCCATACTGGATTTAGACAAGGTGACGGTTGGCGATATTATGCTGCCAAGGAATGAAATTGTCGGCATTGACGTTAATGATGATTGGAAATCAATTATCAGGCAGCTAACGCATTCTCCTCACGGCCGGATAGTGCTTTACCGTGACTCCCTCGATGATTCAATTGGTATTTTACGGGTACGAGAAGCCTATCGATTAATGATGGAAAAACGTGAGTTCAACAAACAGAATCTCATTAAAGCTGCAGACAATATTTATTTTATTCCCAATAGTACACCGCTAAATGTTCAGCTCATTAACTTCCAACACAAAAAAGAAAAGCTGGGGATTATTGTAGATGAGTACGGCGAAATTCAAGGGCTAATCACGGTAGAAGATATATTAGAAGAAATTGTCGGTGATTTTACGACTTCGATGTCCCCTTCGTTAGCAGAAGAAGTTTTGCCTCAAAGCGATGGTAGTGTCCTTGTAGACGGCTCAGCCAGTATTCGAGACCTGAATAAGGCGTTTGATTGGAATTTGCCTGTGGACGGACCTAGAACGGTTAACGGTATGGTACTCGAGGTAATCGGAGATATTCCACAGCTTGAAGAGCAAATTGTCGTGGGTCATTACATGATTGAGGTATTGGCCATGAATGAGAATACCATTAAGCAAGTGAGGATCACCCCGCTGACTTTTAGCTCTCAAATCCCTGACTTATAGTTTTTTTTCGCAAAAAAACGCCCGAATAATTCAGACGTTTTTTATATGCAAGAACACATCAAAAACTAAACGTGAAGCTGTTCCAGTTTGTCCGCTGGTAATGCTAAATCATCATTTTTATTGATACCAATGTTTGATGACAACACATTACGCGCGATTTGCTGAGCTTCTTCCAGTGAATGCATTTTATAAGTGCCACACTGATATACGTTCAACTCTGGAATTTTGTTTTGGTCTTTGACGTTTAGAACATCTTCCATTGCGGCTTTCCACGCATCAGCGACACGCTGTTCAGCTGGCTGACCAATCAAACTCATGTAAAACCCAGTGCGGCAACCCATCGGGGAGATATCGATAATTTCGACACCATTGCCGTTAAGGTGGTCACGCATAAAACCTGCGAATAAGTGTTCTAATGTGTGAGTCCCTTTTTCCGTCATCGCTTCTTCATTTGGCACGGTAAAACGCAAATCAAAAACAGTGATGGTATCACCACTTGGCGTTTTCATCGTTTTTGCCACACGAACAGCGGGCGCTGCCATGCGAGTATGATCGACAGTAAAGCTATCTAATAATGGCATTTCGTGACCTCCTCAAAAATTAAAAATATATTTTTAAAATAAATGAAACTATTTTGAAAATGCGGAGTCTTAATTAATGAAAGACGCGCAATTTGTTATCATCCCTAATTCTCTAAGAGATTTTTATTTGGCCACCTTGAGTGGCCACTTTCTTTTAGCGTCCTGCGTGAATGCGTAGATAGTCTTCAAAGGATTCAGTTTCGCTCTGTTCCATCTTCGCTTGTTTCTCAATAGAAGCTAACCTTGCTTGTTCAAACTGTTCTTCCGTGATGACTTCATACGGCTCATTGATTAACTGTTCAAAATATTTTTCAGCTAATTCTAACCCGTAACCCCCGATGCCTTTTTCTAACATTTCATCCATGACTAACGCGGAGTATGTTAGGGTTGGGTCTTCAAACATCGCAACAAACTGATGGCAAACATCTTGATATTTCGCATCACAACAAGTGTCGAGCACTTCAGCGACACGAATCAAATCATTAAATAACTGCTGGCCGACTTCCACCAATGGTTTCACTTCGCTACCACAACCAAAACCAATCACTTGGCCAGGTTTGCGCCCTTCGAGGATCACTCGATTCCAGTTTTGGCGACAACAATCAAGTTCCTGAGCATTCATTTCTGGCGCATCGGCAAGCACGCACCATATTAAGAATAGATCAACAAAACGCGCTTGGGTTTCATTTACACCAATAGCACTGAACGGGTTGATGTCTAAAGAGCGCACTTCAATGTATTCGATACCACCACGCAATAACGCATCAGAAGGCGACTCAGTGCCTTTAGGGACGCGTTTAGGTCTTATTGGGGCATAGAGTTCATTTTCAATTTGCAACACGTTAGAATTAAGCTGAACGTATTTGCCATCTTTTTTCACACCCAGTTTTTCAAACTCAGGGGAAGGCTTGTGAATGGCTTTTTTCAGGTTTTCAACATATTCACCCAGTTTATTGAATGTAATATTCAAATCACTTTGTGATTTATTGGTATAACCAAGGTCACTCATGCGTAAAGATGTCGCATAAGGCAAATAATAAGTGCCACATTCGGTTTTATCGAATGTTAACGTGGTATCCCTATCTTTTAAGAAAGAGCCACAAATAGCAGGGGATGCACCAAATAGATATGGGATCACCCAGCCAAAACGATAGTAGTTTCTGATCAAGCGTAAATAGCCATCTGAAATTTTTTCTTTACCGCTTTCACTTTCAGGATCATCAACACCTGCCCATGCCTGCCAAAACTCAGTTGGCAAAGAAAAGTTATAATGCACCCCTGCTATCGTCTGCATCAATGCGCCATAACGATTTTTAAGGCCTTCACGGTATAGGGTTTTAAAGCGCCCGACATTAGAAGTACCATATTGAGCAAGAGTGATTTTATCTTCACTTTCGATAAAGCACGGCATACTGAGTGGCCACATTCTTTCATCTTGAAGATGACGCGCAGTATAGCGATGTAAATCCCTGAGAAAAGCCAAGTTATGGCTAATACTTTTATCTACAGGAGTAATAAATTCGAGTAAGGACTCCGCAAAATCTGTCGTGATCCATTTATGTGTTAAAGCTTGCCCTAACTCTTCAGGATGCAGCGTTTCTGCAATTGAGCCTGTTGGAGTTACACGCAATGTTTCGCGCTCAATACCACGTTGAATGCCATTGAGTGTTTCTGGGTGCGCCTCTAACCATGAGAGCGCTTTCGATACGTCCGGGATCAAATCGACCTCCCGCCTGTGATGTTAATTTATTTTATTAAGGCAATTACTTTAGCTTAAATCACATAAATTGTCGCTGTCTAGATGTGTGGTTTAGGAGGGATTAGCGCAAAAGATGCATTGAAAATGTTATTTAATTGACTTTTCAGGCAAAAAAAAACTCCTCAAGTTGAGGAGTCTTTCTTATGATGGTGCATCCGGGAGGATTCGAACCTCCGACCGCTCGGTTCGTAGCCGAGTACTCTATCCAGCTGAGCTACGGAT
>NZ_JBSICC010000003.1:0-263113 GCF_058245955.1 Providencia sp. UF-224 | reverse complement strand
GAATCAATGCAAAATACATTGGCGAAGCAATTAGCCGCCAGTGAAAAGCAACAAGCTGATTTACAAGCTAAATTAAGTCAAAACGAACAAAATTATGCTACGGCGCAAGCACAATTGCAGCAAGCTGATACAGATTTACAGAAACTGCGTAAAGATGTTGAAAAACAAACGGCATTGCTAAATCAAGCCAGTGATGAGCAAGTTAAAGCCATCACCGCGGATTTAAATAAACAAATTACGTTGCTGAAACAAAAAGAAGATGGGCTGAAAAAAGCCGAAGCGGACAGCCAATTAACCCGTGATGCGCTAGCAAAACAGCAAGCTGCGGCCAAAGAGCTAGAGCAGAAAAACCAGCAATTAGCGGCGCAGTTAACGGAAAAATCACAGCAGGCTGATAAAATTCAAGCGGCATTAGCCACACAAACGGCGAAGGCGGCGGATAAAGCTGCGTTAGAAAGCGAATTAGCGACGGCGAAAAAACAATTAGCTGAACATGAATCAATGCAAAATACATTGGCGAAGCAATTAGCCGCCAGTGAAAAGCAACAAGCTGATTTACAAGCTAAATTAAGCCAAAACGAACAAAATTATGCCACGGCGCAAGCACAGTTGCAGCAAGCTAATGCGGATTTACAACAACTGCATAAAGATGTCGAAAAACAAACAGCATTATTAAATCAAGCCAGCGATGAGCAAGTTAAAGCCATCACGGCGGATTTAAATAAACAAATTACGTTGCTGAAACAAAAAGAAGATGGGCTGAAAAAAGCTGAAGCGGACAGCCAATTAACTCGTGATGCGCTAGCAAAACAGCAAGCTGCGGCCAAAGAGCTAGAGCAGAAAAACCAGCAATTAGCGGCGCAGTTAACGGAAAAATCACAGCAGGCTGATAAAATTCAAGCGGCATTAGCCACACAAACGGCGAAGGCGGCGGATAAAGCTGCGTTAGAAAGCGAATTAGCGACGGCGAAAAAACAATTAGCTGAACATGAATCAATGCAAAATACATTGGCGAAGCAATTAGCCGCCAGTGAAAAGCAACAAGCTGATTTACAAGCTAAATTAAGCCAAAATGAACAGAATTTCACAACTGCACAAGGGCAGTTGGATAAAGCCAATGCAGGCCTGCAAAAACTGCAAAAAGAGGTTGAAAAGCAAACTGCATTGATGGGACAGGCGAATGATAAGCAAGTCGCAGCACTAACACTCGACCTTAATAAGCAAGTTGCCTTATTGCAAGAAAAAGAAGCGGACTTGAAAAAAGCCCAAGCAGAAAGCCAAGCAACGCGTGATGCATTAGCTAAACAGCAAGCAACAGAGAAAACATTGACTGAGAAAAATCAGCAATTAGCAGCTCAATTAGCGGAAAAATCACAGCAAGCAGATAAAATTCAAGCGTTATTATCTGCTCAAACAACTAAAGCAGAAGGCAAAGCTAGTTTAGAAAGTGAGTTAGCATTGGCTCAAAAACAGCTGGCAGAGCACCAAAGTGCACAAAGCTCTTTAGCCAAACAAGTTGCTGATAGTGAAAAGACACAAGCAGAATTACAAGCATTACTTCAGAAAAATGAGCAAAATTATGTCACCGCACAAGAGCAATTAAATACCGCGAATTCAGAGCTTAAAACGTTAAAAGCGAATATAGAAACTAAAACTGCATTAATGAACCAAGCCACGGATCAACAAATTAAAGCATTAACCGTCGATTTAAATAAACAGATCGCACTGTTAAAGCAAAAAGAAGATGGTTTGAAGAAAGCGGAGACAGATAGCCGTTTAGCGCAAGATGCGCTAACGAAACAGCAAGCGACATCGAAAGAATTAGAGCAAAAAAATCAGCAACTTTCTGCGCAATTGAAAGAAAAAACGCAGCAAGCAGATAAAATCCAAGCGTCACTTGTCGAGCAATCCGCTAAAGTTGCTCAGAAAATTACGTTAGAGTCGGAGCTTGCTGCGGCTAAGCAGCAACTACAAGAGCACCAAGCTGCCCAAAATACACTTTCTAAACAATATACTGAAAGTCAAAAGCAGCAACAGCAGCTTCAAAGCGCACTTGCCCAAAATGAGCAAAACTTTGCTACAGCACAAAAACAGTTAGCGAAAGCAAATACAGATCTGCAAAAATTACAAAAAGATGTTGAAAAACAAACGACTTTAATTGGGCAGGCGAGTGATCAGCAAGTGAAAGCTTTAACTGCCGATCTGAATAAACAATTGGCGCAGCTGAAACAAAAAGAAGATGCGTTAGGTAAGTTAGATTCAGAGAAAAAATCTATTCAAGATGCGTTAGCGTCACAAGAAAATGAAAAGAAAAAATTAGAGCTGCAAAATGCGGAGTTTGTTAAACAAACGAAAGCACAAGAAACACAAATTAGTAAGTTAGAGAGTGACATCGCAGCGAAATCTAAAAAACAAGCTGAGGTTGAGTCACAGCTTGCTGATGCAAATAAACAAATTAGTGCCCTGAAATTAGATGCTCAAAAACTTAGCTCTGCGACTAATGCACAAAAAGAATTAGCGTCGGCTCAGGAGCAATTGAAAAAATTACAGGCAGAGTTAGATGCACAAAAGTCTTTCTCGAGTGATGAAGGGCTTAAGTCACAAATTATGGACTTAAATCGCCGTATTACTCAGTTACAAGATGAAAATATTGCGCTAAAAGCGAAAGGCAAAACGGGTTCAAGTGCTGGGCTTGCAGGGCGTGTGCCACCAAGTAAAGATACTAAAGTGGTCGCAGAAGAGAATGCTAAGAAAAATCAGAAGATAATTCAAGATATTACGGCACAAAAATACAGCAAACTGGATAATAATACATACTATAAAATTATTCAGCGTGGTACGCCGATTAGTGATGTTAAAAAGAAAGATATCACCTTTATTATGCGAGAGCAGCTAACGGATGGGACGGTAACGGTTATGTATACCGATAAAAACCCAGTGACACTGCCTTATAATGAACTGCCAACACCGTTGAATTCGTTTGTTGAACGAGCAGGGGAAGGCGGAATGGTGAAAGTCTACATTAAGCCAGAAGGTGGTTATGGGGTAGAGGGGATTCCAGGTGAAATACCGCCAAACTCTATGTCCATCATTGATTTGAAGATTATGAAAGTCAAATAACCGAAAAAGTCATTTAGGTTTTGAACGGGCGATTTGTCATCAAGGCAAATTGCCTTTTTTATGACGAAGAGTTAGCTGTGAAAATAGTGATAAAGATAGGTTTTTTGGCTGCCTTTCTGCCAGATTATAGTTAAATCAGAAATTTCTATAACTGACAGGGCATGTGTCTATGCTCATTTATTCGGAGTTATCAAGCTGTAATTCTTGATTTACTCGGTGTGTAGCCAAAACGTTTTCGGTAACTTTGTGTAAAGTAAGATTGGCTTGAAAAACCAGCTTCCATTGAAATTTCAACAATACTCATCGCTGTATTTACCAATAATTGGTGTGCATACATAATGCGCTTCTCACTAATCCACGAGCGTGGCGATGTTGCATAAACGGTATTAAACAACTCTTTAAATGTTGTCAGTCCCATGCCAAACGTACGTGCAAATTCACTTAACTTCCATTCTTTTAAGTAATTGTTTTCCATAAAAAGCTGCAAACGTGCTGCTTGGCGGTTGCTTAGTTGTTTAAAGTTCGAGAGCAATACAGAGCCTTGTTCGCTATAAGATAGCAGTAATAATAATTCGCTGACACGTAATGAAACGACGACTTCAGGGTATTCATGATCAATAAACGTGTTTAAGCTATTTTTGATATCATCGATTAAAGGGTATGACGTAAACTTGATGATATCGGATGACGTATCTTCAAAACGTTCTATTTCGCTCAATTTTGAACCATGCACAGTGATAAACTCACGTAAAAAATTATCGTCCAATGCAATCCAAAGTAATTGGCAGTTGGTAGCAAGGTCTGATGTTTGGAACGAATAAGAACCTTGTTTATGGTATAAGATATCCCCTTCATTTAAAACTTGTGCATTTGCAGGGGTTTCTAGTAATAAATTTCCCTTTTCAACGATAATAAGGCCTTTAGTTGCCAAATCGATAATGGTATGAGGCATGTCTTTATCGATCGACATTCTTTTAATAACTTGTTGATTTGAATTGCTTTTGATTTGCATGATAGTCACCTAAATAATCATATTCATACTATTAAAATTCTATTGTCAAAATTAAATATCAGAAAAAGAATGCTGAGTGATATAAAAAATGGACATTACTTGTATGGTTGAAATTATATAAATCGATTATTTATGTGTCATTTTGTAATTTTAAATATAAATAAATGTTTCAAAACATGGTTTTTTCGAGCTAAACACTCAAAAGGATCGTTTTTACCGTTCTGCGCTGCACCCTTATTTTATAATATTCTGTAGTTATCGGTAACATTTGGTTTTTTATTCTAATTCAGCTGTGGATGTTGGATGTAAATTTTTTTGTTTTTTTTACACATAATCAGTGTTTATTTTTGTTTTTAAACGTGTTCATCATTTTTAGTGTAATTATGGGTTTTATTACCATGTTAATAATTGTGATAATATTCGTAAAAAATAATTATTATAAATAATTCTTATGTATTTAATGATTATTTACTCAAGTTATTTGTTTATTTAATCCTAATGATTATTTATTTTTATCAAGATGGTGCTAAATAGCTTAATAATGAGATGTAAGTCTCTATTTTTAATTGATAGGTGGTGTTAATGGTTTTAATAGGTAGTATAAATATAGATTTTAGTAATTAGTTATTTTGGGTTACTATTTTTTATTTGTTCGCTTTTTAATCACTTTGAGTCAAGGGTATTCAGGTTTAGTCATTACATTCTTAAAATCATCGATTGTAGGAAAATGAATGGTGATTTTAAAAATACTAATAAAACAGTTGGATAGTAACATTTAGTTGTTCAACGCACCTTGTTAAAAAAAATAAAGCTTTCTTATATTATATTAAGCTGGAAATTCCGTTTAGAGATATGAGGATTATGCTGGTGTTACTGTTTTTATCGGTTAAATCTTCTTTTATTATTGTGTCTCACGATCTCTTGCTGAGCGATTGCTGGATTTAGATGGGAGCTCAGGAACCGGTTTACGATCATCCAGTAAGTGCCGAATGGCGAGTATTGGATGATGTATCAACATTTTAGGGCCCGCCCAGCGCATCACTAATTTCATTTGTTCTCGCATCTTCGGTTGATAACAGTGGATAAGGCATTGCTTGCAGGCTGGTTTTGCTTCCCCATAACGGCATTTTTCTAAGCGATTAACGGCATAGGCGAAAAGTTTTTGATAATAATCAGGGGTGTCATTGGCAGCTGGGTGTGCTTTCTCATAGATATTAATCATTTTTCCAATCGTTTTAATTTCCCGATTTATTCGTTTACCAGCCATGATGCCTCCATGTTTAAAAGGTAACATGCATTTAATATACATGTTATTGGTTTCAATAGAAAGCTTATGAGGGCTTAACGAGATATTCTTTGATAGAGTTCAATAAATTTAGGGATAATGAAAAAGAGGGTTAACCGGTGGGTTACCCTCTTTAACTGAAACCACTTGGATACTCAATAAACAGATAAACTTATTGAGTCTATCTTTAATAGGTTACAGACTAGATTGCATTATTTTTTGCATTTCATCTTTAAGATGTAATTTTTCTTTTTTTAGTTTGACTACATGCTCGTTGTAGCCAGCGCCAGAAGGGCCTTCGAGTTTACTGATTTCTTTATCGAGTTGATGATGCTTTTCATATAGCATTTGAAAACGGGGATGTGTAGATACTAATTTTGAAACTAAATCTTGATCTGCTGATAACATACTACCTCCTCAGAATGTATTAAGCCTCAAATTTAGTATAATCAGTGCGTATATTTTGTGCATTAAATTAGCGGGTAATTTACATAATTTTTATCATTTTTATGATCCTTATACTAAAATTAAGTATTATTACGTCTATCTACTGTGGGAAACCTATATTTTTGTAATTAAGAATCATCTATAGTGATAATTGTAGTGTAATTGACTTACTATGTAGTGGAACCTAGAGTTTTTAATTGATTTTCTCTTTTGAAATAGGAATAAATGATGAAGAAAGCGATTTTATCTGTAATGGCAGCGGCACTTGTCTCATCTTGTGCAGTAGCAACGGAGGACTTGGAAAAGATCGCGCCATATCCAAAAGCAGAATCAGGAATGACTCGTCATGTGATTCAACTCGCGAACCAGCAAAATGAAAATAATTACATGGTTGAGCTGGTCATTGGTAAAACAATTAAAGCAGATTGCAACCACCAATGGTTTATGGGAGATCTCGATAAGAAAACCTTAGATGGTTGGGGCTACGACTACTATAAACTGGATGAAATTAAAGGGCCTGCATCAACGATGATGGCTTGCACTAAGCCAGCTGAAGACCGCTTTATTACCACTCAATTAGGTGATGATGCATTTGTTCGCTATAACAGCAAACTGCCAATCGTAGTCTATGCACCTGCCGATATGGATGTAAAGTATCGTATTTGGTCAACAGACGATAAACTAATTGATTCCACCAAAAAATAAATAAAAAATGCCGCTAATTAGCGGCATTTTTTATCCTGTATTTTAGCGGATCACAAAGACCGATGTTTTTGCATGGCGAACAATAGCAGACGCGGTTGAACCTAATAAATAGGTTGAAGTGCTTGGGTGGTGTGAACCTACCATAATTAAATCCGCATCAATTTCTTGTGCATAATCCAAGATTTCATCTTTTGCTGAACCAATGCTAACTTTGCAACTAATTTGCTTATCTGGCACTTTAATATCTTTAATTATCTCTTCTAACGCACGCATCGCCAAAATTGAGCGTTCTGCTGAGTTTTTCTGGCTTTCAGGCAGTACAGCAATTTCAATACCAAAGAATAATTCAACACTCGGAATGACGGATAAAAAATGAATTTCAGGTGCGCCCAACATGGCTAAGGCTTCAACATGTTTTATGATGTCCTGATTCAGTTCATCCTCTAACAAATCAATAGGAACTAGAATTTTTTTATACATAGCCACCTCATCCATATGTTATTTGAAATCGATTATAGCAATTCACTATTTATATACTATAAGTTAAATAAGCTGGGAGAAATGCTATTAAGTGCTCATTTATCGATATTTTAAATAATGAGCGCATTTGTAATCAAAAAGTAAAGAATAGGCATTTGCATCTACGCTATCTGGTTACAATTTATGATGAGACATTTAACCGTTAATGTGCGACTATTATTTTATCGGTCATTTAACTTGTTGATTTAAAAGATTATTTAAATGATAATTATTTTGTTTTTCATTAAAGAAATGATGTTATGAATAAAAATGAAATCGTCAGTAAGCCAAGCAAAGAATTTGAGGTTCAACAAGCTAAATTTAAGGCAGCGAAGAAGAGCACATTGATCAGTGTGCTAGTTAATACGCTTTTATCAATTTGGCAGATTATTATTGGTATATTTTCTCATTCATCGGGCTTGATTGCGGATGGGATACACACATTATCTGATTTAATCGCGGATTTTGTTGTTTTAATCGCCAATAAAAAGAGCCACAAAAAACCCGATGAAGACCATCCTTATGGGCATTTTCGTTATGAAAATGGGGCATCATTAATTTTGGGAATTATTTTATTGATTGTTGGGGTGGGAATGGTGTGGTCTGCCATTGAGAAACTGCTCAACCCTGATTTGATCCCTGAAGTTCATATGATTGCATTAGTGGCGGCTTTGATAGCGTTAGTCGCAAAGGAAGGTTTATTTCGTTATATGTTGCACGTGGCAAAGAAAGTCAATTCGAGTATGTTAGTTGCGAATGCATGGCATGCCAGGTCTGATGCCGCATCTTCTTTAGTTGTCGCTATTGGTATTGTAGGGAGCTTATGTGGATTCCGTATTTTTGACCCGCTTGCGGCATTAATTGTGGGAACATTTGTTTTTCGGATGGGCTTTAAATTTACCAACCAATCAATGCAAGATCTAATGGATAAAGGTGCTGATGAAGAAACATTGCAAGAAATCCGCGATGTTCTCGATAATGTTAATGAATTATCAGGTTACCATGATTTAAAAACCCGTAAATCAGGGGATTTTCTATTAGTTGATGTGCATTTAGAGCTTGATGGAAACATGAGTATCACTGAAGGTCATGACATTGCAGTGAAAACTCGACAAAAACTCATGGAAAACCCGCAAATTTTGGATGTTATGACTCACCTTGACCCTTACGATAAAAATACCAAACACTAACCAACCTGTTATTAATAAGTTTCATAAATAGCCGAGTTTTGTATATTGCTCGGTTATTTGTTTTATTTACATCATCAAGCCCAAACTCTGCAATATTTTATTGCACTCGATACGCAACCAGTGGAAAATCAATTTGTTGTTGCAGTTTGGAACAACTTTTTTTGCTCACGCTGAAGGGGCTGTGTTGCAAATATTAAAAATTAAGCCCTTCATTAAATTGATTACTATTGAATATTGAGGAAAAAATGCGGTTTACTCAAGAACAACGCCATACTATCCGATCGCCAAAAGTTATCGCTCTGACCAATCAAAATGGAATGAAAATTTTACTCACAAGTCTGGGGGCAAGTTGGGTTAGTTGCATATTGCCTTTAGCAAGTGGCAAGCGAGATGTGGTTTTAGGATCACCTAATATGGCGAAACAGATGGAGCAAGGTGTTTACCTTGGCGCGACCATCGGACGAGTTGCAAACCGCATTTGTGGCTCACGGTTTACGTTAAATGACCAGCAATACATTGTTTCTAATAATCAAGGCAGACACTGCTTGCATGGAGGAAAAGACAACTTTAGCTATCGAATTTGGGGAATTATTCAGCCAAACCCGTGCAAAGCAGTTTTTTCGTTGACTTCGCCAGCGGGCGATCAAGGCTTTCCAGGGACATTATTGGTTGAGGTAAGCTATGAGCTAACGGAAGATAATCAAGTGATTATTGATTATAAATACCAGTCAACGGAAGACTGCCCAGTGAATTTGACGAATCACACTTATTTTAACCTTGCAGGGGAAGATTCGACTCGAACTGCGTTTGAGCATGATTTGCATATAGCAGCAGATACGTTTTTACCTACCACCGCAGAAGGCCTCCCGACAGGGGAGTGGCGGGATGTGACAGAGACGAATTTTGATTTTCGTGCAGGTAAACGCATTGGGCGAGATTTTTTACAGGATGAGGTACAAGCCGCAGTTGGCGGGTATGACCATACGTTTATCTTCAATAGTGGTATTGCTGATGGCCAGCAAACAGCAGCAATACTAGGCTCGCCTGATGGTGATGTGCAGATGAAAATCACCACGACTATGCCTGCAATGCAAGTTTATAGTGGCAATCAATTGTTTGCGATTGCAGGAAAAAGCCAAATTTATACGGCATATTCAGGTGTGGCTTTAGAGACACAGTTTCCGCCTGATGCAGTTAATCACCCGCAATGGGGCGATTTGTATACAAGTATTGCGAAAGCACAGCAGGTTTACACTAGCCAAACTCGCTATCAATTTATTTTCTAATTTATTGATTTTCGGCTGATAACACAAAGCAGGAAAAACCGCGCTTTTATCCTGCTTTGTCAACAACCTCACGCCGCAATCTAGCGGCGTTTTCGTATTAAAGATGAGTAGAATTTAAACCACAAATAAATCCATATACTCATTAACTGGCATTTTTTCTAGCATCGGTTTATCGAGTGACGCCTGAAGAATACGCAGTTGTTGCGCTTCAGGAAACTGCCTTGCCAAATTAATCCTAAATTTCTTTAATAACAACGGCATCCCTTCTTTACGACGGCGTTTATGGCCGACTGGATACTCAATCACCACTTCTTCCAGTATTTGGCCGTCATTTAAGGTAATGGTGAGTCCATTGGAAATCGAACGCTTATCTGGGTCATGATAATCGGCGGTAAATTGCGTGTCTTCATGGCAGTGCATTTTGGCTCGAAGTGCATCAATTCGGCTATCATGAGCAATGTTATCTTCATAATCAGCCGCAGTCAGCCGGCCAAAAATCAATGGCACAGCCACCATGTATTGAATGCAATGATCGCGATCAGCAGGGTTATTGAGTGGGCCTGTTTTGTCAATAATGCGAATGCAGGCTTCATGGGTGCGGATCGCAATAGACGCGATATCATCGGCGCTTTTACCCATTGCCGCTAATATTTGATGAAGTTGTAATGCCGCTTCGACGGCCGTTTGTGAGTGAAACTCAGCAGGGAAAGATATTTTAAACAGTACGTTTTCCATAACGTAGGAGCCATAAGGGCGTTGGAAGCTAAGTGGTTGACCGTTAAATAAAACGTCATAAAACCCCCAGGTTTTGGCGGTCAATGCAGTTGGGTAGCCCATTTCCCCTTTTTGCGCCATCAAGGCGAGCCTAACAGCACGGGAGGTTGCATCTCCAGCTGCCCACGATTTTCGCGAGCCTGTATTTGGCGCATGGCGATATGTACGTAAGCTATGGCCATCAATCCACGCTTGGGAAACGGCATTGAGGATTTGTTCGCGGCTCAAACCTAATATCTGTGCGACGACTGCGGTTGAGGCGACTTTGACTAAAATAACATGGTCGAGCCCCACTTTATTAAAAGCATTTTCAAGGGCAATACACCCTTGAATTTCGTGTGCTTTAATCATGGCTGTTAATATGTCTTTGATGATTAAAGGTTTTTTACCTTTGGCTAAGTTTTCCCGAGACAACCAATCCGCAGTAGCAAGAATGCCCCCTAAGTTATCGGAAGGGTGTCCCCACTCTGCGGCAAGCCAAGTGTCATTAAAATCCAGCCAGCGGCACATTGTACCAATATTAAAGGCACCTTGAACGGGGTCTAACTGAAATTGTGTGCCCGGAATTTTAGTGCCATTAGGGACAATGGTTTCTGGCACTATTGGGCCTAACAGTTTTTTACAAGCAGGGTATTCTAACGATTCCATTCCACAGCCTAATGTATCAAGCAGGCAATGATAAGCGGTATCGTAAGCTAATTCAGAAACAATCGGGTAATCCATTACATAATCAACAATGTCACTGATCACGCTATCAAATTCAATTTTTTGAGAACTCACGGTTTGTGTTGTCATTATTTTACCTTTATTAACGCTGTTCTATCGGAGTGAATAATTGATTCTCTGGCCCAATATAATTGGCAGAAGGACGAATAATTTTATTGTCTTGTCGCTGTTCGATAATATGGGCAGACCAACCCGCAGTCCGCGCCATCACAAAGAGTGGTGTGAACATCGCCGTGGGTATGCCCATGAGGTGATAGGCCACTGCGGAGAACCAATCTAAATTAGGAAACATGCTTTTTTCACGCCTCATTACCGTTTCGATACGGTCGGCGATGCTGTATAAATGGCGATTTAAATTTTGCTCGGATAACTGTAATGCCACAGATTTAATGATGGGATGGCGTGGATCGGCAAGGGTATAAACGGGGTGACCAAAGCCAATGATGACCTCTTTATTATGAATGCGAGCAATGATATCTTGCTCCGCTTCATCCATTGAAGCATAGCGTTGCTGAATATCTAATGAGACTTCATTTGCCCCACCATGTTTCGGCCCCCGTAAAGCGGCTATTGCTCCGGTCATTGCGGAGTAAAAATCTGTTCCCGTTCCTGCAATAACACGAGCGGCAAATGTTGAAGCGTTAAACTCATGTTCTGCATACAAAATTGCAGCAATATGCATGAACTTTTCCCACTGAGCAGGCGGTTTTTTACCATGTAACAAATGCAAAAAATGCGCGCCAATTGAGTCGTCATCAGTTTGCGTTTCAATGCGTCGGCCATGATGGCTGAAGTGGTACCAGTACAGCAGCATTGAACCTAATGAGGCTAATAACCGGTCGGCAATATCTTTGGCACCTGAAAATGGGTGAGCGTCTTTTTCGGGGAGTACACAGCCCATCATCGAAACCCCTGTACGCATGACATCCATTGGGTGTGCGTTGGCGGGAATGGATTCTAAAGTTTGTTTCACACTCGCAGGTAACCCACGGTAGGATTGCAGTTTTTCTTTATAGGCGGTGAGTTCGGTTTGCGTGGGAAGCTTATCGTGGATCAGTAAATGTGCAACTTCTTCAAATTCACATTGCGTTGCTAAATCATGGATGTCAAACCCACGATAATGCAGGTCATTTCCGTTACGTCCTACAGTACAAAGGGCTGTATTCCCTGCGGAAACACCTGAGAGTGCAACGGATTTTTTAGGTTTAAACTGTGATGTTTCAGTGCTACTAAGTTGTTCATTCATCGTATTATCCTTGTAGGGGCTAGAGGAGGTTCAACTTGGTGCTGCCTACGTGCCTATTATTTTTTTTGCGAAAATAGGGCATCTAATTTTTGTTCGTAATTGTAGTAATGAATGCTTTGATATAGTTCATCACGTGTTTGCATCAAGGGGACAACGCTTTTCTGCGTGCCTTCATGGCGTATCGCAGCATAGACCTGCTCTGCGGCCTTATTCATCGCACGAAAGGCTGACAACGGATAAAGTGCAATCGCGATACCGACGCTGCGAAGTTCATCTAAGGTAAACAATGGGGTTTGGCCAAATTCGGTGAGGTTCGCGAGAACAGGGGCGGGGGTGTTTTTGGTAAACTGTTGATACATAGACAGCTCAGTAATCGCTTCAGGGAATAACATGTCCGCGCCTGCTTCTAGATAGGCTTGAGCACGTTCAAGTGCTGCATCAAGGCCTTCGACGGCGAGCGCATCTGTGCGAGCCATAATCACAAAGCTGTCATCAGTACGGGCATCGACCGCGGCTTTGATCCTATCCACCATTTCTTGCGTCGAGACGATTTCTTTATTAGGGCGATGACCACAACGTTTCGCACCGACCTGATCCTCAAGGTGTAAGCCTGCCGCGCCTGCTTTACAAAATGACTTGACGGTGCGAGCAACATTAAAGGCGGATGGGCCAAAACCAATATCGGCATCGACCATCAGGGGTAAATCACAAACATCAGTAATACGGCGAATATCAATCAACACATCATCTAGGGTAGAAATCCCTAAGTCTGGCATACCTAATGAGCCCGCGGCGACACCGCCACCCGATAAATAAATGGCTTTGTAGCCAGCTTGTTGAGCAAGAAGGGCGTGATTGGCGTTGATGGTCCCCACTAACTGAAGGGGGGACTCTTGGGCGACAGCATCGCGGAATTTTTGTCCGGCAGGAATAGATGACATAGTGGCCTCTCGATTGTTAATAAATTGTTGGTTGATTAAGGTAACTATAGCCATATAGCAATTGCCATGCCAATTAGCATAGACATAAACATCAATAATAAAGCGTTAAAAATTAATAGGTTAAAAAAATAAAAAATTGTGATAAGGAAAACAAATTTGTTATTCGTGATTAGCATGTTTCATTGAAACACACTAATGTTAATTGAAACGCATTTGAAACATTTATTGAAACATAACAAAGAGGAAGTGAAACAGATGGAAAAACCGATTATTTGGACAGTCTCTGTTTCGCGGCTATTCACTCTTTTTCGTGATATTAGCCCTGAGTTCAGTGAACAAGCCGAAATTACACCGTTGAATTTGGGGTTTGAACAAGCGGCTGAAATGGTACGAGAAAGGCTAAAACAGGGGCATTGTGATGCGATTATCAGCGCGGGTTCTAACGGTGCTTACCTGAAAAGCCATGTTTCTGTTCCTGTCATCATTGTTAATATCAGTGGGTTTGATGTGATGCAGGCGCTCGCTAAAGCGCGAGAAATCAGTGATAAGGTTGGAATTATTAATTATAAAAACATCATTCCCTCTTTGACTGATTTTCAGCAACGTTTTGCATTGCAAATTGAACAACGTAGCTATGTGACCGCTGAAGATGCACGTGCGCAGCTTAAGGCCTTAAAAGCGATGGGGATCACCGTGGTTGTTGGCGCGGGGTTGATTATGGATTTGGCGGATGAAATGGGCATGACAGGGATTTTTGTTTATTCCACACAAACTATCCGACAGGCATTTACTGACGCCATTGAGCTAAGTCGCATGTCTCACCGTAACCGTCATTTATCAGATAAATATGTGCAGGTTACACCTCCTAAGGTTCGCTATACAATCAACGACCTCATTGGTTCATCATTGTCCATGGAGCAGGTCAAACAGGCGATTATGCTATATGCGAGATCGGATGCCACTGTGCTTATCCAAGGTGAAAGTGGTACAGGGAAAGAAATGGTCGCACAAGCAATCCATCACGAATTTACCTTATTTAATCAACATAAACGCAGCAAGCAGAAAATGCCATTTGTGGCGGTTAACTGTGGCGCCATCCCTGAAACATTATTGGAAGCTGAATTATTTGGTTATGAAGAAGGGGCGTTTACGGGGTCACGGCGTGGTGGAAGGGCGGGTTTATTTGAGATGGCCCACGGGGGAACGTTATTTTTAGATGAAATAGGTGAAATGCCGCTAGCGTTACAAACTCGACTTTTACGTGTGTTGGAAGAACGCTCTGTGGTACGAATTGGCGGTTATAAGCCTTTGCAGGTCAATGTCCGCGTGATTTGTGCAACCCACTGTCATTTAGATGATTGGGTGAAGAATGGGCGATTTCGTACTGATCTTTTTTATCGTTTAGGGGTACTTAGGATGCAAGTACCCACGCTTAATGAGCGCGGAGAGGACATTTTTGTTCTTGCGAAGCGACTTTTAAAATTGGCTTTTGCTGGGTTGGTATTACCACTCCCTGAATTTCGTGTGCAACAACTTTTAAGCTGTCGCCCGTTTTTTCTAAATTACACATGGCCGGGGAATGTGCGTGAACTACGTAATTTAATGGAGCGAGTCGCACTCTATTGCAGCGCACACCCTGAAAAAGCGATTAGCGAAGGGATGCTAATGAGTTTGTCCCCTGAACGTAAGTGGTTTACAGATAGCTATGATGCAGCTTGCAATAAGAGTGAGGAGTCACTTACTGACGTGATGGCAAGGTTTAATGGTGACCGTAAAGCGGTAGCACAATACCTTGGAATTAGCAGAACAACACTGTGGCGGCGTCTTTCTTCATTAGAATAAACCTAGCAGATAAATCATGATGAAAATAACCAATAAACGAAATGCGCTATTAGGCATTTCTGATTAAAAAAGAAATAAATTAATAAAAGTACGAATTAATTTATTTTATTTGAACTATCAGCCAAAAAGGCCTTTAGCATTCATGAGATGGCAAGATAAAAATAATAAATAAATTATTTTGCCATTGAGCACTTTTAGGGCGATTGTCATATGACTTAAGTTGTATCAAAGTGTAACAAGGAAATGCATGGGTGTTTGTTTTTATTTTATTGATTTTAAATGATTTAATGCATTTTTTCTATGGTTATTGATCTAAACTCGCCTTCAGGAAAAACGTGATTTTTCTCACATAAATTATTTTACTAGTCACCATTAGATTTTCTCATTTTAACTTAGTGATTGAACGTTCTATATTGCGCTCAAATCAGTCTTATTTTTATATTTTACTACTGCACTAATCGCCGAAATGTGTTCCTTTTTGAGAACACAGCCTTGTCGTATTCTACGATGTAGTTGCAGCGCATATTATTTATTTTTATTTGTTGGAGAGTGGGGCGTGAATCAGTCCACTACTATCATGCGCAAACGCGATAATGCATTCGTTCCCGTCGCTGGGTTAACGATTTTTGCTATTGCATCGGGTTATTTAATGAGCTTAATCCCATTATCAATGGGGAGCTTTGGGATTGATACGCAATACGCTGGCTGGTTAGCAAGTGCCTACTATATCGGTTTATTAATTGGTTCAATGCTTATTGAGCCCGTGATTGCCAAAATTGGCCATCGCCTCTCTTTTATTGGCTTTTTATTAATGCTAGCCGCAACGGTTGTTGTTTTGCCATGGGCAGCTTCTATTGAAGCTTGGTTACCAAACCGTTTAGTTGCAGGTATCGCGGTTGCGGGTATCTTTGTTGTGGTTGAATCTTGGTTACTGATTGGCGATAGCCCAAAAGAGCGAGCTAAGCGTTTAAGCTTTTATATGACGTCATTATATGGCGGGACAACGTTAGGGCAACTCGCGATTGGTGTGATTGGAACCCAAGGTGCCTATCCTTTTATGGTTGTATTGGGCTTATTGTTATTAGCTGTAATGCCGCCTTTATTAGTTCGCCAAGGGCAGCCAGATAGCGGGTCGCATCAAAAATTGTCGTTGAAAAAAATTGCGCGATTAAGTAAACCTGCAATTATCGGATGTATGGTTTCAGGTATCACCATGGGTACGATTTATGGGTTGATGCCACTATCATTGAAGAAAGATCAATTTACGACTGACCAAGTTGGGGTTTTGATGGCCTCAATTATTTTGGGTGGGATGTTGATCCAACCAGTTGTTAGCAAGCTTTCCATCTTGATGAGTAAGACTTTGTTGTTAGCGATGGTATCTCTTTTAGGGGTATTCGCGATGGGCGTTATTTACATCTCTAGCGACTACTTGGTGATGATTGTGGCATTAGCCTTATTAGGTATGTCCTCATTTGCGTTATACCCAATCGCAATTACTTTAGCATGTGACAATCTAGATTCATCTTACATTGTCGCTGCAACACAAGTTATGCTGTTTAGTTATAGCATTGGTTCTGCCATGGGGCCAATCGCAGCCGGCACGTTATTAAGTCAACATAATGGTTTAGTGGATTTCTTCTTTATTGTGTTGCTCGTGACGGCAATTTATATGTTAATTGCTAGCTTGCGTCGTAAAGCGAGCGTGCTGGCCAATTAACTGTTTGAGTTAAAATAGTTTATGAAGGCTCTGTGATTTCACAGAGCCTTTTTTCTGCATGTTACTTTTTCTTATTCGCGGAGATAGTTGATAAGGCGCCTTCGAGAGGCGTATAGCCCGCAGATTGGGTAATGCGTTGCTCCCAATGTTCTCCAAGTTTGAAGTCCCACGATAATGGGGCGATTTCTGTTCTACCTGCGTTAGGCGCAAAGGTCAGCTCGCTAAAATACAGGGTATTTTCATCAGACATCAAAAAGTCAGCCCGGCAATAATCGAACGGCGTAACGAGGATTTCAGCTAAGCGCAGCATTTCTTTAAACAGTGGTGGCTCTGGTACTGGTTCTAGCATATTTGGGTAGCCAAAAGTGACGGGTTGTAGCTGCCAGTTGATGTCATAGATATTGATAAATTCTTCGCCTGACTCATCAGTATAATCTATTTCTGCATAGACGGGTTTACCTGAAAAACAGTGGATACGGCAGGTTTCAGGGACGAGTTTTCTATTTTTATTAGCAAATAAATCAATATATTGTTCACAAATAATGTGAGGTGAAATATTTTTATAATGGCGTTCACGAGTAATGTAATAAAGATTTTTCAATAAGTGAAATGACAATTTACTTTTAGCGTGTTGCCAATCAAATTTGGTTTTACTTCGGCAAATTACACTACTGCCGCTGTCGTGATTACATTTGAGCACAAATTGCTCTGGAAGCGCAGCGATGTCAATTTCATCAGCATGACGATAAGTGGCTAAAATAGGGACCAAATACTCTTCGCCAATGGTTCGGCTAATGTAACCCCTGACGGCGAGTTTATCTGCAAGCTGTGTATACAGTGGATTTTTATCACGCAGCATTCTAAAATTCACCTTTTCATTAAAGCTTTTAGGATTTTTAAAATCAGGGCGATAATTTAGTTTTTTTGTAAACTTATTAGCAAGATAAAGCTTATCACTGATAATAAATGTGCGTAGTTTCTTTATAATGTACTCTGCTTTTTTCATGCGAGTTTCAACCATTCTATAAAATGTAGTGTGTAGTTTAGAAATATTATTTTTATGTATGAATTATATTTTGAATAACTTAAATAGAGCATCAATAGATGTAATAGTGAATTTAATAATTCCTTAATAAATAAAAAGTAAACAAAACATAAATAAGATATAAGTTAATAGATATTGTGCTTTTTTTGCTTAAATTTATATCAATAATATAATCAAACGTTTTAGTTATTCGTCAGGAATAATATAGGATTTGTTTTATAAAGCGTACCAGATTGCTAAGCAATAAACCTTAAGGATTTATTTTGAAGGGTAAATAACATTTAAATAATTAGTTCATTGAGTCATTGTTTAAATATAAACATTACCTCACTGTATTTAGCCTCGTGTATACAGTGAGGTAGCTTTTAGAGTGGTTTTTCACCCATTTTTTTTAAGAAGCGGATTTGTGCGGCGACTAATTCGTTATAACGAATACAGCGATAAGGCATGTTATGTTGTGAAGCTAATTCCCCTAAAATTTTAGCTAAAGCAGGGTAATGGCGGTGGTGCCAATTAGGGAACAGGTGATGAGTTAGGTGGTAATTAAGACCCCCAGTTAAACGCCACAACCAGTGTGGAGTGGGGAGCCAATCGCAGGCTGTAACAAAGTTATGGTGGTACCATCCATGTTTTATTTGCTTATCTTCTGGAGCAATGAAGAATTCAGTTTCAGCCCAATGCGTCCCTAAAAGTAAATAAATAACAAAAACGGAGGCAATCATTTGGCTCAAAATATAAGTGACAAAAATAGCGGTTAAGCTAATTCCATGATGATGAGCAAAAAATAAAGGTAAACCTAACATCAACAATAAATGGCCAATTTTGCTGGCAATAAAAAGTGCCCAACCTTTTTTTCCGGTTAGGACGTTTTGGTCTTTTAGGCGCGTTTTACCTGCTCTATCCGACCAATCAAAAACCAATGCAATCCAGGTTAACGAAAATGAAGCAACAAATGGCCAATAAATGTGCTGATACTTCATGACGGGTCGCCACTTTTGAAATGGTGTTTGGCGGAAAATACCATTTTCTTCGGTATCTAAATCGTAATTCTCAATATTGGCAAAATGGTGGTGATAATGAACATGGCGGGTACGCCAAAACTCAGGTTCTAACCCTAAAGGTAAGGTAACTAGGCGGCCAAATACCCGATTTTTCCAGCTCTTTTTAAATAAGGTATTATGGCAAGCATCGTGTTGGCCAATCACATTGAGGAACATAATGAGAAGGACAAAAACAAAATAGGATAAACTGTAGGTTAATACGGATGAAGTATACAGCGTCGGGAGATAACACAATGCTGCGATAGCAAATAAAATGATGATCACAGCAATATCGGTTTTGCTCGCATATACATGATCTTGTTTACTTTTTAGATAATCTTGACTGGCTTGCTTTAAAGCTGCATGAAAATGCTGTTCGTTAGCATTGGAAAATGTCAGTTCAAATTTAGTCGGGGGCATCATTGTTCTCTGTGGCGTTACCGATGCTAGGAGTATATCGCCTCTTATTAAGAGGCAGCAAAATATATATGAGAACAAGGGGTAATTTAGACTTATTCCTATAGGTTTAAATAAATACAAATATAATGGATTATTTTATTTTTAGAATAAAATAAAATTTTGCAAACTGTGCTTAATATATTTTTTTAATAATTAAATTAACTGTTTAGAGTAATTGAAGTAATTGAGTTGACTGTCTAGATAATGAACGAGGTTATTCTGATATTTTAAGTGGGGAATGCCTACATCCGTGTAGAGGAAAGTCCATGTGAGTAAGGTAACAAGGAAAGTTATGTCTGTCTGTAATAAAGTATCATAAAAAGTGATCAGACCTGTTTGACTTATTAACTATAAATATAAGTTATCATTTATCCTACTTTAGGATGCGGATATTTTAGGTTTAATTTCCAACTTAAGCCAAATTAAGAGCTTGCTTATATTAATAAAATATAAAAGTGATGAAATAGACAAAATTTAATTTATTTTTTATATTTGGAGAATTAAATGAAAAGGATAATGCTAATTATTTTATCAACACTGTTTATTCCATTATCTTCCCAAGCGGGCTCTAATTACTATGGATGTGATAATAAAATTTACCAACTTGAAAAGCAGCTAAAATATGCAAAAATGCATGGAAACCGTCATCGAGTTGCAGGGCTAGAGCGAGCCATCTCAAATGTGCAAAACCGTTGTTATGACCACTATTCAGGGGCTACAGGCCCAACTAAACTGAACAGTAAATATTTCTCAGATGAAAGCCGTCAGTTAGAACGTGAAATTGATGCGCTGCGTGATGAAATCAAACGATTAGAGTCGTTAAAAAGTTAGTGTTTTGATTCGAATAAAGTAGAGAGCCTAATAGTGGCTTTCTGCTTCATATCAGCATCCCATATGCACTTTTTCTCTCATCTTTTTTCTTATTCAACAAAAAAATATACAAATTCAACAGGCTTATCAATATTGGCGATTATTGCGCAATTTTTGTGTTTATTTTCACTTTAATTGCGGTATTATGATGTATATTGCAACTTTTTGCGAGGTTTTGCAGTCGTGCACAAAAAAGCGAGACAAAATTATATCATTGAAATAATTGCAAAAAATGGTCAGGTGAGTGTTGCTGACTTATCTAATCAGTTGCATGTTTCTACAGATACTATTCGCCGTGATTTAACGGAACTTGAAAACCAAGGGCTAGCACAAAAAAGCCATGGCGGTGCTGTGGGGTTCAATGTGCCTGTGATGAGCCGTCGAGGGCGCAATATTTTATTGCCAGAGGTTAAAAAACAATTAGGGCAACAGGTTGCTAAGTTGATCCCAAAGAGCTCGACACTTTTCCTTGATTCTGGCAGTACGGTCATGGCTGTTGCTAGCTTTATCCAAGGTCCGATGAAAATTATCACCACATCCTTAGATATTGCCGTGCATTTTAGTGATCGTGCTGATATCCAATTGATCTTATTAGGTGGGGAATGGGACTCAGGGCAGCGCTTGTTTGCAGGGAGTGGCACACTATCCATGTTGGCAAGATACCGAGCAGATATCGCTATATTAGGGGCTTGTGCTTTGCATCCCTCTTTGGGATTGAGTGCAACCCAAGAAGCAGATTGCGATGTAAAACGCGCCATGATAGCGAATAGCCAAGCACATTGGGTCGTAGCAGACAGCACTAAACTCAATCTATGTCAGCCTTATTTAGTGGCACATTTGGACGAAATTGATCAACTGTTTTTAGATTGCCATTGGGATGAACTTAATCCTAGTAGCAAGGTAACTGTGAATTCTCTGAGTATTTAACGATGCAGGTAAAATTATGAGCAAAGAAATTAATGTTGCACTGATTGGCTATGGGTTTGTAGGGAAAACATTCCATGCACCTTTAATTCAGTCAGTTGATGGCTTGAACCTTGCTGTTGTGGCTTCTAGTGACGAAGAAAAGGTGAAACGTGATATTCCGAATACGACGGTTATTGCATCTCCTGAAGAAGCTATTCTCCGTTCGGATATTGACTTAGTCGTCATTGCGAGCCCAAATGCAACTCATGCGCCATTGGCAAAGCTGGCAATTGAGGCGGGTAAAAATGTGGTAGTCGACAAGCCATTTACCCTGGATATGCAAGAAGCTAGAGAATTGATTGAACTTGCGAAAGCGCACAATGTTTTATTATCTGTATTTCATAATCGCCGCTGGGACAGTGATTTTCTCGCTATCAAAAACGTGATAGAGCAAAAACAGATTGGTGAAATAAAACATTTTGAATCACATATTGACCGCTTTCGCCCTGAAGTGAGAGTACGTTGGCGTGAGCAAAACTTGCCAGGCAGTGGTTTATGGTTTGATTTAGGCCCGCATTTAATTGACCAAGCACTGCAACTTTTTGGTTTACCTCAGTCAGTGCAAGGTAATATTGCAACATTAAGAAATAATGGCCAAATTAATGATTGGGCACATGTGTTATTAAACTACCCAACTCATAAAGTGATTTTGCATTGCAGCATGTTAGCCGCTGGTGGGTTTACACGCTTTACGGTACATGGTGATAAAGGTAGCGCAGTAAAATCCCAACCAGATCAACAAGAAAAACAATTATTACAAGGGATCACGCCGCGAGATAAAGAATGGGGTGTGGATAATGACCCAATTATTTTAATTGATGAGACGCTATCGTCCAAGTTGCAAGAAGCGCCAAAAGGCGATCAGAGCCAATATTATGTGAATATTCGTAATGCGTTGAATGGTAATGCACAAAACTCAGTGACACCATTGCAAGCTTTAGCAGTTATGTCTGTTTTAGAAGCTGCAGTGAAATCGGCAGAGACTGGCAGCACACAGCCTTTAACGCTAACTGAAAAAGAAGTTCAAGATTGGAAATAACTGAATAATTAAATGCCTGCATGCAAAGTGCAGGCGATTTCGTATATTGGTAAAATCATAATAACATGCCAAATTAACTTAATTATTTTAATTTAACGTGCCGATATTAATTAAAATCTAGTTTTTATAACTGGAGGGTTTTTCACGTCAATAATTAATTATAAATTTAATTTTTCATTTTAATGACTCGAGTTTTTTATGTTCCGATTGGTTCCGAATGCCCGTTGATTTGTTGAGAGGGGTCTCTTTTTGTATTTGAAAAACTCACTATGATATATCCATAAAATAAAGGTAATTCTATGTTTAAAGTCGAAAGGCAAGTTGCCATTTTGGATTTTATTTATAAAAAAGGCAATGTTAGTGTTAATTCAATGTCTGTATTTTTTAAAATTTCCAAAGAGACAATTAGGAAAGATTTAAATGATCTTCATAAGATTGGATTAATTAAAAGAACCCATGGCGGCGCAATTGCAGTTAAGAAAAATATTATTAATGAGTTTAAGGATATTGACTCATTATTACAAATAACACAAAGCATTGCAGAGCTAAGTATCATAAAAGAAAAAAGAGAGTTATCAATGAAAGGTAAAGTTTTTATTTTAGGCTCATATAATGTGGATATCGTCACCAAGGTCACTAAGTTTCCAAAGGTTGGGGAAACCGTTGTTGGGACGACGAATTATTTGTCTTCAGGTGGGAAAGGTGCAAATCAAGCTATCTCTGCAAGTAATGCGGGGAGCGATGTCCGATTTGTGACAAAAATTGGCCGTGACCAGTTTAGTGATTTTGCCTATAAAAACTTACACAGTACAAATATCAATTCATTTTCTATTTTTCAATCGGAATCAGAACCGACAGGTAATGCATTAATTTATGTCTCAGAAGAAAATAAAGACAATATGATAGCTATATTTCCTGGAGCAAATAAAACGATTACAGAAGATGAATTAAACTCTGTAAAATTAGATATTATAAACTCGGATGTATTTTTAGTTCAGCTTGAAAATAATTTTGATATTATTCAAAAAGCGCTTGAGTATGCAAAAGAAAATGGTGTCTTAACCATTTTAAATCCTGCACCATACAATGTTATTACAGAAAACCTTGTTGGTTTAGTTGATATTATCACACCAAATAAAACAGAAGCTTCATTATTATCCGGAGTTGAAATAAAAGACTTTTCAACAGCAAAAAATGCAGCAATAAAAATTAATGAAATGGGATTTCCTATCGTTATTATTACGATGGGGGAAGAGGGGGCTTTACTATATGGAAATAAACAATTCACATCGTTTGATGTTTATCCCGCCATTGTAGTGGACACAACAGGGGCTGGTGATGCCTTTAATGGCGCTCTTGCTTCTCAATTATCCAAGGGAGTACACATACACCAATCAATTAAATTTGCATCGGCGTTTTCATCATTGGCCATTGAGCGTGATGGTGCCTCGAATATGCCGACAGAAAAAGAAACTAACGACAAATTAAATAGATTTCATCCTAACTAAAGAGAGTGAGAAACAAAATGAAAATAGCCATCGGTGGGGATCATGCAGGTTTTCCGTTAAAAGCGGCAGTTATTCGTATTGTTGAAGAATTAGGCCATACACCAATAGATTTTGGTTGCCACAGTCTAGAGCCTATTGATTTTCCAGATATTTCAGAAAAGGTCTGCCAGTCAGTATTAGATGGTGAGTGTGAGAGAGCTATTTTGGTTTGTGGCACTGGAGTTGGTGCATCCATTGCTGCAAATAAGATACCGGGTATTCGAGCCTCAATTTGCCATGATGCGCATGTTGCTCATCAATGTGTAGAGCATGACGATGTTAATGTGATGTGCGTGGGGGCAAAAATTGTTGGTGAGTGGTTAGTTATTGATTTGGTTAAAGAATACCTCAATGCTGAATTTAGCACAGATATTGATTGTAGAAGGCGCGTACAAAAATTGCATGATTTAGAAGCCAAATACGCAATAAAAAAATAACAAATAACAAAAATATTTAGATGCTTAATAAAAGGTAATGTTATGAGTTCAGCTTCCAATGTACCCAATAAGCGCTGGTTTAGGATCATTCCAGCCGCTTTTTTAATGTATACCATCGCCTTTATGGATAGAAATAACATGGCATTTGCATTCAACGGAATGCAAAAAGACTTAGCAATTGGTGCAACGGCATTTGGTATTGCAAGTGGTGTGTTTTTCTTTGGTTATTTATTTTTGCAAGTCCCTGGTGGAATGCTTGCGCAGAAATGGAGCGCCAAAAAGTTTATTACGGTGTCTTTATTAGCGTGGGGCGGGTGTTCAATCCTCACTGGTTTTGTGGAAAATTATACTCAATTGCTTATCGTGCGCTTTTTTGTCGGATTTGCAGAAGGTGGTGTGTCACCAGCAACCATGATCATGCTGACTAAATGGTTTCCTTTAAGTGAAAGGGCTAGAGCAAACGGTTATTGGTATTTATGTATTCCATTTGCTGCAATTATCACCGCCCCAGTTTCTGGTTGGATATTATCTCACTGGGATTGGCGCATGATGTTTATTATTGAAGGATTACCTCCAATTATTTGGGCAGTTATTTGGTGGTTTATGACTGCCGATACTCCAGACCAAGCTAAATGGTTAAGTGAAAAAGAACGCAATTATATAAAGCAAACAATTGCGCAAGAAAATGCCAAAATTAAACAAGTTGCACCAAAAAGCTTTAAAGAGGCGTTAAAAAATAGAAATGTGGTGATCTTGCTTTTATTATTTTGTTTCTTGCAGGTAGGTTTCTATGGGTTTGGGCTTTGGTTACCTACATTAATAAAGTCAATTTCAGCGTCAACGGATTCGATGCAAATTGGTTGGTTAGCTGCGATCCCTTGGGTATTTGCTGCGATAGGTTCCATTATTAACTCATATCATTCAGATAAAACTGGAGATTATAAATACCATATTGGAATTCCGATTTTAGCGGGGGCGTTATTTCTAGGATTATCTGTTTTATTTGGCTCACAATCACCTATTTTTGCATTAATGGCACTAAGTCTGTGTCTAGGATGCATTTATTGTTACTCAGTCTATTGGGCAGCATTAAGCTCTTATATCGCTGATGATACGTTAGCAATTTCTATGGGCTTTATTAATGCAATTGGTAATTTAGGCGGCTTTTTAGGACCATTTGCTGTCGGTTACCTTATTGATTCCACCGGCAGTATTGTTGCCGGAGAATTATTGCTTATCGGCTCACTGGTGGTCGCAGGGCTGTTAGCGTTTAAATTGAAGAAAACTAAAATTGCATGATTGTTTTGGTTTAATTGTATGATCAATAGCTAATAAATCTATCTTATTAGCTATTTTTGTTTTTGAATTAGGTTTAATAAGTTAATCAATTATTATCTATGGATTATCGGTTTGATAAATGAAATAATAAGTTATATGTCGTTTTACTGAAAAATACTTATTACATTATGGTCATTCGCCCGCATCAGCACTGGTTTTTCCGGTTGTTCGATTGGCACGGTTCCGTGCTGTCAAAAATCACCTTTCGGTTATCCCTTAATATTATGATTTCGATTGTTGCCGTATTGAGTTACCAATGGTACGAACAACTCGGGATCCATTTAACTATCGCGCCTTTTAGTTTATTGGGGATAGCCATTGCAATCTTTTTGGGTTTTCGCAATAACGCGTGTTATAGCCGTTTAATTGAAGCGAGAACACTTTGGGCTAATTTGCTGATTAACCAACGCAATATTTTAAGAAATATTAAAGGGTTATTACCAAATGACAAAGCTGCACAAAAAGAATTTGCGCACTTATTGATTGCATTTGGTTGGAGCTTAAAACACGAGCTAAGAAAAACCAGCCCGATTGTTGATTTATATCGGTTGTTACCTCGCGCTATTTTTGACGAAGTTATTCGTAGTCCATTTCCAACCAGCCGTATTCTAATGCAGATTGGGCTGAAGGTCGGGGAATTGCGGGATAATAAAGTGATTAGTGATGTATTATTTCAAGCAATCAATAAAGATATTAATGCGTTATCTGACGTTTTAGGTGGCTGTGAACGTATTTCGAATACGCCTATTCCTTTTGCTTATACCTTAATTTTGCAACGCACCGTGTATTTATTTTGTACGCTATTGCCGTTCGCGTTAGTGGTTGATTTGCATTATATGACCCCATTTGTTTCGGTATTTATATCGTATACTTTTTTAGCATGGGACTCATTAGCTGAAGAGTTGGAAGACCCTTTTGGGACATCTGCGAATGATCTACCATTAAATGCGATTTGTAATAGTATCGAGCGAAATGCGATGGACATGCTCGATCTCAAACCTCTTCCCCCAGTTAATAAACCCGATAAATACTTTAACTTGCTGTAATTTATATTGTTATATCCTCTCTAATGGCAAAGTGAAACATAACTCACTTTGCCATTTTTTATTATTTTGTGCCTTAAATAGGTAAATTAAATCCATCATTCTGTACTGGTACCACTATAAATACTATACTCCCCCTATGTATATGAAAGAGGCTTGAAGATGCCACATTCACCAAAAGAAAAGAAAGCGGTATTGACGCGTGTTCGTAAACTCAAAGGGCAGCTATTAGCACTTGAATCTGCACTCGAGGACGAAGCAGAGTGTGCCGCAGTTTTACAGCAAATTGCTGCCATTCGTGGTGCCGTAAATGGCTTAATGGCGGGCGTCTTAGAAAGCCATTTACGCGAGGGGCTCCAAGAGTCTGCCACCACACAGCATCAAAAAGAGTCAGTTGATGATGCTATTTCACTTATTCGCACTTATTTGCGTTAAATAAAAAGGAACAACGATGAAATCACGTGCAGCAGTCGCATTTGGTCCAGGCGAACCACTGAAAATTGTCGAACTCGACGTTATGCCACCACAAGCTGGGGAAGTTTTAGTTAAAATCAGTCATACAGGCGTTTGTCACACTGATGCATTCACGCTTTCAGGGGACGACCCAGAAGGGCTATTCCCTGTTGTGCTAGGCCATGAAGGTGCTGGGGTTGTGGTTGAAGTGGGGGAAGGCGTGACAAGTGTCAGCGTCGGTGACCACGTTATTCCACTGTATACCGCAGAGTGCGGAAAATGCGTTTTCTGTGAGTCAGGCAAAACGAACTTATGTGTGTCTGTCCGTGCAACCCAAGGAAAAGGCGTAATGCCTGATGGCACAACACGTTTTTCTTATAATGGTCAGCCTGTTTATCACTACATGGGCTGCTCAACATTCAGTGAATATACTGTTGTGGCTGAAGTATCACTGGCTAAAATCAATCCAGAAGCGAATCACGAAGAAGTGTGCTTATTGGGTTGTGGTGTGACTACGGGGATAGGCGCAGTGCATAACACCGCAAAAGTGCAAGAAGGTGATTCTGTGGCAGTATTTGGCTTGGGTGGCATTGGTTTAGCCGTTATCCAAGGCGCAAGACAAGCCAAAGCTGGGCGTATTATTGCTATTGATACCAATCCAACAAAATTCGAATTAGCTCGCCAATTTGGTGCAACAGAGTGCTTAAATCCAAAAGACTTTGATAAGCCAATTCAGCAAGTGTTAATTGAAATGACTGAATGGGGCGTCGATCATACCTTTGAATGTATTGGTAACGTGAATGTTATGCGTGCAGCATTGGAAAGCGCTCACCGTGGGTGGGGGCAATCTATCATTATTGGTGTGGCGGGTGCTGGGCAGGAAATTTCGACGCGTCCATTCCAATTGGTGACAGGCCGCTCATGGCGTGGAACCGCATTTGGTGGCGTGAAAGGGCGTAGCCAATTACCAAAAATGGTTGAAGATGCCATGAAAGGGGATATTGATTTGGCGCCATTTGTGACTCACACATTGCCGCTTGATAGCATTAATGAAGCTTTTGATTTAATGCATGAAGGCAAGTCAATCCGTACCGTCATTCATTACGAATAAGGAGCTATTGATGGAGAGAATTGAGCGCCACGCTTGCTTTGGTGGCTGGCAGGATGTTTATCAACATCAATCAACGGTATTAGGCTGTGAAATGAAATTTGCCGCCTATTTGCCGCCGCAGGCTCAAACGCAGCCTTGCCCTGTGATTTATTGGTTATCAGGGCTGACATGTAACGAGCAAAACTTCATCACGAAAGCGGCGGCTCAGCAATTTGCCGCAGAGCACGGGGTGGTTCTTATTGCGCCAGACACTAGCCCAAGGGGCGAAGGCGTAGCAGATGATGCCGCTTATGATTTGGGGCAAGGGGCTGGGTTTTACGTCAATGCTTCTCAAGAACCGTGGAAACGCCATTACCAAATGTATGATTATATCGTTTCAGAGCTGCCAGCATTAGTGGAAAGCCATTTACCTGTAACAGATAAGCGCGCGATTTCAGGCCATTCCATGGGCGGTCATGGGGCTTTAATGATTGGTTTGCGTAACCCTGAACGCTATTGCAGTTTGTCTGCATTTGCGCCGATTATTGCGCCTTCACAAGTTCCATGGGGGCAAAAAGCCTTTATGGCGTACTTGGGCAATGATAGGGCTAAATGGCTTCAATATGACACTATTGAGTTACTTGGTAACGCAGTGACAACATCGCCAATACGTGTTGATGTGGGTACAGCAGATCCCTTTTACCATGAGCAATTAAAGCCAGAGCTGTTAGCAACGGTCTGTGAACAAAAGCAATTTGATTGCACATTGCATTTACGTGATGGCTATGACCATAGCTACTATTTTATTAGCAGCTTTATTGGTGAACATATTGCCTTTCACGCACACAATTTAAAATACGTGTAATAAAAATAGAAGGGTTAGATTGCAACGCATTTTACCCTTCTATTATTCTCTTTCCATTATCCGCATGAATGCATTTTCTCTATTTATTATCATGATTTAAAAGCTTACTGACCGCTTTAATCGCGCTAATGGCGACATCTCTATTGGGATCGTTGCACAGTTCAAGTAAGCGGTTCATGGTATTCATTTGTTTTATGGGGGATTTGCAGTCTCCAAGCGCTGAAATTGCTGCTATTTTGACATCGTCATTATTTCTATTGGTTAAATTGAGCAGTGTATTGATGATTTGTGTATCCATTATGTATCCTACGAAATCACGTTACAAAAAATGAACTAGTCAAATATACTGATATTTAATATATATCAGCATTTAAGTTCAATGATATTAATATTATCAGAATAATTTAGGTTGGAATATAAAAAAAAGCGGCAGGAATAAAGAATAATGTAATTTATTGGTTTTAATAATAAAAATGACTGAGTTACCAAGGAGGTAGCTCCCCGATCTTCAGACATAGTAAGATTAAATCGGGAGTTTTGGGGGGAAGATGAGCGAAAATATTATTTGATTAGTTAGCAAATTAACTTAATCGAAGGCAAAGGTTTTTATTTAAAATGCTCAGATAACTTACTTAATGCTTTTATCGCGGATACAGCGACATCTTTATTTGGATCTTTACATAAATCGAGAAGACGATGAACTGCGGTTTGTTGTTCAACGGTTGCGCGGTAATCCCCTAACGCCGAAATGGCGGCAATTTTCACATCATCATTACCACGATGTGTTAATTCAAGCAATGTTTGAATAATATTGTTTTCCATTTTCTGTCCTGTTAGCCCATTTGCTTGTTTAGGCGTATTCTAGGGGAAATTTCTTAATATTTATCTTCAAATTTCAAATGATGATCAATAGATTATATCAACTTCACACCTTTTTAGAGATGTTAGTGAATGATTGATTTATCGTGAAAGTTTAGGTGCTATAAGATAATCGTGAAATGAATAGTTCAAAGAAAACAAATAAGTAGGACATTTACTCAATGTGAAGAAAGAGCACGCAGATGACGTGCCCTCTTTCGCAAAAGATTAATGGCGCAAATAGACATGAGGTGTATCATTTTCAGGATGTTTGCTTACTCCTAAATCTGCTTGGTACCAGCGAGTGAGATTTTCTGTTGTTAATACTTCCATTGGTGTGCCACTGGCGGCTAATTTCCCTTCGTGAATTAAATAAACGCGGTCGGCGTATAACGCGGTTAGGTTTAAATCATGTAGCACGCAGCACACACCGATAGGGCGATCGCGGGTTAGTTGGTGCAGTAGGCGCAAGCTATGTTGCTGGTGGTATAAATCCAGAGCCGACGTGGGCTCATCTAAAAATAAACAGGCGCCTTGATTTGTAGGTTGCCATAACTGTGCCAACACACGTGCCAACTGAACGCGTTGTTGCTCACCGCCAGAAAGCTGCCGATAATCGCGGTGGCGCAACACTTGGCAATGGGTTAGGGATAACGCCTCTTCAATAGCAACTTGCTTGTGTTCTGAACCATAAGGGGTGCGCCCCATGGCCACGACATCTTCAACAGTGAACGCAAATTGCAAATTACTATGTTGCTTCATTACCGCACGTTTACGAGCTAACTCATTGCCTTGCCACTCTTTTAACGAGCGCCCCTCTAATAGGCAAACACCTTGTGTTGGGGTTGTATAGCCAGTTAACAGTTTTAATAGGCTAGATTTCCCTGCACCATTGGGGCCAATAATGACCACCATTTCATGCTGTTTTATCGAAAGGCTTATATTGTTAATCAATGTCTTATCGTCGATTTGATAAGTCAGGCTCTGCGCTTCTAATAAAATAGATTTATCTTGCATCGTCTAAATTCTCCCCGCAGGTTGGCGTAAAATTAGCCATAAGAAGTATGGCCCACCAATCAACCCAGTGAGTAAGCCCACAGGGATTTCAGCGGGGGCAACCGCAGTACGGGCAATGGTATCGGCGATTAATAATAGCGCAGCACCGACAATGGCTGACCCTGGTATTAACCAACGATGGTCGGGGCCTAATGTCATACGGATTAAGTGTGGAACCACTAACCCAACAAAGCCAATCACGCCACTCATCGCCACCGCACACCCGACTAATAAGGCACTGAGAAACAGCAAAATAAATTTCGCCCGTTCAACATTCAAACCAAGGTAGTGCGCATCTTCATCTCCTAACTGGAGGATATTGAGCTTGTTCCCTTGCCACAAGCACACTGCGCTGACAGGCAAAATGACCGTAGTAGCAATGGCTAACGACGTCCAATCCACATTCCCCAATGTGCCCATCATCCAGAGACTAAAGGTTCGAAGTTGCTGGTCATTGCTGATATAACTCAGCACACCAATAAACGACATGCACAGTGCATTTATTGCAATTCCAGCCAGTAGTAGGCGTGCCAAATTGCCGTTAGATGAGCGGTTTAAACTAAAAATAATTAAGGAAACCACTAAGCTACCAATAAAAGCGGCTGCGATATGGCCATAGTTTTGCATTACCGCGGGTAATGAAAAAGATAAAACGATAAAGGCGGCAACGGCTAATGCCGCACCACTACTGATGCCCAGCAAACTGGGATCAGCGAGTGGATTACGAAAAAGCCCCTGCATAATGGCGCCTGACACGGCCAGTGCTAGCCCCACTAAGATGGCAATTAAGACACGCGGCAAACGAATGTTTAGCCATATTTGCCAGTCAGGATCGGTGGCAGAAGCCTGCCACAGTGCATTGAACGAAAAATTTATCGGCCCTGCGTTGGAAGCAACAAACGTCAGAGCACAAAGCACGAACAATAAAATTAAAATAACAAATAAAGGTCGTTTAAAACGGATCATTGGGACTTCTCTAATGCCTCACGTAGTTGCTGCATGACTTTTGGCGTGCCTAAACTAAACGTTAGCATGCCCACATCATCAACGACGGCGAGTGCTTTATTTTTCCCCGCAGGCGTCATAGCAATACCGGGTAAGTTCCACACGCGATCAACGCCACCTAATGATTTAATGCCTTCTTCGGTGAAGACAATTAAGTCTGGTTGGCTAGACAATAAGCCTTCTGAGGAAAGCGGGCGATAGCTATCAAAATTGGCCATCGCATTTTTTGCGCCAATTGCCGTTATCATGCTATCCACCGCCGTTTTTTTCCCCGCTGCTAAGGGGAGAACACCACCGTGGCTCATGATAAACAACACTTTTTTATCAATCGGTGCCGTGTTGACTTGGCTAAGCGATTGATTGAATTTATCCACCAATTGCTTGCCTTGCTCAGGCTTGCCAACCGCAGCGGCAATGGTGGTGATTTTTTCTGGAATGGCTTCTAAACTCGGTTTCCCTGTCACTTTGATGACTTTAACGCCGCTTTTTTCTATTTGCGTTAATGCCATGGACGGTTTTGCTAATTCACTGGCGAGCACCAAGGTTGGGCGCATCGAAAGTACGCCTTCAGCATTAAGCATTCGCATGTAGCCAACATCAGGCAGTTTGGTCGCTTGCTCTGGGTGCAGGCTGGTACTGTCGCGGGCAACAAGTTGGTCTTGTGCGCCAAGTTCATAAACTATCTCTGTCACATCACCACCGAGAGTGACAATGCGCTGCGCAGCATAAGAACTGAACGAGACAAACAGGACCGATAAGGTTAGAAGCCATTGTTTCATAATAAATTTACCTAAATTTTAAATGCGGGGTAACGCAGTGACTTGTTGGCGCCATTGTTCTTGCTCTGGCGTGCCTTCAGTGCGCTGACCGTACATTTGTGCGATTTGATTCCCTTCAATATCGAAAACTTCAAGGCTAGTCACAAAACCATCTTGCGTTGGTTTGCGTGTTACCCAGCACTCATGAATGCCGTTTTCAATCATGTGTAAGGTAAAATCAGGATTGAAAATGTTGAGCCATTTCAAATCTGAACCTTCACTCTGATATGGCATGATTTTTTTGATTTCACCAGTGAAAATTTGCACACATCCACGGTTGCCCACAAAAATCATGATTTCGTTCTGGTCATTGAACGCCGTATTAATCAGCTGATTGAAGGAATCAGTCGGCACCTTCCATGCTAAATCATCACTCACGGCGGCGAAAACTTGCTGGCGGCTCAAGTTATTCTTTTTCAATAAAACAAAAAATTGGTGCACATCTGTCATGTTGCGCCATTCTTGCTCTAATTGCTGTTTTAGCTCATCACTAACAGGTTGGTTGGTAAATGGCGTCGCTGGCACATGAGTTAATTCACTATTATCTTGCGTCGCATATTTCTCAATCAGTGCTTGCCATGCCGCCATATCAGTTTCATCAGTGGTGTAGACTTTATGCAGTGCATCACCTTGTTTATCAAAGAATTGGATACTGTGGCGCTCACCGTGTTTGGTGTCTTCTGTCAGGGCGAAAATTGCATCCCAATGAGCAAAAAACATACGTAAGTCAAGGGCGCGAGGGTTTAAAATTAAACCACCGTGAGGGCTGAATGTTGCGTTGTCATAACGACCCACTTGCTCATGCACCACGTATTCGTTGCGGGTAATGGCTTTGACTTGCCCAACCGCTGCTAATTCAGTCAATAACGTTGGCGCATCAACGTCTAAACGCACGGCTTTATCATGACCCACACGGCTGTGCAGCAACTGAGCTTCAGAAATATTCAGGTAAGCAGCAAGATCACGAGCGTATTTGGCTTTGTTATCTGCTTTGGCTTGTTGGTAACGCTCGAAAATGGTTGAATTCACATCTATCTCCTTAATACTATTATGAATTACCACTGGAAGCTGACCAGTAGTTTGGCATTACGTCCATCTTGAGGAATGCCTTGTGATGAGTAATATTCTTTGTCGAAGGCATTGCCTAACACCACGCTTGTGCCTAAGCCTTTGAGTTCACCGTCACCTTTGTAGCTAACGTAGAAATCATGGACGGCATAGCCAGCTTGTTGTTCAGCTTGAGAGGCCTTATTGAAGTCGGTGTGGCGAGTAAATTCCCCTAACCAGCCCACAGAGAAACCGCTGTCTGCAATGGGTACTGCAAGGTTACTGGTGACAGAGTCGGGCTTAATTGAGGTCAGTGACTTACCGTTTGATTGGTCTTTTCCTTCCGTATGGTTATATGCCAGACTCCAATTGAAGTAGTCAGTTTTATAATCCATCGTGGCATCCCAGCCCCAGATTTTTGCCTCTTTGGTATTAATTGAGGTGGTATAGTTATTTTGTATATTTTGTCTGTCAAAATTCACATAGGTATTAATGTAGTCTTTGGCTTTGGTATCAAAATAACTGGCTTTAAATTGCAGGTTGTCACGTTCCATTAATAGGTCATCAAAACGCAAGCCAAAGCCGTATTCAGCAGTGCGTGTTGATTCAGGTTTTAGATTTGGATTTGGTCGCCATCTATTAACAATAGGCCCCATTTGGAAGTGAACATCGTCGTTGTACATTTCCATCATTGATGGTGCACGGAAAGCCTCAGAGTAAGATGCAAATAACATTGACCAATCTGTTGGCGTGATACTCACTGCGCCTTTTGATGACCATTTTCCTTTCTTAACATCCTCATTTCCTTGAGACGTCGCTTTATAGTGGTCATAACGTGTACCCACAATAAATGACACAGGTAAGTCTTTTAGGGCAATTTCGTCTTGTAAGAAGCCAGATGCAAAGGTGATATCCGCATCAGGGAATTGGGTTGTGTTTGCGTAAGGGGTTTGCTTTTGCTTATAAGCTTCGCTGCCATAGGTGAGGTTATGAGCCGCCAGCGGTAAATCATAAACATTAGAGCGGTTATCCGCTTTTAAACCGTAAGTTTTTTGCGTGCGACCTTCATAAGGGGTTCCTTTGCCTTTAGCCGTAATATTCACATCAGAATAATAAGGAGTGACTTTTAGGTTTAACCAATCTTGTGATGCAGGGTTGAACTGGTAAGTCGCTTGGGCATCACGCTGACGTGTGTTGCGGTTAACTTGTAGGTTATCTTTACCGACATTCAATTCCTGTGGGTTTTTAGGTTCATGGGCATCGTTATTATAATAACGAACCTGACCCGCAAGTTTTTGTGCATCATCTATTTGCCATGTCCCTTTCGCTAGGAGATAAGCAATGGTTTCTTTGTTATCCATGTCATCGCCGTTACTGAGGCGAATATCACCCACTTCTTTCGTTACAAAGCTGAAAACACCATCAAGGTTATCGGTACGCCCAAACGTTGTGCCACCAAAACCAAAGCTATGGTCGCCGGTTGCGGCTTGGGAAAAGACGCGAAAACCGTGATTTTGCCCATCACGTAGTAGGTCTTTAGCATCAACGGTTTCCCATGCAATCACACCTCCCATTGCACCGCTACCATAAAGCAGGGCGGATGGACCGCGAACGATTTCCACTTGCTTGATCAGGGCAGGGTCAATAAATGTGCCATTAACATGACCCGTATCAGTACCTTGGCGAACGCCATCTACTAGGGTCAATATCCCACGGCGATCAAAGCCACGAATGGAAACATCTTGCCCATTTGAACGACCAGTGCCTGCCACGTTAATACCAGGCACTTTGCGTAGGATGTCATTGACTGTACCTGCCGTTTGGGTTTCAGGTGAATTATTTTTAATCACTGTCACCATCATCGGTGTATCAAAGCTATCACGTTCAGTCCCTGTCGCATAAACAGTCATGACGTCATTGCTTTTCTTAGTCGTTGAGGGTTCAGCTGTTTGTGCATGAGCGCTGGCGATGACACTTAAGATCGCGCTGGTCAACACAGATATCCGTAAAACATGAGACATAATGGTGATACTCCGTAAAAATTTCATTTTTTGCTAGGCTAATTAGCGGAAATAAAAGGCTATTTATGTAATGGCTAAAATACTTATGGACAGGCATGTAGCCCATCAGGGGGATAGGAGGTTGGCATTACATAGGGAGCTTCGAATGTAAGATGCGCAGGAATATCACAAGGTGTGCGAGCAATGATTGCGAATTTTACGTGGTCGGAGTATGACCTTTTTGTTTGCTTTTTGGATGAAAAATCAGCAAATACAGACGGCAGTTTAAACTCCATAGAAACCTATTCCTATGTTTTAGATTAAGCTGGCTGCCTGGATGAGTGACCTAGGTGGCTTGCGGATAAAATTTTTGTTGGAACGTTACTTCGTTAAAATCAATTTACCTGTACGCGTTTGCCTTAACTGGTAAAGCTCGCCATTGTGCTGGATGGAAACCTTTCCTGTCGGCCCCAAGAGCTGCTGGCTCTCTACGACGTCAGTTTTGATTGTTTGCTTGGCCGTTTCGGCGATATTTTCTGCAACTGGCGCTGTCATATTATTTACCATGCTAACTATACTGATAACAGAAATGATATTGAGAATGATTATCTTTATAATTATGCCCAATATCAAGTGATTTTCACAATCAAACAACAAAAGAGCTACAAAGTTCAAATTCTGACTATTAACAACCTTATTGTTGTAAAATGATTATTTACAATCTATAAGTTGTATTTTTAATAAAAACAACTAAAGCGTTGTTTTTTGTGTTTAAGACAACATAAGAGTTGTTTTTTGATGTTTCACAATGCTAAGATTGTATTTTAAGCAATAAACATCACTTAAGTTGTAAGTTGAGTGTCCCATATAAGAAGGTTAGGCTATGGACGAGATTAAAAAGATTGCCAATATGTTGACTCAACAACGAAAAAGTTTAGGTCTTGAGCAAAAAGATATGTATATGCGCATCGGTATGAAGCAGCAACAATACCAACGTGTTGAAGCGGGTAATGATATTAAATTATCAACATTTCTCCGTGTGCTTGAAGGGCTAAATTTAGAGCTTTCAATCGGGCAAAAGGGTTCGAGTAAATCATCAGTACTTGGTTCAAATCCTAACAATCAATCTGAAGAATGGGGGAATACAGAAATACCAGAAAATGACGATCTCGATTTTTGGTCAAATATCACGAGGTCTAAATGAGTAAGCAAATTGAAAATATTGAGGGACTTAAAATCCAATTATATGGTTTGGACATCGCAATTGTTGTTCACTATGCAGGGGGGCGAAATATATTAACGTTTCACCCCGATTTTGTTGGTATGCCATTAGAAGAACGCCCAGTATTTACATTGCGGCAGTTGATGGATATTAATTACCTTAATAAACCTTTGATGAGTCGGATAAAGCTTCCACCCGTTTTATCCAATTTACTACCTGAAGGGGTATTAAGAGAATACACTGCCAAGGCAATTAAATGCCAAATTGATAATGAGTTTTCACTTTTGGCATATTTAGGCCGCAATTTATCCGGCGCATTATGTATAGACCCAATTAGCGCTGGGAATATTCCTGATTGGGCATTGGCATATCGAACGTCTACGGAACCGCAGCAAATCGATGTTAAACATGTAGATAATAAGTTTTCATTAGCAGGTGTTCAAATAAAATTTTCATCTTCATATGTAGACGGACGCTATTATGTAAACCAAGCAATTTCTGACGATATGTGGATTATTAAAACACCATCTACACTGCATAAAGGTGTTTCTGTTAATGAATATACTTGTATGAAACTAGCAGAAAGTGTGGGCGCGGAAATTCCAGAAATACGCTTAATTAGATTAACTGAGCTAGATGGGCTTCCCAATATAAAATTAGCTGATGAAGAATATGTTTATGGGATTAAACGGTTTGACCGTAGCGCAGCTGGGCGAATCCATACAGAAGATTTTGCCCAAATATTTGGCTTATACCCTAGTGATAAATATGAAAAAGCGAATTATGAGCTTTTAGGTAAAACACTTTATCATTCAAGTTCTGAGAAATATAAAGATATTCAACAAATGGCGAGGAGATTATTAATCAATATTTTATTAGGTAATGGAGATGCGGATTTAAAAAATTGGTCGCTAATCTATCGAGATAAAATATCCCCTTGCTTATCACCACTATATGATGTGGTTTTCACGAGCCCTTACATTGAGAATGATAAATTAGCCTTAAATTTGGCAGGAACAAAGCAATGGCATAAAATTACGTTGAAACATTTTGAACGCTGGTCACAAGATGTCGGCGTTCCTTGGGTCGTTGTAAAGCCACATTTACAAGATGTTATTCAGCAAGCAAGGGCTAATTGGCCATCAATGCTAAAAGAATTACCTATGTTCCCAGAACAAAAAAGGCAATTGCATCAACATTGGCAGCAGCTAAGTGATGATCTTATCATTAAGTGATTTTATTATACGTTTTTCGGTTTATTACATGACGCATTGTTCATAATAAAAGGCGATTACTCATGAAAATATTACTCATAGGTGCAACTGGGCTAGTGGGAAGCCATGTGTTAGAGCAAGCGCTTGCTGATGACCGGGTTAGCCAAATTATTGCTCCTGTGCGTCATGCATTACCTGAACACCCCAAATTATCTGCGCCGATAGTGAATTTTGACCAACTTCCCGATGAAGCCCATATTTGGGCGGTGGATGCGGTTATTTGTACGTTAGGGTCAACAATGAAAGTGGCGGGGTCAAAAGCCGCGTTTCGCCAAGTTGATTACACCTACCCGTTAGCCTGTGCAAAACTTGCCAAAAAATGGGGCTGTCCGACGTATGCGTTAACCTCTGCATTAGGGGCGAATGCCAACTCGCCATTTTTTTACAGCCGAATAAAAGGGGAGCTTGAACAAAGCTTAATCGCCTTGAATTTTGAGTCCTTGACATTAGTGCGCCCTAACGTCATTAGTGGCCATCGCAACCAAGAGCGTCTTGGTGAAGTGGTAGTTATTCGTATTATCTCTTGTTTATCCCGCATATTACCCGCTAGCTGCCAAATTAGCCCTGCAAAAAATATTGCTAGCGCCTTGCTAAATTCAGTTATTCATCCCGAAAAAGGGGTGAAAATTATTTCATCAAAACAGCTCGCATAACAATTTATTGGGCAACTTTGTTTTCGTGTTATAGATAAAATAAGAAAAAGTGCATTATTTGACGTATCTAACACTTTGAAATAAAAATGTAACAAAAATGTAATATTTAAGTGTATTCACTTATTGTTGCCGCATATTTATTGTCATATTTTTGCCTGCTTGTACTTTTAGACGGGGTTAAATATGTCAATATTTAAAGAACAACCAGATATACCAGTCACAATGTCGAAATCTGAAATCGACGCTAAATATAAATACTGGCGATTACATTTAATGATTGTGAGCTACATTGGCTACGCAGTTTTTTATTTCACACGCAAAAGCTTTAACTTCGTGATGCCTGAGATGCTAACAGACTTAGGGATCACCAAGGCGGACATCGGTATGGTAGGAACCGCGTTCTACCTCACTTATGGCGCATCTAAATTCCTGTCGGGTATTATCGGGGATAGGTCGAACCCGCGTTATTTTATGGGGATTGGCTTAATCGCAACAGGCGTTGTTAATATTCTATTTGGTTTAACCTCTTCAATATCCATGTTTATTTTCTTATGGATGGTGAATGCGTTCTTCCAAGGTTGGGGCTGGCCGCCATGTGCTAAAATCCTCAATACGTGGTATTCACGTAATGAACGTGGGCTGTGGTGGGCGATTTGGAATACCTCCCATAATATTGGTGGGGCGATAATTCCTATCTTATCGGGTGGTGTTGCACTTGCCCTCGGTTGGCGTTACGGCATGATCATTCCAGGTATCATTGCTATTGTGATTGGTATTGGGTTATGTATCTTTTTACGTGATAGACCACGTACCATGGGGTTACCCACTGTTGGTGAATGGCGTAATGACCTCGAGGAACTCAAGTATGAAGCTAAAGGCGCAGGTTTGCCTTTAGGTAAAATTCTGAACGAATACATCTTCAAAAATAAAGTGCTTTGGGTTCTCGCGATTTCCTACGCAGTTATTTATATCGTCAGAACAGGTATCAACGACTGGGCAAACTTATATTTAATCGAAGAACATGGCTTTAATTTGCTTTCAGCAAACGCCGTCGTGATGATGTTTGAAATTGGCGGTTTCTTTGGTGCCATTGTTGCAGGATGGGGCTCTGACTTAATCTTTAAAGGTAACCGTGCGCAAATGAACGTGATTTACGCATTGGGTATTATTGTCACATCCTTCTGTTTATGGATTGTGCCTGTCGATAATGAATATGTCTTCTCGTTCTTATTCTTTATGACCGGTTTCTTTATTTTCGGCCCGCAGTTCTTAATTGCGATGGCGGCTGCTGAGAACTCCCATAAAAATGCCGCAGGTGCATCGACAGGCTTTGTCAGCTTGTTTGCCTATATTGGTGCATCAATCGCAGGGTATCCACTATCCATTGTGATTGAAAAATACCAGTGGAACGGCTTCTACTCGTTACTGTTAACTTTATCTATTTTCTTAATTTTATTGTTGATCATTGCGATGGCAATGACCAAAAAGAAAGTGATAATAGAAGATTAATTTGTGTAGTGCATTGAAAATTCGAGCATATTAAGTAACCCCCAATAGTTGGGCAACCAATTACTGGGGGTATTTTTATGCCAAAATACAGCCGTGATTTAAAAATTATCATGGCTAATCGATGGTTAGGTTCTTGCTGGATATCCTTATTATTAAATTATTAATAATGTAATAATAAAAATGCTGGAAATTTTTTATTTATTCTATTGTTTTAATATCAGTATATTGAGTTATATTTTTATAGTCACAAAGTAAATTGTTTTTGATTGAAATCACATTACGAGAACATCATTAATACATTAATAAAATAAAGGGTTATTGTTAACTTAATGTGTATTTATTGTTGCGTTTGCATAATGGGGTTAAATCATGAGTACAGAAAAATATGACTATATTATTGTCGGTGCAGGCTCTGCGGGGTGTGTATTAGCAGCTCGATTGATCCAAGAAACTCAAGCGCGTGTATTGCTACTCGAAGCGGGTGGAAGCGATAACCATATGTTTATTAAGATGCCTGCTGGGGTCGCTAAAATCATCGCTCAAAAAAGCTGGCCCTATGAAACGGAGCCAGAGCCTCATGCAAATAACCGCAAAATGCAAATTGCCCAAGGTAAAGTTCTTGGTGGAAGTAGCTCCGTTAATGGCATGATTTATATTCGAGGCCAAAAGCAGGATTATGATAATTGGGCTGAAAAATATGGTTGTGAAGGGTGGGGCTATAAAGATGTGCTGCCATGGTTCAAAAAAGCAGAGCGAAATGAAAGCCTGACAGGGGAGCATCATGGTACAGATGGCCCGTTGCCTGTCAGTGAAAACCGTTATCGTCATCCACTTTCTATGGCATTTATTCGTGCTGCACAAGAGCATGGGTTACCTTATGTGAATGATCTAAATGGTGAAAGCCAGCAAGGCACCAGTTTTTACCAAACGACGACCCATAATGGCGAAAGGGCAAGTACATCGAAAACCTATTTAAAATCAGTAGAAAAAAGTGAAAAACTCACCTTAAAACTCAACACACAAGTGAATCGAATTATTATTCAGGATGGCAGTGCTGTCGGGGTTGCCTACCAAGGAAAAAACGGTCATGAAGTCGACGCTATCGCAGCGAACGAAGTGCTTATCTGCTCTGGCTCAATGGGCTCAGCCAAATTATTGATGCTATCAGGCATTGGGCCTGAAGAGCATTTGTCTTCGTTGGGCATTGATACGGTGGCGAATTTACCTGTTGGTAAAAATTTTCATGACCATTTACACATGTCGATCAATGTGACAACTAAGCAGCCAATCAGTTTGTTTGGGGCGGATCAAGGTTTAAACGCCATTAAACACGGCTTCGAATGGATGGCATTTCGCAGCGGGTTATTAGCATCTAATGTCCTCGAAGGTGCCGCGTTTAAAGATAGCTGTGAGCAAGGTCGTCCAGATGTGCAAATTCATTTTCTCCCTATTTTAGATAGCTGGGATGATGTACCGGGTGAGCCGTTACCTGCCGCTCACGGTTTCACCTTAAAAGTCGGTTATCTGCAACCTAAATCCCGAGGCGAAATTCTATTACGCAGTAAAGACCCTCTAGCTCCGTTAAAAATTCATGCCAATTACCTTGCTTCCCCTGAAGACATGGACGGGTGTAAGCGTGCAGTTAAGTTTGGTTTAGATGTTTTAAGCTCACCATCGTTACAAGCGGTTAGCCAAAACGTATTAATGCCACCTGACTCAGTGCGCCATGATGATGCGCAGCTTGAAGAGTTTGTACGTAACTTCTGTAAAACCGTTTATCACCCAGTGGGAACATGCCGTATGGGAACTGACACTAAAGATTCGGTGACGGATTTACGCTTACGTGTGCATGGTATTGAAAACTTACGAGTCGTAGACTGCTCTGTCATGCCTGAGATCCCAAGTGGTAACACTAATGCGCCAACGATTATGATCGCCGAACGTGCAGCAGCAATGATTATTGAAGATAGACAGTAATTATCAATTAATAATTTTAGTGGGAATAGGCTATTCAAAAAGATGGCCTATTTCTAGTTAGGCCCACTTAAAAATAAGATTAACGGCAAGAAAATAAAATTTTGACGAATTCTTCATACTAAATACTATAGTTTAAAAACATTACTATTCATTTGAAGGTCAAGCTGATGCGCCATGCCTTAGTATTTTTAACGCTGTTATTTAGTACTGTAGCATATTCTTCACAAACCCTTGTTTTAGTCCGACATGGTGAAAAACCAGATAATGACAGTGGGCAGTTAACCTGTAAGGGGCTTAATCGTGCATTGGCATTACCTGATGTGCTTATTTCTAAGTATGGCAAGCCTGATGCGTTATTTGCCTCTGCGCCAAAACAGAATAAATTAGGTAGTTCATTACGTGCAGTACAAACCATCACACCAACAGCCATCAAAGTATCATTGCCTATTCATCTTAATTACCACGCTAAAGAAACGAAGGAATTACAACAAGCATTATTGAGTCCGCAATATGAAAACTCAGTTATTTACCTCGCTTGGGAACATGATAATTTAGTCAAGTTAGCAAAAAATATAATGAAAAGTGAAGGGGGAAACCCTGACGAGATCCCAAAATGGAAAGGCTCGGATTTTGATAGTATTTATGTTTTAAGAATTAATCGTGAGAGCAATGCAACGAAAATAACGTTTGAGCATACTCAGCAAGGCTTGAATCATGTTTCTGACGTGTGTTCAAACTCGCTCTGATGGAACGACATTCGGCGCCATAGGTATTGGCTATGGCGTTTGCTCATAAATAACGACTGTTAATATGAGTTATCTTCAGTCACGCTAAACTCTTCTCGGCATTTTGCTAACATTTCATCTAACGCATTATTTATATTAAGTTCATCGGGTTTTACTGTCTTTATAATAGAAAATTCAAATGCATTTTCACCAAAAGAGTTCCAGTCTTGTTGTAGCTGGGCATTTCTATGCTGACCATATTTCAACTCAAAAATATGGCGGTTAATGATCCCCTTGGGGTTTTTAGCGGATTGCATGAGGATCATGCCTGTATTTTGGTTTCTAATTAAATACACCCCAGCGGTTGAAGGCGCATCTTTATAGCTTTGCTTTAATTCTTTTCGATTCATATTGTTACACTTAATAAACGATGGTTAGAATGCAAGTTTCAGCGCATATTGGCGAATATCATTGGGCCACGTTGCAGACATCTTTTTGAAGGCCGCTTGCTGGTTAGCAAATAACGCTCTCAAACTTTCCTCATAATTTGGTAAGTTGCCGCCAATTTCTGAAAGAAACTTATAGGCAGCTTCTGTCTTGCGCCGTAAGTTATCTTCATCAGCGCCTAACTTTTTAGCCTCATCAACTAAACGTCGTATTGTGGCGGATGCGCCCCCTGGTTGTGTGGACAACCATTCCCACTGACGAGGCAAAAGCGTTATTTCTTTTGCAACAACGCCTAATTTTGGCCGACCTCTAGATTTTTCAACCAAAGGGGGGGCTTGTACATCAGCGGGTGGCTTCAATTCAGGGTATGCTTGCAGCGTCATTGCTAAAATAGACGCGTTAGCAAACTCAAAATTTACCTCTATTCGAGTGCCTGTCTTATCATTGAAAATAAAAATAGGCTCTGAAATATCGGTTTTGCACTTAATTGTGGTAATAATTTCACTCAGCGTTCCTTCTGCAATTTTTTGGCTAAGCGAAAAGGCAGTGAGGTTCACACTCATGTTAAATACCTATTTTTATCAGGGTAAAAATATATTTGCCTAATTTATCACATTTGTCAATTATACCCGGGTAAAATTTATTTTGACGTGAACATGAATGCAATGTTTTGATGATATTGAAGCATAGCGTTGAGCTATTTGGAGTTTAGATTACCGTATGAATTACTTAGCAAATAACGCTGCAAGGGGCGATTATGATTGCCTGTATTCTATTGGTGTGAGCCAAAAGCCTACGCTGAATTATTGAGGCAAGTTTTGAGCATGTTGCCATTGAAGTAACGATGTTTTTATTCAATATTTTGATCTTGATGGTAAGAAAGGAATTGAAGGCGTAGTTTACGTTGAACCTCGCTCAATTAAATGCCAATCAAGAATTTCATGGCAGTCATCAAGCTGTGGGTGCTTAATTTTATTGAGGAGTAATTGGACACTGCGGGTCCCAAATTGATGCATTGGCTGCACAATGGTGCTTAGTGGGGGAATGGTCACATCACCGAAAGGCACACCATCAAACCCTAACACAGCGATATCATTGGGAATATGCAAACCCTGTTGATGTAAAACACTCATTGCACCACCCGCAATGACATCGGAAATTGCAAATATGGCATCTGGCTTTTGGCCATTTTGCAGCAACCTTTCCATTGCTTGGGCGCCAGCAATGTAATCTAGTTCATCCACATATTCGATTTTACAATACTCAAGGCCAAGCTCGGCAAGTGCTTTTCGATACCCTTGCTCTCGTTGTTGTGAGTAGAGGTAACGCATATCGCTGTTAATTAATGCGATGCGTTGGCGATTTTTTGCTGCCAAATGATAAACACCCGCTATGGCAGCTTGTGAATTATCGATAGTAACAGAGGAGGCGCGAAATTCAGGATCCCCCTCACCACATTGCACCCAAGGAAAATCACCAATCATATCAGTAAGTCCCGGTAAGCAACTCACGGCATCCATGGTAATCACGCCATCAACAACTTTTCCTCTGAGTAAACTCAAGTAAGCAGATTCGCGGGTTGGGTTGGATTCAGAATTACATAATAAAATATGATATCCGTGGCGTTCTGCTTCTTCTTCAATACCACGAACGACTAATGAACAAAAGGGGTTAGTGATATTCGATACCAAGACTAAGAGCATGCGACTGCGGGAGGTACGCAGTTGGCGGGCTAATAAATTAGGCTGATAATTACATTGTGCGATGGCGGCAAGTACTTTTTCACGAGTTGCAGGTTTTACAATATGTTGATCGTTTAATACACGTGAAACCGTTGCGGCAGAGACTCCTGCGATTTTCGCTACTTTTTCTATCGACATCGTTCATTTTTCCTTTTGTCTATTGCCATGCACAGTATGCAACATCGTGATGAAAAGTACGATTGATACAAGTAATTTGTGATGCTGGTTGCAAATCTATCTTTTAGGTCATTTTTACAACACTTAGCGAGTTGCTGAAATAAACTATTTGATTATATTTTATAAATGAAATCGATTTCAGTAAAAATGTAATCGATTTCATTTTGAATTTTAGCTGCCATTTAATCAAAAGCCTCATTTTATAAACAATAAAACATGAGAGGTAATGAATGGATATACAACTACAGGTTGCGAAGCCTACGGATCGGAGTGAAATCGCGCGTTTGATTTACCACTCAACGAATGTTTGGTACCAGCAGCATGGCTTAGGCGCGATATTTCAGTCAGCACCAGAAGAGTGTCATTTATTTGTTGATGTGTATCAACAACTTGATGCGGGTTATCACTGGGTCGCTTGTGATTCCCAATCGACTATTCTTGGCTCTTGTTTTTTTCACCCACGCGAAACGCATTTGGGTCTTGGGATAATGAATGTCCATCCTGATGCTTTTGGGAAAGGGATAGCAAAAAAATTACTCGCCAAGGCGGATGAGTTGGCTGGAAATTTACCCATTCGCTTAATTTCCAGTGCGTTAAATCTTGATTCTTATTCTCTTTATCGACGTGGTGGTTTTACACCTTATGCGGTTTACCAAGACATGGCGATTTCTGTGCCGACCCAAGGTGTGAATTTCCCGCGTTTAACTGAAGGCATTGTGCGTGATGCACGAATCGAAGACTTACCCGCTATTTTACAGTTGGAATTTGACGTATTAGGTATTCAGCGTCAGCGAGATATTGAATATTTTTTAAAGGACACCAGTGGGTTATGGCGAATTGCCGTCTGGGAGCGTCATCAACGGATTGAAGGTTATCTCGCCTCTATCGCACACCCCGCATCAAGAATGCTAGGGCCGGGTTGCAGTTATCGTGACGAAGTGGCGCTGGATTTGCTGGGTTGGATGTTGGACAAACATCATCGTGGCGCGACGCCAGTGGTTCTCGTTCCTGTGGAGCGAAGTGCACTGTGCCAAGCATTAGTCCAATGGGGAGGCAGAATTTGTGAATTACATTTTGCGCAAGTTAAAGGCACTGCGCAGAAACCAAGCGGCGTGGTTATGCCGTCCTTTTTACCTGAAAGTGGCTAATAAAAAATAGAAATTAATGGGGGTCTTATGGGTACAGATAGTCTTGCTCAAGGGGGCAAAAATACTCTCCATGCGTGGGTAGTGCCACGACTGGCATTAATGATGTTCCTACAATTTTTTGTATGGGGGGCATGGTATGTCACGCTCGGCGTTGTCATGGGGAAATACGGGTTATCTGCCATTATTGGTGATGCCTATTCAACGGGGCCGATAGCCTCTATTTTATCTCCTTTTGTATTAGGAATGGTTGTTGACCGTTTTTTTGCCTCACAAAAAGTGTTAGGTGTGTTGCACCTCATCGGCGCTATTTTGTTATGGATGATCCCAAGCTATTTTACAGGTGATCATAGTGGGCTGTTATGGATAATCTTTGGTTATATGCTCTGCTATATGCCAACCATTGCTCTTAGTAACAACGTTGCATTTTACAGTTTACCTAATAGTGAAAAAGCGTTCCCGATTGTGCGTGCATTCGGTACCTTTGGTTGGATAGTTGCAGGGCTGATTGTTGGCTCTACGGGGTTATCCGACAGCATAGAAATTTTCACATTGGCGGCAGCGGCTTCACTCGTTTTAGCCATCTACAGCTTTACATTACCGCATACTCCAGCACCAGAACGGGGCAAACCTGTTGCGATGCGTGATTTGTTATGCGCAGATGCGTTTGCCATGCTTAAACAGCGTCATTTCTTAATATTTATTATTTGTGCAATGCTGATTTCTATTCCATTGGCGGCTTACTACGCTTATGCGGCGCCATTTGTTGCGGCGACAGGGTTTACTAATGTCGGCGGTGTAATGTCTTTAGGGCAGATGTCAGAACTGCTGTTCATGCTATTGATCCCATTCTTTTTTGCTCGTCTTGGCATTAAAGTCATGCTGCTTATCGGCATGCTGTCTTGGTGTTTACGCTATGTGATGTTCGCGTTGGGGATAGCAGAAGAACTACGCTGGATGATTTACATTGGTATCTTCCTGCATGGGATGTGTTATGACTTCTTTTTTGTGATTGGTTTTATTTATACCGATAAAGTTGCAGGCGAAAAAGTCAAAGGTCAGGCACAAAGCTTGTTGGTATTGTTTACCTACGGTGTGGGGATGTTAATAGGTTCACAAATCAGTGGCATGTTATTCAATAGCATTGTGACGACTGAAGGTGCCGCTGCGTTGCCACAATGGCAAAGTTTCTGGTGGTACCCAGCGATTGGTGCATTACTGATTGCCGCGCTCTTCTTCTTTACATTCAACTATAAAGACCAACCCGCCAAGGAGAAACTCGATGGCTAATTTACGCGTCTTAGTCGTTGGTTGTGGCAACATGGGGGCCTCTCATGCAGAGGCCTATCACCAAATGGAGGGGGTTGATATCTGCGGGCTGGTGGCTCGCGGTGATTCAAAAGACGTTCTCAATCAACATTTAGGTGGTGAATATGCGACGTTTGATAATTACGAACATGCATTAAAAGAAACGCAACCTGATGCTGTTTGCTTAACCACGTACCCTGATACTCATGAAGCTTATGCATTATTAGCCCTTGAAGCGGGATGTCATGTGTTTCTTGAAAAGCCGTTAGCAACAACGGTTGAAGGCGCTAAACGGGTTATTACTGCGGCTAAGCAAGCCCAGCGGCAAGTTGTTGTAGGGTATATCCTGCGCCATCACCCTTCGTGGCAACAATTTATTCATTTAGCACATGATTTAGGCAAGCCATTAGTCATGCGGATGAATTTAAATCAACAAAGTCATGGTCAGATGTGGAATGTACACCGTAACCTGATGCAGTCACTTTCTCCGATAGTTGATTGTGGCGTTCATTATTTGGACGTGATGTGTCAGATGACCGAAGCACAGCCTGTGAGTGTCAGCGCAATCGGTGCTAGATTGACCGATGAATTACCTGAAAATATGTATAACTACGGCCAACTGCAAGTTCGTTTCGATGATGGCTCTGTTGGATGGTATGAGGCAGGATGGGGGCCGATGATAAGCGAAACGGCTTATTTCATTAAAGATGTCATAGGCCCACGGGGTGCGGTTTCGATTATGGCACGCCATGGTGAAGGGAATAGTGATAATGTTGATGGACATACGCGCACGGACTCTTTACGTATTCACTACGCTGAGCTGGATAAAAACAATGCTTTTACGCACCCCGACCGCTGGGTTGACTGCCAAGACGAACCAGACCATTTAGCACTGTGCCTAAGTGAACAACGTTATTTTATTCAAGCCATTACACAGCAATTGCCTTTAGAACAGCATTTACAGGATGCACTTAATAGCTTGCGAATTGTCCTTGCCGCAGATGAAGCTGTGCGTACGCAACGTACCGTGATTTTAGGGAGAGAGTCATGAAAACTATCCAAGGTCCAGGCATTTTTCTGGCACAATTTATTGGCGAGAAAGCCCCTTTTAACTCATTACAAGGGCTTGCAAAATGGGCATCAGAGTTGGGTTTTACCCGAATTCAAGTTCCGACTATTGACCCACGCATCTTTGATTTAGATTTGGCTGCAAGCAGTCAAACGTATTGCGATGAGTTGATTGCCATGTTGCAGCAATATGATGTCCAAATCAGTGAATTATCGACACACATACAAGGGCAGTTGATTGCAGTACATCCTGCTTATGACTCGGTATTTGATGGTTTTGCGCCTGCGAATGTGAGGGGGAACCCACGAAAGCGGCAGCAATGGGCGACGGAGCAGCTTATCAAAGCGGCCAAAGCCTCCCAGCGTTTAGGGCTCACAACCCATGTTACGTTTTCAGGAGCGCTAGCATGGCCCTACTTTTATCCTTGGCCGCCTCATAATGCCCAATTGTTTGAAGAGGCGTTTGCTCAACTTGCCCTGCGTTGGTTGCCTATTCTTAATGTGTTTGATGAATGTGGTGTCGATGTGTGTTATGAGCTGCATCCAGGGGAGGATTTACATGATGGTGTGACATTTGAGCGTTTTCTTGGGTTAGTCGACAACCATCCACGTTGTCATATTCTGTATGATCCAAGCCATTTATTACTACAACAAATGGATTATCTTGCGTTTATTGATTGTTATCACACTCGTATTCGTGCGTTCCATGTCAAAGATGCGGAATATACGCCAAATGGGCGCAGCGGTGTTTATGGCGGTTACCAACCATGGATTGAGCGAGCAGGGCGTTTTCGCTCATTAGGTGATGGGCAGATTGATTTTGTGTCTATTTTCAGCAAATTAACTCAATATGATTTTTCAGGCGTTGCCACGATGGAGTGGGAGTGCTGCCTCAAGTCTCCTGAAGCAGGGGCGAAAGAAGGGGCTAGTTTTATAGCAAATCATATTATTCCTGCGGTAGAGCATGCATTTGATGATTTTGCTGCGGTAGACACTAATCGTCAGCAAATCAGAGCATTACTTGGGATTGAAAGTGATAAATAAAGGATGACACAATGAGACTGAAGCTCGGAATGGTTGGTGGCGGAGAAGGTGCTTTTATTGGCGCAGTACATCGATTAGCGGCTCGTATGGATGATGAGTTTGAGCTAGTCGCGGGTGCTTTTTCGTCGAATGAGCAAAACTGTAAACGCACAGGGCAACAGTTACACCTCGCTCCTGAACGTTGTTACGCCAGTTACCAACAAATGGCACAACGTGAGGCTGAGCGTGCTGATGGTATTGATGTTGTGACAATTGTTACGCCAAATTATCTGCATGCGCCTATTGCGACTGAATTTTTGAGGTTGGGTATCGATGTGATCTGCGATAAACCCCTGTGTACCTCATACTCAGAGGCCTTGCAACTTGCCAAAACGGTGCGTGAAACGGGCAGGAAACTGATCCTCACTCATAATTACAGTGCTTATCCCCTTGTTCGCGAGGCTCGCAGTCGAATATTGGCTGGAGAATTAGGGGAAATTCGTTATATAGAAGTGGAATATTTGCAGCAATGGTTAGCAACACGATTAGAAGATACGGGAAACAAGCAAGCGGGGTGGCGTAACGACCCACAAAAGGCGGGGGCAGGCTGCATTGGCGATATCGGTACTCATGCGTGGCAACTCGCATCATTCGTCACGGGGATGTTGCCAGAGGCGATTAGCGCTGAGCTATCATCTATGATCACGGGAAGAGTGTTAGATGATGATGTGCGTATACAAATGCGTTATCACAATGGGGCAAAAGGGCGTATCTGGGCGAGCCAAGTGGCTTGTGGTGAAGAAAATGGGCTCCGACTACGCATCTATGGTAGCCAAGGAAGCCTCACATTTTTCCAAGAAGAGCCTAATCAATTATGGTTAAAACCGCTTGATTCGCCTCTATATTGTGTGACTCGAGGGTCAATGAATCAGCGTGAAGATAATCGTATTATGGCGAGAGTGCCAGCTGGGCATCCGGAAGGGTATTTAGAAGGTTTTGCACAGATTTATCGTGAAGCCGCGATGTGTTTACGCGAAGGTGACGCGGCATCACCACTATTACCAGGGATTGAAACTGGGCTACAGGGGATGGCGTTTATTGATGCTGCAAAACGAAGTCATGATAACAATGGGCAGTGGATTGATTTCACAGAATATCATTGTTCATAACAACAGGTACGTGTGGTCTGGTATTCACATGGGACTGCGTCAATTCTTGCATTCTGCTAAAAAGATGGCCGTTCAAAAATATGAAGTCACCTCATTATTTTAAAAACGGTCTCAATAGCTTATCAAAGTGACTGAGGCCTAAAGAGTAAGGATTTACAGCGAGTTGTTCAATACGAGGCGACATAGGCGATGAGCAGGCCGAGCCCGCACATATGAGTATAAGGTGTATCCCAGTAATAAACTGAATAAAAGCCTAAAATGTATTCGAGCGACCAATATTCCAAAAGCAAAAAAAACACCATGATCTCCAATAGAAATTCATAAATAATGAGTTCGGCCAATGTTATCTCCTACCCGTCAGCTTAATTAAGTATCGTGGCCAAAATACACATAAGCTAAATTTTAATAACCACCAATTAAAACTTATGTGGCTACCGTAGTGTAGACATTGCTAAATGGGCGAGTTATCCCATTATTCTGCTTAATTTTATAGGGTTAATAAACTTTCGATTTATCATTCGATTATTATGTAAAAAGAGTTATAGTAATGATTAATTAATAAGTTAATTAATCATAATATGATAGGTGCGTTATCTTGAGCTTAATTAAAAAATATCGCCATATTATCAGTGTGAGCTTGCTATCCTTATTGCTAATGGGATGCAGCCAAGGACATTCTCCACTCTTTCCTATGTTAGGCGCTTATTTTCCTTATTGGATGTTATGTGTCTTAATTGGATTAGTTGGCGCTATATTATTGCGTGTTATTCTCGTTTATTTAGAAATTGATGATAAATTGCCATTTCCTCTTATGTTTTATTTTGCTGTTTTGTTATCAATCTCTATTACCGTATCCTTACTTTATTTTTCTCATTAAATTATGAATATAAAAAATAAAAAAAAGATAGCCATCATCATATCAATCGGTGTATTTGTTGCCTTATTACTATTGATATGGAAAAGCTTACAATCATCGATTCTGAATCCACTAAGTGAAGATGCTGTGATTGAGGCGAATAAAATCAACATTTCTTCTGTCGTTCCAGGGCGTGTAAGCCAATTTTATGTTAAAGAAAATCAGGAAGTTAAAAAAGGCGATCGGCTATTTACCATTGACCCTACAATGTATGCTCTACGAGTGAACCAAGCTAAATCTGAGTTACTCGTTGCTGAAGCGGCATTAAGTAACAAGAAGCGGATTATTGTCGCCGAAACATCAAATTCAGAAGTCGCTGAAGAACAAATAAAACGTGCACAAGTTAACCTTGCTCTCGCAACTCAGTCATTAAAACGCTTAGAACCCTTGTTAGCAAAAGGTTTTGTCACCGCTCAACAAGTTGATGATGCGCGCACCTTGAAACGCGATGCAGAAGTCAGCTTAAAGCAAGCTCAGAAGCAAAATGTCGCGTCAGAAGCATTAATTAATAACACAAAATCTGAAGAAGCACTTGTTGAGTCACTAAAAATATCCCTCGCGATGGCAGAGTGGGAACTAGGTAACACAGAAATTAAAGCACCGAGTGATGGGTATATTGTTGGGCTAACAATGTCCGCTGGTGAGTTTGTTATTTCAGGGCAATCCGTTTTTACACTCATTGATACCGAAACATGGTTTGTGTCCGCTTATTTTAAAGAAACTGAGCTAGACAACATCCAAATGGGTCGTTGCGCAGTTGTTTATTCAATGATTAATAACAAGCAACCGATTAAAGGTCGGGTACAAGGTGCTGGCTGGGGGGTAATGTCTACCGACTTGCTGAATATACCTCGAGACTTGCCTTATGTGCCCAAGTCTTTAAATTGGGTACGTGTTGAGCAACGTTTCCCTGTGAGAGTCATTTTAGAAAACCCACCGAAAAACCTGATGCGGGTTGGTGCCACAGCCACTGTTACTATTGTATCTCAAGATGATGACTGCTAAAGCGTTGCTGGTTGTTCAACAAATAAAACAAGATTTATTGCCATCTAAGTTTCGTTTTGCAACGACATGGCGTATCGCCTTGCTATGTGCATTAATGGCTGGCGTTGCAATGTTATATGAAATTCCAGAATCGGCGATCAGCTGCTACCTGATTATCTACCTTGTTAAAACAAATGCGATTGAAAACATTCTGTTGTGTGTGGGTGTTATGGTGCTATGCAGTATTGCCGTTTGTATGATTTTTATATTATTTAACCTCACCATCCAAAATGTCATGCTGCGTTTTTTCTTTATGGCCCTGTTCTCAGGGTTATTTATGTATTTATCTTCAGCGAGCACCCTTGGGGATATCGGTAACTTAATTGCGCTTGTTATCGCATTTTTAATGACTCTGATTGATGATGTTCCTTTTGGTGATGCGGCGACAAGAGGGCTTTTATATGCCTTGTTAATGGCTGTATCCCCTATGTTATTGGTGATTATTTTTAATTACTTTTTTGGCATTAGCCCCAAAAAACTATTAATGAATAAGTTGGCTGAACGCTTTGGGGATGCAAGCCGATTCTTTTTAGGAAAAGTACCGTATTCAATTAACATCACTGACGCTTTAAGTACACAGTCTGAATGTAAGCGGGATCTAATGCTAATTAAGCTTTTTTTTCTTAAAGGAAAAGAAGAAATTCAGTGGCTAGATAGCATAATTGATAATTCCTATGAAATACTGATCATGTCCTTAAATTTACCGGATGATACTTCAGCGGAAACTCGCCAATTACTCGCAAAAAAATGTCAATTTATTGCACAATGTTTGGAAAATAATCAAATTAAACAGCTGGAAACGCTGAAAAACGAAAAAAGTAGCCATCTTGAAAACTCACAGATACTGGCTGACTTTCAGGATATCTTATTTAAAAATAAAGTGATTAATGACCCTAAAGTTAAAAATTCTTTTTTTGTTAAAGATGCATTTACCAATCCAAACCATAAATATTTCGCCATCAAAACAACCTGTGCTGCACTAATATGCTACGTCTTTTATGATTATTTTGAATGGCAGGGGATCCACACTGCGATGATCACTTGCTATGTTGTTGCATTAACTTCAGTCGGTGAAACTGTCCATAAGTTAACACTGCGTATTATCGGGTGTTTAATTGGTGCATTAATCGGCATTATTTCTCTTGTGTATATCATCCCGCATTTATCCGATATTTTTAGCTTAATGGTACTCATCTTCTTCTGTGTTTTACCTGCTGCATGGGTAGCCGCGGGCAATGAACGTATATCTTATGCGGGGGTTCAAGTTGGACTGGCTTTTTTATTAACCGTTCTTCATGGTTTTAAACCGAGCTATGATATGGACGTTGCTTCCGATAGGATCCTTGGCATCCTATTAGGTAATGTTGTGATGTACATTATGTTCACTAAAGTGTGGCCAGTGTCTATCATGACCGCAGTTAACTCGCAAATTAGAAATATTCTAGATAATTATGTTGCACTTAAATTAAAATCTTATAATAACAATGTAGAGGCTCTCAGCTTGGTTGCGGCAATAAATGAGGGCGTCATTAAAACAAAAGATGATATTAATTTATTGATGTTTGAAACCCACTTTAAAGATAAAGGGGGGGCCTTAACGCATTTCTTTAATCAATTTTTAACTGACGTTTCGGTAGAGAGTTACCATAATTATTCATCTGAGTTTATTGCTTTCAACCATAAAGGCCATTTTGATTCGAATACAAACTTAAAATCCGCCAGTGATTTGAAATATGCTGTGTTAAATGCAATACCTTCAAATTTATCAGCTCAAGAAAAAGAGCAAGTCATTAAAGAACTAGTGAGCGAGAAGTAATGACAATGACCCCATTAATGAGATATGCAAAAAAACGCGTTATCCTCATCTCGATACTCAGTATTTTTCTTGTCGGTTGTGTTGATACAAGCCGTTCATTTATGGAAAAAGCGCAGCAGCCTCTACAATATGAAACTGACAAGTATATTTCATCCCCCGAAGAGAATTTATATGCTGAACATAACGAACCATCTAAAGAACAGTATAATTTAGCAAGCCTTATCGATGTCGCACAAAAAAATAACCCAGAGACACGCATTGCTTGGGAACTCGCTAAAAAAGCTGCAACCAACGTGGGAATGGTTGAAAGCACCTATTTACCAGTGATAACTGCAACGGCCTTGGGCGGTTATCAACGGGGAACATTAAAACTTCCTCATAATGACTTGGTCGATAAAATTGATGTTTCTAATCATGTTTTTATCCCTGCGATTACGTTTCAATGGTTATTGTTTGATTTTGGCAAACGAGGCGCACTCGCTGATGCTGCCAAACATGCCTCTTTAGCCTCTGATTTGAACTTTAATTTGCTTCATCAAAAAATTATTCATGATGTGACCATTGCCTATTATGCATATGGGGCCGCACAGAAAAAAACAAAAATAACGGATGACGCTTTAGAGCGAAGTCGACGAATACTGTATGCTGTAGAACAAAAGAAAGCACGTGGGCTAGCAACCGTATTGGATGTTGCATTGGCAAAACAGCAAGTCTCACAATTAGAGTTTCAGAATGTATTAGCGAGGGGAAAAGAAAGAGATCAATACCAATTATTACTTTCTAGCATAGGCATGTCCCCACTTAAAACGATTAATATTCAATATAATGACAACGATGTCCTGCCTGAAAATATTGCACCATTGACCCATGAAAGGATCAGAAATGCGTTAGCCCAACGACCAGATGTACTCGCTAACTATGAGTTATCACTGGCAGCTATGAAAACGACTCAATCTGTCGAATCTGATTATTTTCCCAAAGTTTATTTAGCGGGCGCAGTCGCGGGGGGGAACAGTCGTTTAGATGTACAAGGGCTACCGGGTATTAACCAGAGCTCTTCATCCTCAAATATTCTGATCGGTGTCAGCATCCCGCTTTATGAAGGAGGGATAAGGCAGGCACGGATGAAGAACGCCCAGTCGGATATTCTTATTGCCCAAGAGAATTTGCGAAAAAGCCAAGAAGTAGCAATTCGAGAAATGAGTTTAACCGAAAATGCCTTAAAATCAGCGATCGAGGCCAATAAAGCCGCGAAAAACTTAGTCGAAACAACCCAACTAAGTTATACCGCGAGTGTTGATTTTTATAAAAATGGTTTAGGAACGGTGACTGAAATAAATGCTGCGGAAATTGCATTATTAACCGCAGAGCTTGCACATATTGATTCCTATACAGGCTCTGTTATTGCGGCTGTGGATTTAGCCTTTGCATTAGGTGAAATTGAAAAGGCTATGCCAAAGTATGAAGGTGCTGCTATTAAATAGCTTATTTGGTTTATGACATGCAGAAGATAATTGAGCCTAGATTATCTTCTGCAATGATAACTTAAATTAGTAAATATCAAGTTGTTGAAATATAGGCTTTCCTTCACCGCTAAATTGGCTCAGTGAATATTGAGTATAGTTCATTTCACCATAGCCTCTAATACACATTACACCGTTAGATAAATCAGATAAGCAGCTCCAAACCGTATATTCAGAAAGCAAACGATCCGCAGCTCCTTCGCCTTCCCCCATATTATCAACGGTCATATTTTTAGTACGGTCAAAATTATTCATAATATGTGCGAGTGTCATCATCGCTTCTTTTGCGTTATCGGCTTTCAGTGCATAAGTACTGTAAAAAACTCCTCGAACGAAACGCCCAACAGAAGTATCTGACGAAGGAAGATTTGACGTTGCAATACCGCTATCAGGCTGAGTAACACGAATATTACCCAGCATGCTTGTTGATATATCAAGGTTTGATAACTGGCTATAATTATTCAGGTTTTTTAGATGCCATTGAAAATCAGGCCCATTAGTCATAACGCGGGTAGGGTTATCAAAAACCTGTAATTTGCCATTGACTGCCTCAACAACAATGCTACCACCTTGTTTATCATAAAAAGCATAGTGGAATGGTGATGTTAAATTTCTAAAATTAACCAGAACGGGAGACCAAAAGTAGCCATTTTCAACGGCTTTTTTAATTTCATCAACATGAGAAAAAAGGGATAAAGCCCATTCACCTAATGAGGTAACAGGCAATGAGAGCGAATATTTTTCGGGATTAATCGGTGCCAGCTCAGCTTCAGATATCATATTAGCGCTAAAGGCTAATCCTGCACTATTTAACCCTTGGAATATATTCTGGTTATCACCATCAAAATACACTTCGGTAGCTATTGCAAGAATATCGAATTTAGATGTGTAATTAATGCCATTCTCTCCATTTGGGGCTTTTTTCTGAAAGAATGTATTGGCAGGATAATACGTGACCCAAGAGGGAAGGTCTTCGGTTAATTCTAATGTTCGCCCTTGGTAAATATTATTGTGACTATCTGTTATCGATAAGCTGGTGCACATTTTATTATCCTCTTATAGAGATGATGAGCGAGAACCCTCCAGTTAACCATGCTGCTTGCTCATTATCAGCGTGTTTTAACATAGAGATTAATCATTAAAACATCAAATTGTTGTACGTGTTGAGTTTAATTGTTTTTTGTGAATTTATCTTAATCTTATGTTTTTAATGTGATGAGTACAAAATATTTATCAATCAATGGATTGGCTATTTTTAATGTTTTTAGATATTGGACTTGTTAACGATGATATTGAGGGGGGGGCTAATGGTTGGCAGAGGTTAACTTGCGTGCGTATTTTTTTATTGCATTATTGGTTGGTGAGTCGGTAGGTTCTATGGTTTTTGAGTGGCAGCAACGGCGGCTAAGGCAGATGCTCCGAGTATAAAAATTTCTACGACTGTAATTCATTTTCGACTCACCGGATAACTCAATAGGCGTGATTATTGAACCGTATCTAATAAACGAAATAGCACAATTTTGTACTCTTGCTGTAAGGCAATTTTAAACTCTTGATCTCTTGTATTATTGATTCTGGTTTTAAGGGAGGAGAAAATCTGTTGTTTAGTGGCTTTTTTAACCGCCAATAAAAAAGGGAAACCAAATTTTTCATTATATTCTTTATTTAATTGAGCCAGTTCTTTGGCTTCATTTTCTGTACATTCATTGAGACCAGCACCTGATTGTTCCCCTTGTGACAAAGCGGCGATATTATCATTGCGCAAATTTTTGCACGCTAATTGAGGATGAGATTTAATGAGCTCTAATTGTTTCTCTGCTCCCGATTTTTCAACGACATCGATAATATCTATATACATATTAACAAAACCAGTGAAAGGGCGTTTAGAGGCACTCTCGACAATAGGCCATGTTGTATCTTCAAAAATATTCGAGAATGTTTTTTCATAATCAAGAACACTCATCTTATTTACTTCATCAATATTATAAACTTGATTAGCAGTTGCATAGTTTGCAGAAAGTAACAAAGGCAAAGAAATTAGGGCGTATTTAATTAATTTCATATCTATTCCTTTATATTATGGCGAGATTAAGTTTAATTTGAAAATGGATTTTGAAGAAATGAAAGGCATTAATAATTAATGCCTTTGACTGTGAGTGAAACTACTCTAATCTTTTACAATTTAAATAATCTAGAATATAGATAATAAATTGAAAATGGTTATTTTAAATTATAGTTCAATATCACGGTTACAATCTTTAGAATAAATATAGCTAAATTCTTCGTCACCAACAGCATAACCTGCTTGCAGTGCATATGACGCCATAAAAATATAATCGTCTTTCTTGACAGGAATCCAATCATTATCGAGGTTATACATCCCTTTACCCGATAATATTAACGCACCATGCTCTTGATAATGGGTTTCGATATAACCGTGGCTAGCACCGGGTTGGAAGGTTAGGATATGGATATTCATATCAAAACCAAGGTCTTTAGGTAACAAGTCTTGTAAATGGACGTTGTGCATTCCTTCATAATCAATTTTAGGAAGCGCGTTGACGTTACCACAAACAACATGAGCTTTATGGCCCTCAGTTGGTTCATAAACGCGTTTGTATAAAAATATTTTTGAAGGGTTACCCTTGTTATTATTTTTAAAGCGCATGGTGACACCCGCAGGGCAATACAAGTAACCACCTTGAGTTAATTTATGTTCATCTTTATCAGAGTAAGCGATGAGCTCACCTTCAATGACATAAATAATACATTCAATTTTACCACCACCAAAACCCGCTAAGTTCCCCCCTTCATTGAATAAGGTTCCGACGTAGTCAACAAAACTAGCCCCTAATTTTGGGGTGGATAAAATTGTCATATTACAGTCAGTGAAGCCGGGAATGATATTACAAACAACCCCGTTAGGTGGAATGATGGCATAATTATCTTTTTTGATAATTGCACGTGACGCCAAAATATCATTTGGGTAGCCAATTTGATTATCTAAATAACCCATTTTATCCTCTCCTAAGTAATTTCATTATTTGTTTTTTGGCTATATGTTGCAGGAAATCTATTCCAGATAGGCCAATTTATATAAAACTTCCGTCAGTAATTTCACGCCTTCAGCGAGATCGCTTAATGTAGTGGCTTCCGCAGGATTATGGCTGATCCCTTTAATGCTGGGAACGAACATCATGACGGTTGGAACAATAGGGGCAAATATTTGTGAGTCATGGCCTGCACCACTGTGCATGACTTTATAGCTGTATTGATTTTCATCACAAATTTCTTTTACGAAAGTAACAAGCTGCTCATCCATTGGAATGGGTGCTTCGTCCATCCATAGGTCGATTTTTACCTCAATACCCATTTCAGCGCAAATTCGTTGAATGTCGTTCTCTATCATAGTGGTGAATTCAACTAGCGTTGCTTTATCGGTGTGGCGACAATCAATCGTAAAATCAGTTTGGCCTGGAACCACATTCACCGTATTTGGGTGGGGAACCACTCGACCAAATGTGAGCACTAATGGGTCACCATACTGTTTGGCTTTTTCAGTGGATTCATAACAAATACGACTAAAGGCACAGATAGTATCTTTGCGATACCCCATTGGCGTTGTGCCTGCGTGATTGGCTTCACCTTTTAAGGTTATATTGTAACGGCGTTGACCAACAATGCTATTCACGACACCAATTGTAATATGCTCACGTTCGAGCACGTTACCTTGTTCAATATGTAATTCAACAAAGGTTTTAATATCACCGCGAGGCTTTTGACTGGAGGGACGAAATTTAAAACCAGCTTGCGACATTGCATCAACAAAATTGATCCCGTCAGCATCTGAAATATGTTCGACGTCTGCCTTTTTGGCGATACCGACAATATTTTTGCTACCCCAGTACACGTAAGGGAAGCGGCTGCCTTCTTCTTCCGCTAAGGAAACAACCTCTAATGTTCTGAGTGGCTGACCATATGTTTTATGCAGATAATCTAAAGCGATATAGGCCGCTTCAATTCCGAATTGCCCGTCTAGATTTCCACCATTAATAACGGTGTCGATATGTGATCCTGATAAAATCACTTGATCCGGATATTTACTGCCCTTGAGTTGACCAAATAGATTGCCAATATCATCGTAATAGGCATATAGGCCGGAACCTTCGAATGCATTTTTTAACGCTTTTTGTGCACTGACCCATTCTTGAGTGTAAAGCAGGCGCGTCATGCCATTATTTTCTACCGCGCCGTGTTGAGACAGCCAATTTGAAGTTTCTTTAACTTCTTTTGTAAAGTCCTTCATATCCATACCACCTAGTGATTTTCATACTGTGTGCTGTAGCAACAAAACAGTTAGTGTTGTCACTAAAGCGCGATATTTGTTTTCATAGGCAAAAGAAAATAATTAATGGCTCTACTGTATCTTTGTTATATTTGGCAAGGTGCCCCTAATCACTTATTTATCGAGTGACTAGGGGGAGAACGATGCAATAAATATTGGCAGGAGATCCGATTAATCATCGTATTTCCGTATTTATTTAGCTGGCAAATGGTGATTTGTTGTCATAGGATTTTTGGTAAATATCATCAGAGACCAAATAATCATAAATTTCATCGACAATATCGATACCATTAACTTCACTTTGTTTTTCTCTTGCTAAGCTATTTTGTCCTGGGAATTGAACCTTATCGAAGCCTGGAGCAGGCTTAACGGCATTGAGTTCATTCATGACTTGAGTGATGTGTTTGCGGAACATCACTGGGTCAGTAAAATAAGCTGGGTTGATAACAATATGTAATTGGCCTAATTCTCTTCCTTGCGTTAAATCGTGATACATGGAACTGACGTGTTTACCAAAAGGCAGTCCAAGTAATACACCGGAGAGGATATCGACCATCATCATCAATCCATAACCTTTAGGCCCTGCAATCGGGACTAATGCCGTTACTGCAAATGGATCTGTTGTTGGGTTACCGTCTTTATCTACAGCCCAAGTATCTGGAATTTTTGCATTTTTTGAACGGGCATCTAACACTTTGCCCCAGGCTTGGACGGTAGTCGCCATATCAAAAGTGATATTATCTGTTTCACCCGGTGCAGAGAACGCGATAGGGTTAGTACCATAGTAGGTTTCAGCACCACCATAAGGCACAACCATCGGGTCTGACTGACAAACGGAAATACCTATCATGCCAGCACTAGAAGCCTGTTGAACAAAATAAGACAATGAGCCACTGTGACCTATGCGGCGCACACCGACTACGGCAATCCCATTTTCTTCTGCCATTTTAATGGCTTCGTCCATACTCAGTTTGGCAGCAACATGGCCTGCACCGTTATCACCGTCAAAGACAGCACTACAAGGACCTGTTTTATCAAAAGTAAAATTAGGTGAGTTATTTGTGCCACCTTTTGAGATGCGCTCTGCATAATATTCGACACGCACTGCACCGTGAGAGTGAATACCCTTCGCATCCGCATGGACAAGGACATCAGAAACGATATCAGCATGATCTTTTGATAATCCTGCTGCATGGATTTTATTAGCGATGAGCTGATGGAGTTTTTCTTTAGAAACTTTCATACATAAATAACCCTTTAGTGTTTTCGAAGTTTAATAAAACTCTTTGCTGATACCAATGTAACAACTAAATTATCTATAAATGTGATCTAGATTATTTTTATTTGATTTTATAAAAAATTATGTAAATAGCCCCTTAATTATTAGAACGAATCTAATAGTTTTAAATTTGTTTTTTTTCTTTTAATACCCAGTTTATTTTAAAGGAATTTCTAACAATATATAAAGTGTGAGCATTCTCAACTTATTTATGAAGTTTATTTGTAATTTTATTTTTCAATAAATGCCTATTTACTTTCTTATCTCATTTATTGAGTAAATAAAACTTCAATTAATAAATGTTGTTTAAAGGATGTCACTATGATCCATGCTTTCATAAAAAAAGGGAGCTTCCAAGATTCAGTAAGCTTAATGCTGATATCTCGAAAACTAAGTGAATCTCCAAATGTTTCAGAAATATCCGTCATGATGGGAACGCCAGCGAATAAGTCGTTACTTGATGCGACCGGATTTTGGCATTCATCCTTTGATGACGCAACGCCGAATGATATTTGTGTTGCGATTAAAACCGAATCTACAGATACCGCTATTGTTGATGAAATTGCACAAGCGTTGGATGAATCACTCAAAGCATTAGCTCAAGGGCAGCAGCAAACAGGAAAAAAACTCCAGCGTGTTCGTAGTTGGCGAATGGCAAAAAATAAACTTCCTAATGCGAATGTTGTATTAGTTTCCATAGCAGGGGAGTTTGCAGCGGAACTGGCTGACCAAGCATTAGATGATGGCTGTAACGTCATGATGTTCTCCGATAATGTGTCGCAAGCGGATGAGCGTAGATTAAAACTTAAAGCAAGCGAACGTGGTCTGATAGTGATGGGGCCAGACTGTGGTACGGCTTACTTAGCCGGGGCACCATTAGCGTTTTCTAACGTAGCACCACAAGGAAACATCGGCATTATTGGGGCATCGGGAACGGGTATTCAAGAGCTTATATCTCAAATTACGCTTGCTGGGCAAGGTATTACAAATGCGATTGGATTAGGTGGGCGTGATTTAACGGCGGAAATCGGTGGCGTCAGTGCCATGACTGCCATTGAACTACTCGCATCTGATCCGCAGAGTGATGTTATCGCCTTTGTTTCTAAGCCACCAGCCAAAGAAATCCGTAGCAAAGTGATTGATAAGCTTAAGGCTCAAGGAAAACCTGTTGTTGCATTATTTCTCGGTACAAAGCCAGAAATCAAACAGGATGGAAACTTATATTTTACTGAAACATTGGATGAAACTGCACGTGTTGCCGCCATGCTTGGCCGCGTTGAAAAAGCGGCAGCATTTCAACCGCAAGCAAAGGGAAAGAAAATTTCAGGCCTGTATGCTGGGGGGACACTCGCGGCGGAGTGCGCCATGTTATTGGCAGAAAAATTAGGGCTGCAAACAGACGCTACTCACGATCAGGGCATGATGCTTAACCAAGATGGCCATCGAATTATTGATTTAGGTGATGACTTCTATACACAAGGCAAGCCTCATCCAATGATTGACCCTTCTACTCGCAACCAGCAAATTGCTGCGCTTGCTCAGAAAGATGATGTTGGGGTGTTATTACTGGATGTGGTTATTGGTTACGGTGCTCAAATGGATTCAGCGCAAACACTAGCCAAAGAAATTAAAGCATTAAGAGAAAACCGTCCAAGTAATGCACCGATTGCCGTTATTGCTACCGTGACGGGGACTGAACAAGATCCTCAAGTACGCTCTGAACAAATCGCCTATTTAGAAGAGGCTGGAATGGCAGTAATGAATTCACTGCCTGAAGCCGTGACGCTGGCATGCAATATTATTTCCCCGCCTGTGATTGCATTCCCTCAAAAAGAGCAAGACATCTTGCAAAGTGTTTCAGTGATTAATGCTGGCGTACGCAGCTTTGCAGATGATTTACAAGCCAATGATATTCCAGTTGTTCACTACCAGTGGGCTCCAGTTGCTGGTGGTAATAAAAAATTAGCTAATATTCTGAAAAAATTGAAATAAGGGTTTGGATATGTACTCAACGATTGAAGAAGCAAATGCCGCAGTAATTGAACGTATTCGTGCCGCTCGTCCTTTTTGGCAAAGTGTTGAGCCTGCAAAAGATCTCGTCCCAACTTTGCAACAAGGCAAAAAATTACTGCATGCAGGCCCGCCTGTTACTTGGGATGAGATGAGTGGACCTGTGCGTGGTGCTTGTATCGGAGCCTGTTTATTCGAAAAATGGGCAGATAATGAAGAGCAAGCACTTAACTTATTGAATAATGGTCAAATTGAATTTATTCCTTGCCACAGTGTAAAAGCAGTGGGGCCAATGGGGGGAATTACTTCCGCCAACATGCCAATGTTAGTTGTCAAGAATATGACCCATGGCAACTTTGCTTACTGCAACCTCAATGAAGGTATTGGTAAAGTCATGCGTTTTGGGGCATATGGTGAAGATGTTCAAGCACGTCATCGTTGGATGCGTGACTCATTAGGTCCTGTACTGAAAAAAACCTTACAAACATTGGAAAATGGTATTGATTTGACAGCCGTGATGGCACAAGGCATCACTATGGGGGATGAATTCCACCAACGCAACATTGCGACTTCAGCATTATTACTAAGACAACTCGCCCCTATCATGAGCTCGCTGGATATTGATAAAACTGAACTCCAGCAAGTGATGCAATTTTTAAGTATCACAGACCAATTTTTCCTCAATCTTGCAATGGCTTACTGTAAATCGGCGATGGATGCTGGCGCTGAAATTCAGCATGGCACCATTGTGACCGTATTAACGCGTAATGGTAAAAACTTTGGTGTGAAAATCAGTGGGATGGGTGATCAGTGGTTTACCGCGCCAGTTAACACACCTGAAGGTCTCTTTTTCTCAGGTTATAGCCAAGCTGATGCCAACCCAGATATTGGTGACAGTGCAATCACTGAAGCGTTCGGTATTGGTGGTGCCGCGATGGTGGCAGCACCGGGTGTTACACGTTTTGTTGGTGCAAGTGGTGGTATGAGTGCCGCATTAGACGTGTCTGAGGAAATGACGGAAATTTACTTAGAACACAACATGATGCTGCAAATTCCGACTTGGGATTTCCAAGGTGCGTGTATCGGGCTGGACGCTCGTAGGGTCGTTGAAACGGGTATAACACCGTTAATCAATACAGGGATCGCCCATAAAGAAGCAGGGATTGGCCAAATCGGTGCAGGTACGGTACGAGCGCCACTGGCTTGCTTCGAAAAGGCGATTGTTGCGCTAGCTGAAAAAATGGGTATCAGCGAATAAATCGATAATTTTCACTCTGAAGGAGCTTAAAAATGATCATGCAAGCACTGTCTGTTAGCGCTCACTTACCTAAAGAAACAGGAATGTTGAATTGCGTTGGACGCTTTAATCATGCACTCAATTTTGTCACTCCTTCAGGTGAATTATTGACTTTACATCGCTATGGTCGTGGTTTGAGTCCGATGGGATGGATGGTTTCTGACACTGATTTTCAAGCAATTTTTGATGACCAAAGTGAGCTGATTGAGTACCAACGGGATAGATTGACTAGCCCTCATTGGCAACTTGAAGCCCCTAAAGAGCGTTTGTCATTGAAATTAATGCCACAAACAATACCTGAAGGAAGCTTGGTTGCACTGTGGGACATATTACGGCAATCAAAAGCCAAAAGTGGCCTCCACGGTAGCCTGTCTGAGGTTACGACGGGGACGTTATGTCGGGAATTAAAGGAACTTAAAGCGAATTATCATCGCTATTTACAAGGAGATACCATTGATTGGCAGTCTCTCATTGGTAAAGGGCCAGGATTAACGCCGAGTTACGATGATATTTTAATGGGTATGCTGTTAGTGACTTTTCTGGACCAGAAAATTAACCAAGGAAAACTCCCCAATTTCTTTCAAGGAACTCCGCCACTGGAGTCATTAACGACTCTGATTAGTGTGAATTATTTACGTTTTGCCTCCCAAAGTATCTTTTCGACCCCACTACAAACATTAGCAACTGCATTAGTGCAGCCGATGAAATTATCACAAGCGGTTCGCTTACTGCTTCAGGTCGGTCATTTTTCTGGTGCTGATACGTTAATCGGTGTGTGGTTAGCGGGTATGGATGAAATGAGTTAACGTTCGCGAATAAACAAGGATAAACATGGAAACTATTGTTATCGCCTTAGGTGGCAATGCATTACTGCAGCGCGGAGAAGTGCTTTCCGCTGAAAATCAATACCAAGCCATCGCATCGATTGCGGGGACTTTGGGGCAACTGGCGCAGAAGTATCGTGTGGTGATTGTACATGGCAATGGGCCACAAGTCGGATTATTGGCGTTACAGAATTTAGCCTATACCGATGTTCCTGCTTATCCTTTGGATATTTTAGTGGCCGAAAGTCAGGGAATGATTGGTTATATGTTGATGCAGGAATTGGGACGTCATCACCCTTTGCAACCCGTGACGACACTACTCACCCGTGTACAAGTTGAAGCAACGGATCCTGCATATCAGAACCCAACTAAATACATTGGGCCTGTTTATGATGAACAGCAAAAAGCGTGTTTAGAGGCTAAACTGGGGTGGACAATTAAAGCCGATGGTAAATATTACCGCCGGGTCGTGCCATCACCAGAACCAAAAAGTATCCTTGAGATTGATGCTATAAAATGTTTGTTAGATAAAAACCATATTGTCATTTGTAATGGTGGTGGAGGCGTTCCTGTTATTCAGCAGGATCACGGGTTTTGTGGTAGCGAGGCGGTTATCGATAAAGATTTATCCTCTGCGCTATTAGCGGAAGTGCTTGAATCTGACCATCTCATTATTCTAACAGATGCAGACGCTGTATATCGAAATTGGGGAACACCTGAGCAAAGCGAGATTCGAAGTGCAACGGTAGCAGAAGTTGCCCCTATGGCGATTGATGATGGCTCTATGGGCCCGAAACTGATGGCGGTCAGCCGTTTTGTGCAACGCTCAGGTAAACCCGCTTATATCGGTGCGTTAAAGCAGATAGATGCTATTTTGAAAGGAGAGGCAGGCACTAAAATTATGCCATAGTGGTTAATTGCTTTGATAATCAAGGAAGTATTAATGAAAAACGTTTCATTTGGTCATGATGTTTTACCCGCAATTGGTATGGGTAGTTGGAATTTGGGGCAGCAACGAAAAAGTGCGAAAGAAGAAATTGAGGCGATACAAGCAGGCCTTGATGCAGGCTTAAAATTAATTGATAGCGCTGAAATGTATGGCAATGGGGCTTCTGAGCAATTAATTGGTAAAGCAATTTCAGGACGACGCGATGAAACGTTTTTAGTATCAAAAGTTTATCCCTTCAATGCTGGAGGTAAAGCGTTAGTAAATGCTTGTGAAGCATCTTTACGCCGGTTAAAAACGGATAGGCTTGATCTTTACTTGCTACATTGGGCTGGCGATATTCCTCTCGAAGAGACCATTAATGGTTTCGAAAAACTGCAATCTGCTGGGAAAATTCGTTATTGGGGAATATCTAACTTTGATATCAATGAACTGCAAGATATGTACGATCACCTCGCGGGTGGACGTTATTGTGCGACAAATCAGGTGCTATATAACCTTGGTAGCCGCGGTATTGATTATTCATTACTTAACTGGTGTCGGCACAAAAAAATGCCATTAATGGCTTATTCACCACTCGGCAGTGGCAATCAATTACTTAGGCACCCAGCGTTGAAGATGATTGCGCAAAAATATCAGGTCGCACCAGCAACGGTTGCATTGGCGTGGGTGATCCGTGGTGATGGGGTCGTTGCCATTCCTGAGTCAGGTAGCAGGGCGCATACGCTGCAAAATGCGCACGCTTGCCAGTTGGTATTAGACAAAGACGATATTGCTTTATTGGATGAAAGCTTTCCACCACCAACACATAAGCAATATCTGGATATTTTATAATTAAGCCAAAGTTACTTAGCTGCTGGGTCAATTGGGCTCAGCAAGCCTTGAATGATAGGGTCGCGAAGTTTGAAGAGCTTCACCACAGTTTTTAATACTTCCCCTTGATGGTCACTATTCCACGCTAAAGAGAGTGGAGACGGCCTTCTTGGTCTTTTTATCAATTTTGCAATGAGTTGTTGGTTTTGAATATAGGGTTTGCAAATAGAGGCAGGTAAAAAACCAATTCCTGTTCCTTTTAGGTGACAGAGTACTTTGGTTTTCATATCAGGCACTTTAATTTCCCTTTGGCCGGATAATAGCCAAGCAGTGCGTTTGGATAAAACTAGTGAGGTATCTTCCACATTGATAGTAGGGTAACAACGGAGTTGTTCATCGCTAAGAATACCCTCAATAGAGGCAAGTGGATGTTGATTGGCGACAGTAAAAACCCAATCGATTTTGCCTAAAAATAAGGTGTTCACATCGCTGTCTAATGATTCAGAACCTGGGACACCGATAGCAATGTCACATTTGTTACTGAGTAGGGAATCCCACACCCCCATATACACTTGGCGAGTGATATTAATGCGAGTGAAAGGAAAGCGCTCGATGAGGTGTTGAAGTAAGTCCGCTACGGCATTCGGTTCATAGAGCAAGTTATTAATTGCAATAGTAACTTCTTGCTCGACGCCTTCATTAATCAGCCGTAACTGATTTGGCATATTACTTAACCAATTATGCCATTCGCGGCAATGTTCAAGGAGATATTCCCCCGCAGACGTTAGGTTAACGGTTCGTGTCGTACGAGTGAAAAGCTGGACTCCAACATATTCTTCTAAGATTTTGATCCGGTAACTGATGGTTGCGGTACTTTTGTAGAGTTGTTTTGCGGCTTGAGAAAAGCTCTGACACTGCGCAACAGTGATAAAGGTTGTCATCGTTTCTTGATCTAACATGTTTGTATCTCCCTAAAGTCAAAGGAAAAACTAATTTATAATATTTTTTAGATCTGCATCTTGTTTCACGTCATCCATTAAGTTGGCTTCATCATAATTGAAAGTGATAAGTATAAATTCTGTAGAATTGTTAGTAATTATTATCTTACTGAATATTAAAGAATTATATTCAAAATAAAATGAAAAACTGTGACTTATGATTTTTTATGGAAAAATTTTCCAAAAAATGATGTTAAATGTAATACAACCTGATAAACTGATTTTGTCATGTAGGTGGTTGTACAAAATAGTGGCTTAAAATTTTTAGCGTGTTAGGAGAAAATAATGGAACTTGTTCTATCTGATCTGACACCGGAAGCGTTTGCCCCCTATGGAGACGTCATCCAAGTTGAAGGATCTGAATTTTTTCATATCAATGATGGTACGACAGAACGTTATCATGCTTTAGGTAAAGCAGAGATTACAGATGCAAGCCCCGTTCTGATGAGTATTAGCCGTTCAGAACCTATTGATATGCCAATGAATGTTAAACTTTTAGAGAAGCATCCGCTTTCCAGCCAAGCTTTTATCCCAATGAATGGTGAGCGTTTCATTGTGGTAGTTGCTGAGCCAGGGGATAATATCCCAGTTGGTACCTTACGTGCATTTATCACCAACGGTAAGCAGGGTGTAAACTATCACCGTGATGTCTGGCATCATCCGATTTATGCATTTCAATCACAAACGGATTTTTTAACGGTAGATAGAGGCGGTGCTGACAATTGTGTCGTTATGGATCTCCCTGAGCCTTGTCAAATAGTTTTTCCTTAACTACTCTATTGGGCAATAAGGGCTAGGTAATATAATTCCTTTCTGCCGATAGTAAACATAAAAGGTAAAAATAAATGACTGAACCACGCACAAAAGGAAGACCGCAGACAGATAAAAGTTCGCCAAAAGGTGCGCAAGCACTTGAGCGCGGGTTGGATATTCTTCAATTTCTGGCTAACTCTGGTGGTAGCTCATCAGTCTCTGTTTTATCTGAGCAGTTAGGTTTACCTTTATCAACGACATTTCGCTTGCTGAAAGTCCTTGAGCAATCAGAGTTTATTTTTCAAGACCCACAGCTTGGCTGGTGGCATATCGGTCTGCAATCATTCACAGTTGGGGCCACCTATATGAATGATAGGGATGTCGTATCAGTTGCTGGGCCATTTATGCGCAGGCTAATGTTGCTATCAGGGGAAACGGCAAACTTGGCTATCCGTAATAATTTAGATGCTGTTTTAATCCGCCAATGTGAATGCCATGCGTTAGTGAGAATGTGCGCACCGTTGGGGAGTCGTTTACCATTACATGCATCAGGGGCTGGGAAGGCATTATTGTTCCCGCTTGATGAAGAGGAAATGTTAGAGCTTGTCACACGCTCTGGTTTACAAGAATTCACCCCTAAAACCATCACCAGCATTAATGTGTTGAGAAAGGCGTTAGGGCATTATCAAGAGCTGGGTTACGTCATTGATAATGAAGAACATGCTCTGGGTCTTAATTGTTTAGCGGCACCTATATTTGATCGTAATAATTCAGTGATAGCAGCAATATCTATTTCGGGTCCTAGTGCAAGGGTAACTGAAGAACGTTTTACTGAGCTAGGGGAACTGGTTCGTGACGTTGCTGCGGATATCAGTGCGGCATTAGGTGAGCGCCAATCATAAAGACCAGAGATCAGCGGGTGTTAATCATCCGCTAAAAAGAGATTATTTAACAGCTAGTTAGCTAGCAACCAACGAGCTGACTAAGCAACAAGTACAGAACACATAGATAATCCGTTTTAAAAAACGGTTTTTTTAGACAAAAAATAAAGTTGGAAAAATTTTCCAAATAGGAGTTGTTATGGCTAAGATGCGCGCAGTTGATGCTGCAATGTATGTACTGGAAAAAGAAGGGATCACAACCGCATTCGGTGTTCCTGGAGCCGCAATAAACCCATTCTATAGTGCGATGCGCAAGCATGGTGGGATCAAACACTATCTTGCTCGTCACGTAGAAGGCGCTTCTCATATGGCTGAGGGATATACGAGAGCAAATCCGGGTAACATTGGAATGTGTCTTGGTACATCAGGTCCTGCGGGAACGGATATGATCACAGCATTATATTCCGCCTCTGCGGATTCAATTCCTATTTTGTGCATTACAGGCCAAGCGCCAAGAGCTAAATTGCATAAAGAAGATTTCCAAGCAGTTGATATCGAGTCTATCGCAAAACCGGTCACCAAAATGGCAACAACGGTGTTAGAGCCTGCATTGGTTCCTCGAGTATTGCAGCAAGCTTTCCATTTAATGCGTTCTGGTCGTCCTGGCCCCGTATTAATTGACTTACCTTTTGATGTGCAAGTCGCTGAAATTGAGTTTGACCCAGAAACTTATGAACCATTACCTGCCTACAAGCCAGCGGCAACAGTTGCTCAGGTTGATAAAGCACTGGATATGTTATTCGCGTCGAAAAAACCACTGATTATCTCCGGTGGCGGCGTTATTAACGCGGACGCGGCAGATAAGCTGCAAGAGCTAGCTGAAATTTGTAACGTGCCAGTCATTCCAACTTTAATGGGCTGGGGAACTATTCCTGATGATCATAAACTGATGGCTGGTATGGTTGGTTTACAAACAGCTCACCGTTATGGAAATGCAACCTTATTAGAATCTGATTTCTTATTGGGTGTGGGTAACCGCTGGGCGAACCGACACACTGGTTCTGTAGAAAAATATGTTGGTGACCGTAAAACAGTACATATTGATATCGAGCCTACACAAATTGGCCGTATTTTCTGTCCTGATTTAGGGATTGTCTCCGATGCTAAAGCGGCGTTAGCGCTCTTGGTTGAGCGAGCAAAAGCACGTAAACAAGCGGGTGCTTTACCTGATTACAGTAAATGGGTAGATGAGTGCCAAGAGCGTAAACGTACGCTGTTACGTAAAACGCATTTTGACAATGTACCTGTGAAGCCACAGCGTGTTTACGAGGAAATGAACAAAACATTTGGCCGCGATGTTTGCTATGTCACAACCATTGGTTTATCGCAAATTGCAGCCGCTCAAATGTTACACATATTTAAACCGCGTCACTGGATCAACTGCGGTCAAGCGGGCCCATTAGGTTGGACTTTACCAGCTGCATTAGGGGTATGTGCCGCTGATCCTAAACGTAAGGTCGTTGCCGTATCAGGGGATTATGACTTCCAATTTATGATTGAAGAGTTGGCGGTCGGGGCTCAGTTCAAATTGCCATATATCCATGTATTAGTGAACAACGCTTACTTAGGTCTGATCCGTCAATCACAACGTGGCTTTGATATGGACTATTGCGTCCAGCTTTCCTTTGAAAATATCAATAATGATGCCATTGGTGAATATGGTGTTGATCACGTCAAAGTGGTTGAAGGCTTAGGTTGTAAAGCTATTCGTGTCTTTAAACCAGAAGATATTGCGCCAGCATTTAAACAAGCTGAAAAACTCATGAAAGAATTCAGTGTGCCTGTCGTTGTGGAAATCATTCTAGAGCGCGTCACAAATATCTCCATGGGAACCGAGTTGGATAATGTGACTGAATTCGAAGAGATAGCAACTTCTGAAGCCGATGCGCCAACCGCGACCGCATTTTACCAATATAAATAAGGGGGCGAGAAAATGACCAAATTTGCAGCTAACTTATCCATGCTATTTACTGAAGCAGAGTTTATGCAGCGCTTTAAATTGGCGGCTAAAAATGGCTTCAAAGCTGTAGAGTACATGTTTCCTTATGATTTTCCAGCGCAGTCTATCAAGCAAGAGTTAGATGAAAATAAACTGACTCAAGTTCTTTTTAACCTTCCTGCGGGTGATTGGAATGGTGGTGAAAGAGGCATTGCTTGTTTGCCTGAAAGACAAAAAGAGTTTCAAGAAGGCGTCAAAAAAGCAATTGAATATGCAAACGTCTTGAATTGTAAACAAATTAACTGCTTAGTGGGGCGTAAAGACCCATCCCTTAGTGAAGAACAAACGATGGAAACCCTCGTAGCAAATCTTCGTTATGCGGCTGAGCAGTTAGAAAAAGAGAATATACGTTTACTGGTAGAAGCCGTGAATACCTACGATATTCCAGGTTTCTATTTGAATAAATCAGCGCAGGTCGAAGATTTAATTAAGCGTGTCGGTCATGCCAATATTTACTTCCAATATGACATTTACCATATGCAGCGAATGGAAGGTGAGCTAACTGAGACAATGAAACGTTTATTAAAGCATATTTGCCACATTCAACTCGCAGATAACCCTGGCCGTCATGAGCCGGGAACGGGTGAGATTAATTATACCTATTTATTTAAACAGCTAGAACAAATGGGCTTCACAGGCTGGATCGGTTGCGAATATAAGCCTGCGACGACAACAGAAGCGGGTTTAGGCTGGATGAAACCGTATTTATAATTAGGAGAGTATCATGAAATTAGGCTTTATTGGTTTAGGAATTATGGGTGGCCCAATGGCGGCTAACTTATTAAAGGGTGGCCATGAGCTGGCTGTAAATACTCGTGGGCAAATCCCAGCTTATCTTACGGATGAAGGGGCAAAGACGTTTTCATCGGCTAAAGAAGTGACAGCAAACGCTGATATTATCTTTGTTATGGTGCCAGATACCCCCCACGTTGGGGAGGTACTATTTGGTGAGAACGGCTGTGCATCTACAGCGTTAAAAGGCAAAATCATTGTGGATATGAGCTCCATATCCCCGATTGAAACAAAAGAATACGCAAGAAAAGTCAATGAATTAGGCGGTCAGTATTTAGATGCACCGGTTTCCGGTGGTGAAGTTGGCGCTAAGCAAGGCACATTAAGCATTATGGTGGGTGGTGAAGACTCGACTTTCGCTAAGGTAAAACCGCTATTTGAATTAATGGGTAAAAATATCAGTTTGGTGGGCGGAAATGGGGATGGGCAAACCTGTAAGGTTGCCAACCAAATTATCGTTGCATTAACCATTGAAGCCGTTTCTGAAGCATTAGTTTTTGCGTCAAAAGCAGGGGCCAATCCTGCACGTGTTCGTGAAGCATTAATGGGCGGATTTGCATCCTCGCGTATCCTTGAAGTTCATGGCGAGCGCATGGTAAAACGCACATTTGACCCAGGCTTTAGGATCTCTTTACATCAAAAAGACTTAAATCTTGCTTTACAGGGTGCGAAGGCTTTATCGATGAGCTTACCAAATACCGCGACCTGTCAGGAACTCTTCAATTTATGTGCTGCACATGGCGGTCAAGATAATGACCATTCAGCCTTAATCAAAGCAATTGAAATTATGGCTAACCATAAATTAGGAGACTAATACTCAGTCTAATTGTTTGAATGTAATGATCCTCATGTTTTAAGTGTAAATGTAAGTAGTAAACAGTTTAACTAGTCGTTTATTTGCCCCATGTATCTGGGGCTTTTTTTGCATAGCATTAAGTGAATAAAAAAGAGGTAATATAATTAATGTATATTACCTCTATAAAATCTTATTTATCCTTTCTATTTTACAGCATCCCACTTAAATATATTTTCAAGGATAATAGAGATAATAATTCCCATTAATAACCCATTTGTGATGATAGGCCTTACCATCAATGGAATATCTTGCATGTAAGTTGGAGGAACACTCATCAAAAATATGCCAATAAAAATAGGTAAAGCAAGCCGATAAATATTGCGTGGGTTTAAATCTAAAATACGAATAAATAACAAAGAAGACCAAAGTAGAGGTAAGTAAGTGACCATCATCACGGTACTACTGATCACTAAAGGAAAGGTAGAAAAGAGCCCTGAAAAAACGGGAACGATACTAATAACAAAGAATAACAAACTACCAATAATAAAGGGTTTTTTACTAAAATCGTGGGTTTGAGTAATGAGCCCTATTGAAGAAACAAATGGCGCGAAAGGCACAATTCCTAGTGGTGAACAGGCAAAAGTGAGTGCACCCGAACTAATAAAACTACGACGATACATGGCTGGCGTTGCTGGCGAGTCTGGATGAAATAAATCTGTTCCCTTAATCGCACCAAACGTATTGGACGTATTTAGCAGTGAGGCAATAACACAGGTTGTGACAATACCATAATTGATAGTTTCAATTTTTCCGAGAGGGAAAAGCTGCCAGTCAATTCCACCCACGCCAGTTGAGTCACTTCGAAAGATAACTGAAAATAATAACCAACCCAATATTGAGCCAATCAGCACAGCATATTTATTAATATGACGAGGGAGTAAGACAATAATTCCAATGATCAACACCATGATAAATAAAGCTAACAAGAATGTATTGAAATTAATATGGACAACATCTGTTGTGGCACTAAAAGGTAAGCCCAACATCCCTTTTAGAAAAATAGTAATTAAGTTAGCGCCGAGTAACAGCATGAATACTGCCATCACGCCAGGCGAAAATAGCAGAGCCAAATACTTTCCTGCCCCACTCAAGCCGATAATGACAGTGATGATCCCTGCAATGGCAATTCCCACTGCAAAACTACCACCAATAACCTCTAATGGTGTTCCTTGAGCAGACTCTGCAAATGCAACAGATAAAATCGTTCCCCACCACAGCCCCGCAGGACCCTCCATGATAGAGCGTTTGTGTCCAAAAATAGCTTGAATTAAGCAAGCCAGTGATGTGGCTAAAAAAGCATACTGGGTAATTGTGTGAGTGGTGGCATTGCTCAGATGAAATGCAGATTGTAATGTAGGAGGTATAACGACTGTATTACAGAAAATAAAAAAGAACCATTGCAAGCCTGATAACACATTATCTTTGTTCAAACTAAACATAAATTACATCCTGTTATAAATAACAATACAGCACACCCAGTAAAGAGTGTGCTGTATTATTTACATCATATTACTGTTGGTGTTTTAAAATAAACTGCCCGATAGGCGTTTCACGAACACCAGTATTAATATCGTAGATAGTTTCTCCGCGTAAAATAGTGCGTGCAACTTGTGCACCTATTTTGCGTCCTACATAAGGGCTGACTTTATGGCGATACTCTAAATCTTGTGCTTTTAATTCATAAGGTGAGTTTGGCTTGATGAACACGAAATCTGCATCTTTACCAACGGTAATGGAACCTTTATGCTTAAGGCCGAAGATCTTAGCTGCATTAGTTGCCATTAATTTGGCAAATAATGGAAGCTCCATCCCACGTTTTTGCACAGCTTCATCAAACATCAAGTCAACACAGCTTTGCATCCCTGCAATTCCACCCCAAGCCTTGAATACATGACCCGCTTTCATATCTGGTGGGCATGGTGAGTGGTCAGAACCTAAACAGTCGATTTCACCATTAAACAGTTTCTCCCACATGCCTTCTTGGTTCGCTTCATCACGAATCGGTGGTGAGCATTTTGCTAAATTACCAATTTTTTCAAACTGATTGGTTGTTAAGGCAAAATAGTGAGGGCAAGATTCTGAGGTAACATCCTGTCCTTCATTGCGCGCCTTAGTCACTTCAGCGACGCCTTCAGGGCTACTGATATGGCAAATATGTATTGGGCAATTAGCTACTTTTGCCAGATATAACACGCGGCGAATTGCCTCAATTTCAGTATATACAGGGCGCGAGGCCACATAGTCGTGAGCGGTTATGCGTCCTTGAGCTTCAGCTTCTCGACCTAATTCATCACAGATTGATGCATTTTCACAGTGAACTAATACACGAGAGTCGTTAAATTTACTGATAATTTCTGCGCCACGTAAAAACTGAAAGTCATCAACATCACGGAAGTCATTATCGATAGTTTTGTCACCACAGGTGGCAATAAAGCATTTGAAGCCAACAACACCCACTTCATCTAGCTCGTGCAGTCTATCGAGATTATAAGAGACTAAACCGCCAAATTGGGCTGCATCTACTGACAGTTTACCTGCGGCAGCGTCGAATTTTATTTGAATACTTTCACGGTCAACGGTTGCAGGTAGCTGATTTAATGGCATTTCGATGATAGTTGTGATACCACCTTTTGCTGCTGAACGCGTCCCCGTTTCATAGCCTTCCCAATGTGTTCTCCCAGGCTCAGAGATGTGGGCATGAGAGTCAACCATACCTGGTGAAACGACTAGGCCTTCGGCGTTTATTTCTTCTTTTGCACCAGATAAACCAGAGCCAATAGCGGCAATTTTGCCATTTTTTACCGCGACATCTGTTTTAATTGCTTCGTTTTCAAGAATGACAGTACCGTTTTTAATGATTAAATCGTATGACATAGGGTATTCCTTAGATAAGATTATAATTTCATTTATTAACATTACTGTTCAGCGTGTTTTCAATATATTAAAACGGGCTGAATAGGGTATTTAATTCAGATTACACTGGGTTTTTTATGCCGATATCTGAATCATTCGTAGCTTTTACTTTATTTTCAACCACCTTAGTGGTGTCTTTTTTGAATAAAGAGTAGAGAACAAAGGCTAATATGACGCCAGCAAACCAAGACACTCGTGATATAGGCTCTAATACAGGAATGAATTTTCCACCAAGGGAGAAAATAACTGCAATAACAGTGACAACGAAAGCGGTAACATTAAATCCGTGCTCATAGAATTTGTAATCACCTGCACGGGTATATAAGACATCTAAATTAATGTTTGTACGCATTACGATGAAATAATGCGATAGCATGACACCAATAACTGGACCTAAAATACCGCCAATAATATCCAAGAAAGTATAAATACTGTCCTGGTTCTCAATTAATTTCCAAGGCATAATTAATACGCTGATAACACTGGCAATAATAACGCCGTGACGATAAGTGAGTTTGGATGGGTACAATGCAGCAATTTGGTATCCTGCAGGAATAATATTACCAGCAGCGTTGGTGGAAATTGTCGCCATCAGAATAACGACTACCGCAAAGAGTGAGGCATATAAACTATCCCATTTTTGAACAATATCGAGCACGTTCCATGTATCAACACCGTAGTGAATACTGGCGCCAGCTAAAATACATACGCTACTAATGGCAAAGAGCAAGTAAGCCACTAACAGGCCAGCGGTTTGTCCAATGGCTTGTTGTTTAAAACTAGTCGAATATTGTGTGAAATCAGAAGCATTTACTGCAGGAGCTGCCCAGACGGCGACAACACTATTAATCACGATAAAGAAAAAGAATACTTTACTTGGCGTTTCACTAATACCATTTGGGATGTAATCCAAAATAGGTTGAATGCCAACTAAAGAAACTGACCAAATTGCCATACCACCAAACAAAATATAAATACAAGGGTTAAGAATGGCAGTAAGTTTATTTAATACCTTGCCTCCACCTAGTCCTATGGCAACATTCATTGCCCAGAAGATGATGAAAACAATAAAGGCTGGAATGGTAACTCCCATATAGGTTTCACCATTGCCTATATTTAAAAATTCAGGCCAAATTTTCCCGATTAATATTAGTAGCGCTAATGAACCGGTAAAGCATTGTAAGCCAAACCACATAATAGCAGCAATACAGCCTCTTAATACACCAGGAAAGAGTGAGCCTTTAATTCCATAAGATGCCCGAAGTAGCATCGGGAATGGGATACCATATTTAGACCCCGCCGCACCATTCATTACCATAACGAAAGCGATGCATATTGCGCTTAGTGCGATGGCAAACATAATGTTTAAAGTAGAAAGGCCCAGAATAAAAAAACCGCCAACCATTAAATAATTTGGGACATTGTGTACAGAACCCATCCATAGCGTAAAGTAGTTAAATGTTTTCCATGTTCGTTGCTCCGGTGTTTTAGGTAATAAATCATCTGTATAACCACGTTCACGATAAATCTCTTTTTCTTCTGAATAGTTCATATATGAGTCCTTCCACGCATATAATTTAAATTTGAAAACGAGAGATTTAACTAATCGAATTTTTAATAAAGTAATAAAGTTATTGTTTTAAATTTTTAAATAATATTATTTTTTATATACACATCAACTTAATAACTAATGGTTTATATATAGTTATTAGCGTCAGTTTAATTAATTATATTGACTACCAAGGAATTAATTCTTGAACTCAATATAGCCACCGTTAACTGATGGATGCAATATAAATTTAAAAAATTTTTCCAAAAAATAGATCTGGAGCACTTTTAGTGATAAATACACTTAATAAACATTATGTTACAAAACATTTTGTTTTTTATTATTTCTTTTTTTGTTGTTTTTTTGAGATGTTTTGTTCAATTTAAGTTAATTTACTCTATTTTTGCTTGATTTTAATGAGGGTGGATTCATTTTAGGTTTGTTTTAATGTTTATTTATTTTTATTGCAAGCATAATCATTTGATTTTTATAGGTAAAAATAATTGGAAAATTTTTCCAATTAAATCTTTATCAATTGTTTTTTTTTGATACAATGGCGAATAGAAGTTAATGGCTATACTCAGTACTAAAACGTTTTTTAGGAAGTGGTGCTGAATATAATTCTCTCAATTTAATAAGCTAATCTATTTATCAGTAATATGCGCACTTTGTAAAAATGGATGTGTATTTTGATAACCGATAATATTTTTCGAAATTAACAATATTATTTAACTGATTACTTAACCGTTCTATAGGTAGCCATATATGAAAATTATCATAGCCCCTGATTCTTTCAAGGAAAGCATGAGTGCAGAATGTGCCGCAAATGCCATAACTAAAGGATTTAAAAGTGTATTCCCTGATGCCCAATATCTTTGTTTACCGATTGCTGATGGTGGTGAAGGAACCGTTGATGCATTGATTGCAGCCGCAGGCGGTGAGCGAGTATCACTTGAGGTTAAAGGCCCATTAGGGGATATGGTAAGTGCTTACTATGGTTTATTACATAATGGCAAAACCGCTGTTATCGAAATGGCTCAGGCCAGTGGATTAATGCTAGTTAGTCCAGAGCAGCGTAATCCAATGCTGACGACGAGTTATGGAACAGGTCAGCTAATTCAAGATGCACTTGAAAAAGGGGTGAAAAAAATCATCTTAGGGATTGGCGGTAGCGCAACCGTTGATGGTGGTGTCGGTATGCTTCAAGCCCTTGGTGTTGTTTTTTATGATAATCAACAAAATAAACTTGGTTTGGGCGGTGAAGTTTTAAATCATATCACAACGATTGATACGTCAAGTCTGTCTCCGCAATTGCAACACTGTACGATCGAAGTGGCTTGTGATGTTGATAATCCACTGGTTGGGGAGCGGGGTGCCGCGATGATATTCGGGCCACAAAAAGGGGCAACCGCTTCAATGGTATTGGAATTGGAAAAAGGCTTAAATCGTTTTGCTGAGGTTATCCAACAAACTAAAGGGCATGATTTTAGGCATTTATCTGGCGGAGGTGCTGCTGGTGGGATATCTGTTGCTGCCGCTGCATTTATGAATGCTCAGCTTAAACCAGGCATTGATATCGTTATTGATGCAGTGAAGTTAGAGCAAGAAATCCTTGATACCGACTTGGTTATTGTGGGGGAAGGTAGCATGGATGGGCAAACGGCAGGGGGGAAAGCGCCTTTAGGGATCGCCAAAGTTGCGGCCAAACACAATGTTCCTGTTATTGCATTAAGTGGCGTATTAGGTAAAGGCGTTGAAGCACTGCACCAAGAAGGTATCGATGCCTTTTTCAGTATTTTACCAAGGTTAAGCCCGTTAGATGAGGCGCTAAAGCAGGGAGCAGAAAACCTGCAACAAGCGGCGTATAATATTGCAAAAGTTTTACAGTTAGGTAAATCATTGTAGCCATTTCTAACATGGTGATAATGCATGTTGAATAATATCAATAATGCTTACCACAAAATAGATATAATCAATTTTAGTGTTTATTACGGGTATGATGTTAGGATGACTTTTTGAGATGATTGAATTAATCGTATATTTATGAGGATAAAAATAGTTATTCAACATGTAGAAAACGCAATAATGAAGTACTAGGGTGGTATAGCATCAATGGATAATTTAAGATTAAACTAGAAATAACCTCACACTTGCAGAGTTTTTATACCTAATATTAATATAAAACTTGCCGTTCCTGTTTATTACACCTTTGGCTAGTTATACTCAATAATTAACTAAAGGTGTGACTATATTATGTTTCAGTAGCTTGATTTAAGCAGAAAAATAAAATAATTACCTTCCGACAGAGTCGAGTTTTAAGGGCTCACTGCTATTGCTCCATAGCAAGTGCATAATATGGCTCCTCATCCTGTGGCAGAGGAGCTCGCTATTAAGTCATCAGTATTAAGTGCAGCGGAACTTTTCCGAGCATTACGCGAAGTGTCTCCTAAAAATACGATTTTGATTGAAGAATCCCCTTCTAATCTGGGTGAATTACACCGTGAGTGGCCGATTGAAGCGCCAGATTCGTTTTATACCTTTGCCAGTGGTTCTTTAGGCTGGAACTTACCGGCGAGTGTAGGTATTGCTTTGGGAGAAAAAGATAGCGGTCGTCATCGCCCCGTTGTTGCGGTAATTGGTGATGGCTCAATGCAGTATTCGGTGCAGGGGCTTTGGAGTGCCGTTCAGCAGAAATTGCCGATTGTTTTTGTTATACCTAAAAATAATGAATACGCGATATTGAAATCGTTCGCAGTGTTGGAAGAAACGCCGAATGTACCAGGGCTTGATATTCCCGGGTTAGATATTGTGGCATTAGCTAAAGGGTATGGGTGTTCTGCTATTCGAGCAGAGACAGCAGAGCAAGTCAAAGAGGCATGCAAGGAGGCTTTCAATCGACAAGGTCCAACAGTCATTGAAGTACCTATTTTACCGTCAATCCCGCCGTTAATTTAGTCAGCTATCCGCACTAATTTTAATCGCTCGCCTGATATTTAGGCGAGTTTTAAAAACTCATAATTGAACAGCAGAGTAACTTGAACACGCTATTTTGGTATCACCATCGATTGCACTCACAAAACGAAGTCGTTCATATGCGGACACTGAAGGTGGAATGATTTGCTCCCTTATTATTAATAGCGTGCAGACTGCTGTAATGTCCGATAATGGTGCAGAGCTGACATATAGATGGCGTATAGCTCTATACTGTTATTGTACCTGTTCGAATTCGAGCGGGTACACACAAATTACCCAACTAGCGATATCCCTCTTATCCCGGCTTCAATAATACTTCCCCTATCAGCCTTCTCAATAAAATCAGCCCACCATTGCATCATAGGGCGTCTTTGCTCTAAGTAATCACTGCAGTTATAGGTGCGTCTCACTTCTTTTTTATCAACGTGTGCGAGGGAGGCTTCAATCACATCAGGTGGAAAGCCTTGCTCATTGAGGGCGGTGCTGGCAATTGAACGTAGGCCATGTGAAACCAACATACAACCGAATCCAGTGCGTTTTAATGCAGCATTGACGGTTTAGCTGTTCATTGGTTGGGTAGGTTTAATACGGCTAGGGAAGATAAACTCACGATGACCACTGAGTGGTTTCATGAGCTCTAGTATAGCTAAAGCAGCGTCAGATAATGGAACAGTGTGCTCACGGTGGTTTATCTTCATTATAGCAGCGGGTATCTTCCATTCCTTAGTTTCAAAGTTGACTTCGTCCCAACGGGCTTTCGCGGGGCGGGATATGCCCCAAAACTTTGTTTGGTCCTTTGTTTTGTATAAAGGCGGTAGTAACGGAATTGCCATAACTTGCTTGCGCTAGATTTGATTAACAGTGTGAGTCCATCAGCGTCATATAGCTGATAGTCCTTATCTTGTGGTTTAGCAGCTTAGATTTCGGTATCGGTTAATGGCTTAGTTTTTCTTGCCATGAAAAATCTCCATGCGTTTAGGCCCAACAAAGATGTTAGTTTTTTTCGTTGGGCCTATCAATGGGCCTAAAGGAATTAGCTTGTGTGGGATAAAATAGGACAGTGCAGGATATAAAAAAGCCCGCAACTCGCTGGCGGAGTCTGAATTCGTCGCTTAACTAAATGATTTTATAGTGCTAATGTTCAATTCAACTTTTCAAAAGTGCCTAATAAGGTGCCTAAAAATGAATTAGTTTATTTCTTGAGTCTATGATTACTTAAATTCACGTAAAAAACTATATTTTTTTCGGTTAGCTTTAAATAAGGTATAATTTTTCATATTGGAAATATTCATAGTGGCTGTAATACTATTAATTCTCTAATAACCTTCAAGGTTTATTCATTATTGGCTCTTGTATAAAACATAATGGATGTTGTTCAGGATATGAATAATGTTGTTTAAAACCTAGAATAACATCCTTAGTTCTTACGGTATTGAATATTATTGGCCATAATTTAAATTAACCAGAAACTTTAACTTATTGATAATTATTGTGAAATGTGGGTTTTACTGAAGGTAAATTATAATTAGTCTATTAGAAATTAAACTAAAAAAGGCCCACATGCCTAATGCGGGCCATAATATTTTTCGGTTAACATAAGTTTTAATATCTATCTTCATTAATTGAGACGTATTCATATAGATATTAATAGTACCTTCGATAGATTCATTGGTGTAATTTTAACTAATCTGTTGTTTTTTTTTAAAGAAAATCAGAAAGTTCTGGTGATAAATTTTGGCTGCCCATTTTAGGTGATGGCGTTTGCTGGTTACGATTTGGCTGGGGAACGTACTTTGCTAGAGTGAGTGCCGTTGAAATGGTTACTGCGAGATTATCAATCAGTGGAACACTTACTCGCTCATGAAGGATTGCGGGGAAACCTGCGAGTGCAGCTCCCCCCAAAATGACACAGGATGCCCCATCTTTTTGTGCACAGGTATCGCTGAGTTTCACTATCATTTCATAAGCTTTATCTGGATTGTTAACGATTTCTGCGCCTGTCATTGAAACAGTTCTCACGGAAGCTAACCGGTTTGCTAGGCCAAAATTTTCAACTTGTTTTCCAAACTGCTTACGTTGAGCATTTGACTGTAGTTGTACTAAATCTTTACAACTATAAATGCCAAGATCGAAATCAACGCCTTCATACTTTAAGTTTCACTGTGATGGAAAGGTAATGTCGTAGTTCTTTGAATTAGAATATTGATTTGAAGTGATGGCACTTTGACAATTGATACTAACTGTTACAAACGATACCGTGGTTTATGCTATGCTTTTAAAGTTCATAAATAATCCCAATAGTGATTTTTTCTTTATGTAGCCATAAGTAAGTCTTAAGGTTACATTTATTTGTTTTCGAGTATTATCTTTCGGTTTTATAAACCCTTGGCCCGCAAGATTATTAATTTGTTTACCGAATACTTTACCTGTGGTACCTCCAATTCCACCACCGATAATTATGCCAACACTAGGGAGGATGAATGAACCGATGATTGCACCTGCTTTGGCTCCTACAACAAATCCACCTACGTTTGAAAAGAAGAAGAATTAGGCTTGATAGTGTTGCATTACCTTTACGGAGTATCTAAATGTAGTATTGCAAAAAATAGAAACTGAGTGAAGGACGAATTCGTCAAATGATGAAAGTCGCTGAGGGCTTTGTTGATGGTTGTTTAGCTATGCTGGATGTGACTCTAGAAATGGATAACGAGGTAGTTAATAAAGTAAAAGTGATAGATAGTAAAAAGGTATTAGTGAACTACGCAAATTTGATGCTATTGTGATAAGAGTGAATGCGTTGCAACCAAAATCATAGAATGAAATATCGGAATGCGGGGTTCTTTATTGCCTCACCATTTTATCTTTAATAATATTATCGACCTAAATTAAATAGATATCGGATGTTCATATTTAATGAGGGATAATTAAATGAGTAGATTATTCTCAGTAGTACTAACCATCTCAATTATGGCTGTATCAAGCAGCACTTTAGCAGCGGAGAGAGATCTGAATAAGGAGGAAGAAGCAAAGGTAGTTAGCCTAATAAAAAACCACCTTAAATTACCAGCATCTGTAAAGTTTAAACTCGGCAAAATGATTGCTAATCCATATGATGCATACTGCGGGTCATTCGCTGAATCAAATAAAGAGACAATCCCTTTTATTCTTTCAATGCCTGCGCCTATAGGTCAGATTGACTTACGTCGAGTTGTCCTCGTTGGTGATAATGAATACAAGTACAACAGTATTATTGAGCAATGTGCAGGGTATGGATATAAATTAAATTAATGCTGTACGGCGGCCTTGAAAAAAATAAATACCACTCCGATTTACTTAATCATGGCGTCCCATACTAGGTAAATCTGGATTGCGGTATAGAGCCGTCAGCAATGGCGGTTTTTTTGCTTTCTGATTATTAATCGCGCTAATTTATAGTTGATGTGTTATAGTGTCTAAGTTATCATACCTCATTGCAATAAAAAGCAAATCTTGCACTTGCGAGTTTTTATCTAAACAATAAATGTGGTATCCAAGGGAGTAACTCCCAAGGAGCTCCTCATGAAATGGTCAACCTTCTATAGGCGCGTTGTGATATTCTCACAGAATATGATTATTGCTGTTGTAATGGTTGTGCTATTCATTCTTTTTGTTTCCTATCTGACCAATCTAGCTAAATAACTTTATACCGCCATTAGCTCAACAGGAAGACCAATTAGTCTTAGCAAAACTAAGAGTCGGGGTTAGATGCCTCGATGGCGGTTCATATTAGCTGTACCCCTTTGTATATAAATGGGAAGGCATATTAACTATTACATTCATGCGACAGCGAAATTACACAAGAGTTATCAAATTCATAAAGTTGAATGCTTCCTTTTCATTGTGGAAAATACTAAAGCCACTTTATACCAGTAATAGCCTGATGTAATGAACGAAAGGGGTGCAAGATTTGTGAATATCCGGCAAAAGGATAGATATAAAGTTTATAGATTAATTGTAAGTCAAAAGCATATCTAAATAAGATATGCTTACATTTATGTAGAAGTCATTAATAGATTGGAGGATTAAATTACGGCATCAAGAATTTTACTAAGAGTCTCATGGCGTATAGCAGAGCCCTTTTCCGCTTCTGAATCTCCATTTTTAGCGATGAGGTTATTGTACTCATAAGCTCTTAACTTAACTCGCGACTTTTGCTCATTGCTTAGCTGGTGAATAACCATAGTTAACAGTATTTCTATGGCACTATTTTCAGCCTTAATCTCATCAATCTGAGAAACCAACTCATTTAAAGATAATTCATTGATTGTGCTAGACATACAATTCATTCCTTGTTTACGTTGGTGATTAAATTATACACAAGTTAGTGGCATTAGGGAATGAAATAACCACTCAGTCTGAAGTGGTTACATGCAATGGGAACCTAAATAAATACACTCTCAGTATGTGCCTCTACAACACCATTTCTAACAACAAAATATTCCATAAATTATTACAAGAACTGCGCATTGCGTGGCCTTTTTCTATTTAAGAAAGGTAGTTATGAGTCGAAATATCAGAAATACATGAACTCCCCGAATATCTATGGTAAAGGCTGACCGTAGTTTAGAAGAACGAATAAAAAAATTAGAAAAACAGCTCACTGAAATGCAAGCAGCGATGAGCTGTAAATTAGTATCTAGTATTGACTCTATCAATATTTTAGAGCTAAAAAATATTGCTTGTCGGATAGGACCACTTTAGCTACTAGAGCAACTTGCTCTGCTACAAGTAAATATTTATTCAATTCGAAAGTCTTGTTTAGAAGTTGAAATAACTACTATTTTTTATCTTCGTTTGCTGGCGGATAGACTGGCCCCTTAGATCTCCAGACAGTTGGTATCACTTAAATTAGTGATAATCTTAATACTAGTTTTTAGACTAGTTCTTGGAGATAACATGATCGAGATATTAGGTCCTGAACGCAGAAAACGACGTTCCCCATAAGAAAAAATGGCCATTGTTCAACAAAGCTTTGAGTCAGGTATGAGTGTTTCCATGGTTGCTCGACAACATGGTGTCGCGGCAAGCCTGCTTTTCCTTTGGCGTAAACAGTATCAAGAAGGAGGCCTGACCGCGGTAAACCTAATGGATTAACGACAGTAAAGAATCTTGCGGCAGCCTTCGAGCATTACAATGAATGGCATCCTCACCGTGAACTGGGTTATCGTTTTCCGCGAGAGTACCTGCGGCGTCGAACTCATAATGAAATAAGTGATAAAAAGTGTCTGGAAATATAGTGGCAATTACAGTGGATTTCTGTTAACTAAGCATCTGAACACTCTGTAGGGAAAATATTTATTCTTGGTTTGTTGATTTTTGCTGCTGATGTTTATGATATTAATGATTTAATAGGGAGAAAGAGACTAATATCATAAAAATATTGCTGGAGAATAAATGATGTTTAGCCTAACAAAAATAACGAAAGCAGATTGGGATTTTTTTAGGAAGTTATATAGCGACGCTGGAATAATGAGGTTTATTTCTGACCCGCTAAGTGATGAGCAAATTAAAGATGCCTTTGAAGGCCGTCTACCAGAGTGGGACTTGGAGTCTTCTCATTGGTTATGTTTAGTGATCAGAAGAGAAGTTGACGGGATTCCAATGGGGCTAATTGGCTTAAAGATGGTTCGAGAAAGTGGTAAGCCAGTGGCTGAGGTTGGTTATATGATAGCGAGTGAGTTTTCAGGTATGTCTTTAGCAACGGACTCATTAGCAGCCTTATTGGCATTACCTGAATTATCTGCCATTTCACGGTATCAAGCTGTGGTTACTGGCGGAAACAATGCATCAGCTCGAGTTCTGGGAAAAAATGGATTTACCCTTACAGAAATCATTAAAGATAATTACGCTATTGGCGGATTTTTGTTCGATGACTGTATTTATACATTGGAACAATAAATAACAATATAAAATCATCTATCAGATAACTCTGAGTGCCAAGTTAGTTTAATTAGCAATCAATTACAAAGGTTACCTAGTGTGGCCTTTCTTTGTAAATAGTCACAGTAAATCATCCACATATAGTTTAATTACTGCAATGATCTTGCGGATGGCTACTTATTAATTCAATAAACCGGAACACTCCGCAGGGTGGGGATATGCGTATGCATGAAAAAAACTCAAGCCCTTTTTCCTATGCTCTCGGAGTAATTACTACAGCGGCAGGAGCATTATTCCTAGGTCAATGTGCGCCGATCTCCAAAACACTAACCGAACCAGTACCACTACTGCCAGCACATTAACTTATTGCCAAGCGGTACTATGGATAACTCTTTGTTATCAGCTTTTTAGATAAAGCTAATGAGCAATTAAAAGGCATTCGAGAGATTGAAGCGACTAGAAGCAATAACTAAAAGCAGGAAAGCATCATGTTTAATGATTCATATGTGTCAGCTTTCCTTATCCTCGGTATTGTATGTGCGGTGCGCGGATGGGGAGTCATTGAAGGTCTGATTTATCTCTGCTGCAAGTGGATGTTTTAGACAAGAAAGCAATATGGGAAATAGAACAACAACGAGCCTCCAATTAGGGTGCTTTTTAATATCAATAGGAGTACTAAATGTCTAACCCAATTATGAAATATTTTGAATACCAACATTTACTCGCTCACTTACAAGAAGTTAGTAAGCCGATTGGCGATCTATCTAAGCAGATGGGTGCACAGTTACCTGATGATACTGAAAAGTCAGTAGGGCTTCGCAAGTTACTTGAAGCTAAAGACTGTCTTTTTCATACAAAATTAGGTTAAATTTCCATTTAACTACTTCTTAATACGAATAAATAGCGTATAGCGGCTCATTGGATTTCGACTGTCCTCCTCAAATGTTTCATGCAGTATTACGATGCCGCCTCGTTTAAGGCTTAGCTTTGGATCTCCCACTGATAAAGATTGTCGATATTTTTTGTCTATATATTGATGACATCCCTTATCCGCGCGGCCAGAGGGCCTTGTATTAATTATTTTCCCACTAACTAGAATAGATATTTCCTTGTGGCTACAAATATTTTCATCCATATCAAGACAAGACGTTTGTGCGGAAGTATTTTCTAGAATATTAATATCCAGATTGCATGAGTTGACATATGAAGCCCATGACAATTGGGGTATTGATATTAAAAACAATAGTAGAATTCGTTGCATCATAGATCTCTATGGTTAGCATGTGTTTATAATTATTTATAATTACCAGTTAGTCCTCTGTTGTTATAATTAGAGGCGATTTAAGATGTTTGAGTGGAGAGAAAAAATAGACCCACGTGTCTAATGAGGGTCTGAATTATGGGCTACAGTATGTCTTATTATTATGCCTAATGAGTAGGTGTACTACATGAGTTAGTCAACAGTACATTACTGATTAAATAATAGCCAACTTATATTTGTAAAGGTTTATAGTTATCAGCTGATCACTGGTGGTTTTTTCATTTAAGGTAATTGATAAAAAGTGTCTGGAAATATAGGATCAAATACAGAATTGTATTAACACTAGAATAAATTAACTCTTTTCATGGGTTTGAACAAGAAGGAGGGTAATCATCTTATAGTATTGGAGTGGGGATCATTTTTGCTGGTACTGAAATCTATTATGAAGGTTTGATTGCTTATTTAGGCTCGGAAGAACATGGCGCTCTGCAACTGGAGGACTAAAGATAAAAAAATAGCCCATCATGGATGAGCAAATAATGCAGTAATTTCACTATATCCTTGTCACGGGATAGTAAACAATGAGTTAGCATAAATCTTATTGTTATTCCCAATGACACTGGGTGTACTGCATGAGGCCAATGACAATACGTGTTTATTCAAATAATAGCTATCTTATATTTGTAAATATTCATAGCCATAAGCTAATCGTTGGTAGCTTTTATTTATGAATAAAGTCATGTGAAACAAAGAAAAAACAAGAGGAATTGACTCGATAAAGATTAAAAAAAGCCTACTTTGTGAGTAGGCTAAAGGATAAATAATTCTTAATAACATACTTAAGTTAACAATGACGAATGATACATATGAAAATGATGAGATATTGTAATAAAGAGTAATAAAGAGTAATAAAGAGTAATAAAGAACGAGTACTCTTGCATTTACTGGGTCATTTTTAATGAAAAAAAGCTTACACAGGAGTAGGCTAAGAGATGTTACTTCATACAATTGAATATCATTTTAAACATAATAGGTGTTTTAAAGTATGCAAATTATTTCTAAGTATTTTAAATTGATAGTCGATTAAGTGTACAATGAGCCTCCATTTGGTGGCTTTTTAGTAGCCAGATATTGAATAGCCCTCTCAGCAGCCTTTAAGTTGATATGACCAATCATTAATAATTTGAAATATCTAGGTTTACATCTACCCTTTAAGTACTCATAATTAGTGTAAATAACATTGGTTTTTTTAGCTATATTATAGATTAGTTACGGTGAATAAAAAATTAGTAAGAGTAAAGCAGTTAACTTACGAAATTTAATCTATTGATTAAAGTTATATAATTAGCTAAATCAATTAGATAGTTATTTCAATTAAATTACTCTGCGATGGATAATGACATTCAGAGGTTATTAACCAAGTAAAAGTATAGATAATGTGTTATAGTGGTTCAAATCATTATACCCCATTGCCATAAAAAGCAAACCTTGCATTCGCAAGCTTTTATCTAATAAATAGATGTGGTATCCAAAGGAATTGTTTCCTAAGGAATTACCTATGAATTTATCTGCATTATATCATCGGATTTTATCATTTACAGAAAATGTACTAATTATAACGGTATTACTTCTGGCTACATTTGCACTTGTATATTGGATGTAAAATTATTCCACAGTTAGCTAAAACTAAATGAGTAATGAGTTTTAACAACGCTGAGATTCGAGGACTAATTTATGCTGGAAAAATATTGGTATAGTACCTTTGAAAAATAAAGGAGAGATAAATGAATTATTATATTCAGACTATAATTGAACCACAGGGTGGTTATAAAATACATAAGGTTGGATGCAAGAATATGCCTATGGCTTCAAATAGATTTTACCTTGGTAACTTTTTTAATGCTATGCAAGCTATTGAAGCTGCTAAAAAATCACGCTATAAGATTGTTAAAATATGCTCTGATTGTATAAAAAATAGTATGAAACACTAAATTATAAGCAATAAAATTAAAAGCTATAGATTTTTTACATTTATTCCACTAAGACAGGTGTTAACTCAGAGATAAAGTCGTCATTTTAAAAGTAATTACTTTTTTAATACTTGTGTTGAAAAGAAATTCGTTAAATAATAATCTATCTTAAAGTGGAGTGAAAAATAAAACTTGCTATTATCGGGGAGGGGTGGTCTAATGCCCTTACTGTTTTGGAAGTACAAACCTATTTATGTTAGTCAGTTTCAAGTTGTTCACCATTTAGCGTTATCCCTGATATCACTTCATCGCGAATTCCTTCTAATTAATTCCCATAAGTAAAAATTAAAAACAAACTCTATTATGCCTTATGGCAAATATTAAATAATTAAAGGAATTTCTATGTCTAATATATTAACTGGTTCAGTAAAATGGTTTAACGATGATAAAGGCTTCGGTTTTATTACTCCAGCAGATGGTAGTAAAGATGTATTTGTCCATTTTTCTGCTATTCAGAGCGATGACTTTAAATCGTTAATTGAAGGCCAACAAGTCTCATTTACCATCGAGAATGGAATGAAAGGCCCTGCAGCTGGAAACGTGGTGGCACTATAAAAATCTATTTGTATTTTAAATGTCCTTGCTGTAGTGGATCCCAGTATAGAACTTCACAGTTTGATGTTTCGGCTAATAATCCACATGGTGCAAAATGTATCTTTTGTAAAAGCGTCATGAAAGCTCAAGTTAGCTGATAAATAATTTGATTCACATTGAAACCTCTTTTTAATGAGGTTTTATCGCATTAATCGTATTTATTTAAGCTGACGTGGTATGCTTGTTTGATAATTATACCCCATTGCTATGAGTAGCAAATCTTGCCTCCGCAAGCTTTTATCTAAAAAATAGATGTGGTATCCAAGGGAATCACTTTCCTAAGGAAACACGAATGAAAAAGCAAACATTTTATAGTCGAGTTCTAAGTATCTATAAAAAAATCCTCATTGTGGCTGTACTAATTATCGTCGTTCTTGGTGTAATTTATTTGTTCGATAGTTCATCATGGAGCCAGCTCGGTGGTGGATACATTTTTCCTAAAAACTAACACTAATCAAGTGTATAGCTTTTCTAAAGTGTTATGTTATTGTGAATAAAGATCCTATTAACCAGAGTATGCTCTATGTCATGTTTTAAAGCGAGTAGCATTCTTAATTCAGTTCTTATAGTAATTAATTGAAAAAATTACAATTCTCTAAACATTAGCAATTTAAAGTATCTCATTACCATAACTCTTGCATTTACAAAATATTATCTGAAAGGTAATTGAGATTTCTAGGGTATTATTTATGAAATGGTCAAATCTTTATCAACGTATTTTGAATTTTTCACAAAACATGCTTGTTGTTTTTGTAATGATTGTCATATTCATTCTAATTATCGCATATATTATAAATTTAGCTAAATAAATTTATTCCACCATTAACTCAATTGGAAGAGTATTTAGTCCTGACAAAACTAAAAGTCGAGGTTCGAGGCCTCGATGGTGGTCCATTTAAATATTTAATGATGCTATATTCTTAATGAGAAAGGTTAAACTCCTGGGGAGTTACCATGTCAGGACTAAGTCAATCAAAATTAATATGTAGAGTGTTGCAGTGGATTAGCAGTGCTGCGCTGATTTTACTTGCTATTATATTAATTTCTTTTTTAATAAAAGAAACTATTGTTTTATCGAAACTACTATTTTCCGCTAGTGATTCCATTTCTATTTATTTGCTGGTCGATGAGCTTATTATATATTTTCTATATTTTGAATTTGTTGCTTTGATTATCAAGTACTTTCAGTCAAATTATCATTTCCCATTACAATATTTTATTTATATTGCAATTACAGCTGTAATTCGGCTTATTATAGTTGAACATAAGGACCCACAGCTGTTTATTATTTACTCTGTTTCAATACTAATACTTATTATTGCCCTGTACATTGCTAATGCTGATAGACTGAAACCCAAAGAATAAAGTTTGTAATAAGATGGCTATTTTTATCTTGAAAAATATTTAAATAGTTATATTTTATTTAGAACTATTTTAGTTAATAGCGTAAAAATTAAATTTCTTTTATAAATATAATGCAGTAGCAAGAATAATTTATTCGGTGTGGAAATATATAATTTGTTATAAGTTATGTTCTATAAGAAATTTTTATTATTCTTTAGGTTGTATTTGTTATCAAAGGCTAACTTCATAGTGGTAACGCATTTAAAACAAACGAAATTAGGTAATAATTGTCTAAACTTAATACAATAAAGAGGGGGGAATTATGGCTGATAGTAGAACAAGTGAAATAATGATTGAAATCGGATATGCAACCGTCAAGTTATTATTTGGAAATATGATGGTATTTAAGTCGACACTAGTGAACGAGTTAACCGAAAGGATGGTAGCATCAGGAGATGATGAATATAAAAAACTATTGAATGAGTCCATTGAGTTTTTGCATAGAAATGTTGATTAGATTGAAAGCTATACAAATCTTATCAGGGTATTATTTCAATAAGGTGTTAGTGTTGAGTGAATACACAGAGGTGATTATGGACACAGATAAAGATGTAATTTATATACGGATATGCCAAGTAGTTGGTAGGGCAGTTATGTTGCTAAATGAATCAAAACATAATATCACAGGAGAGCGTATATCTGCGATTTTAAAAGAGCAGAGAGAAAGTGAGCAAGACAAATACATGATTGTCATATATGGTATAGCAATTGATTTAATGGAATCTAGGCGACGCTGTACTTAGCTTTTAACCATTTAACAATGAGTTAAGCACGATGAATAAGAATATTTGAGTACATTGGTAATATCTAAAATACTAGTTATAGCTGCTGAATTAGTAGTGTTCGGTTATAAAATCTACAAGGTACTATGAGATAAGAAGTGCAAGCAAGGGAATGCTGAAAAATAAATATTCTAGGGAATGTGATTATAATAATTAAAAATTTTTCATAAAACTTTCTTACAATAAGTTCCCCGACTAGCTATATTTTGCATATAGCACTGAAGTACAAGACAATCATACTCCTCAGTTTTAGATAGCCAACGAATAGTCTATATAAAGGACATATTTATAAAAACCATAACATTTTGAATTTAAAGGTTTTTATGCTGGCGGGAGTTGAACCCGAGTCCGTAATTTTTTAATTGATTGATTATTAAAAAATATTTTCACTGGGCTTCAATCATGTGCACTAGGCGTGCATATGGAGGTCAGCTTGTTGTTCTATTGCTGGCTTTATATTTTTACTTTGGTTAGTAATGTTATCTTCGTTTTTATTTATCTAGGGTTATTTAATAGAAGCAATTTTTCTAAGCAAGTCATATAGTTATGGAGTAGGTAAGTTATTTAACCTAGGCTGCCGCTGTGCCTTTTTTATTATTTTCATTGAGTTGCCATCATATCGTTCAAATAACTCATTTCTCCATTCAATCAAATTTAATTGATCAGAAGGGGTTACTTCTATCCCACTAAGATATCTTGTCCCATTATATATTACCCCAAAATTTTTTGCTGGACCTTCGCGATATATACCTATAAGTTGTGGGGCTCCTCCGCTATATTTATCTTGACCAGATGTAAGTGAGTCACAAAATGAACTGAAAACATTTCTACTTGTTCTTCCTGATTGGAAAGGATCTTTGTGAGGAGTACCAACCCAAATATCATGCCACTGTTTAAAGGATGTCGCGCCACTGCCTGAACGTACAATTACCCCTGATGTATTAGGAAGAGTCAGCTTTTCAGAAAAAATTTTATTATCTATAATTTTGATAATTGCAGAATGAAAAACTGATTGCATTCTATTGTTAATTCGTGTTGCATATATTATTTCGCAATTTCCGCTATGAGCAGAAGGCATTGCCATAAGGCTGGTTTTAATTTTAGATTCCACCTTTTGAATTTTTATATCTATGGTATCTTCTTCAATAAACAATAATCCATCATCAATTAAATCAATCAACTGAGTAATTATTTGTATAGGAAAGATTACTGCGCCACAATAACCAAATATTTCAGGGTAGTTTCTTGAAGCAAACACTTTACGGCCTACATCCCATTTACCAGTTGACCCCCAAGAAATTCTACTATCACTAGCTATATAAATAGATGCTGGCCCATGACTGTCGATGCCTACCCAAGATATAAGTGTTGTCATATTTACTTCTCAGTATTTAAGTTATAGACTGCTTACATTAATGATGTAAGCCTCATCATAACAGAGCAATCCCGGGCCCCTCCACCAAAATACTATGGGGGGGACAGTTAGAGCACATTTCCCCAGGTTTAACTGGGGAAATCCCGGTTTAAGTTTTTGATTAGCTTATCCATCCTGCAATATCCAATCCAAGAGTATTTCTTATACAATTTTTTTGTGAGAACAATTCTACACTCAACGTTAATATATGATTAGGATTAAGCAAGTAAAATATCTACATATATTGAATCAATTATATTTACTAGGGTTTAGATACTTCATTTTTAGATTATATTTTTTCAAATTTTTTAGGAGTAAGTCACTTGATACAGTTCTCGCAAGATGGAAGAGCATCATTTGTAAAACTATTAACAGAGCTAGCACAAACATATAAATTATGGACCTACGATCGTAATACATATTATCAAGAAATTAATCGGGATAAACTAATATTTACAACTATAAATCCACCAAGTGATCTACGTGAGGAAATGTCGAAAAAACATAAAAATAAAGAGCATTGTATTTATCAGTTATATCATTCGAGTAAATCATTATTATTAGTTAAAGAGGTGTCTGTAGCTGTACGTAAATGCTGCAACTTAAATTGCTTACCAGAAGAGTTACATTCTGTGATAGAAGCAATTGTTTATGAGTACATTAATGCTAATTTGGAAGATTTCGTTGATAGTATTGAACAAGTTAGTACAGATTATAAGTTTCAATTAGATTCTTTTATGAAAATAATGAGCACAAGAGTATTCGCGTTTAAAAAGGGATTCATGTCTTCTGTATTTCAATTTCCAGTTACGATTTTTAATTTAGAGGAAGAACTAAAGTTAAGTGATAGTATTCGATTAATACCTGTTGAATCAATGGATCTTCCAGAAAATGAATTAGCTATTTTTAATAAAGGTAGAGTGTTTAATTGTAATTTTTATCTTGAAATATATGTTAAGGCGAGATGTAGCAAAGAGCTTGCGTTTCAACAGTCTGAAAAAGCAAGAGATGCAACTTATAATATTTTAAAACTTTTAGCTACATACCTATCACCTAACGCAATACCTTTATTAACTTCTAATGATAGAATTGCGCATCCATTTAGTTTTTACAGATATGGTGGGAATAGAGAAAGCATAAGTAATGCAACAACCTACCGTTTTCCATTTTTTCAGTTTGATTCCAAGCAGTTTTGGATGGAGTTTCATAGAAGTCAAAATGAAGTTGATAGCATAATGCATACAGCATTAGAGGTTATAGAATTATTATTACTTCCCAACTTTGGTAATGAAAGAGTTGTAGAACGCTTGGAACGTTCTTTGCTATGGTATGGAGACGCTGTTACCGAATCTGTTTATTATCTACAGGTTCAAAAATTAGTTAGTTCGATGGAAGCATTAGTTAATTTCAATGATGGTGATGTTACAGATGCTTTCAAACGAAGAATTACTAATTTAAACATTAGTTATGCAGGCCCCAATGTAGAGATAGAAGAAAAAGCGAGACGCCTTTATGATGTTCGCTCAAAAATTGTCCATGGAACATCGATTGATGAAAAATTAAACTTTAACATTGTTAGCTTTTGTTCTAAAAATTTATTAAGGGCAATTTATTTTTTTTCTTATTTCGGTTTTGAAAAGAAAAATTTTAACAAGACGTTGGCCAGATTTTTAGATGAATTACCAATGAAAATTAAGATTACTGACGATTGAGGGTCGTTAGAAATAATAAAACATATTAATACTATGTCGATACTTTGATATAAACTCTTTTATTCAAAAAATCTGTTTAGTATCCTTTGTTATATTCCCATCATACTCCTTAAGATACCCCCCATAATGCCTAAACAGCATCTCAGGCCCCTTATGCCCCATTTGTCCTGCTAGCCAAAATAGGTTAGCGCCTTGGCTAATATGCCTCGTGGCAAAGGTATGCCTCGTTTGATATGGATTGCGATATTTGATACCCCCTTTTTTCAGCGTCGGTATCCATGCTTTTTTCCTGATCGCATCAGCGCCTGCCCAAGCTTTATTTGTTTTTGGGTCTTCAAAAATCACACTATCTTTCATAAAGGTGAATTGTTTTTGATCATTCAGAGCATTCATGGCTTCATTATTTAATTCAACTTTTCTGGTACCAGCTTTAGTTTTTGTTTTCTTAATAACACCAACGACGCTGGCGGATTGCACGTGTGCAGTATTTTCTATGAAATCAATATCACTCCATCTTAATGCACATAATTCAGAGCTTCTTAACCCAGTATTAATGGCAAACTGAAATAAGTTTCTCCATTGCTCATATCTTGCCGCAGCGAGTAGGGCAGAGACTTCTTTAGGTGACAATGGATCAACAATATAGCTGCTTTCATTGTCACTGTTATTTGATTGGTATCTTGAAGCAGATACAAGGCTTACTGGGTTAATTGATACAATCCCATCTGTAATGGCTTCATCTAGGGAGCTACGCAAAAATGAGAGCTGATTACGTATAGTTTTTAATACTGTTGTTTGTTTTTGTATCCAGTTTTTTAGGATCGCCGGTGTGAGTGATGAAACATGTAATTGGTGCAAATCAGACAAGGCACTTTTACATTTTTTATAACCGCCAATCGTAGAGGGCGATAAATTTCGAGTTTCGCAAATAACTAAATACTCATCTAAATAATCAATCACTCTTTTCTCACGATTATTAACGCCAAAAAGCATTAGTTTTTTAGAATTAGGAAAATATTTTGGATAGCTAAACGTGCCTTTTTCAATGTTATTTTGAATTTCAGCGAGTAGCCTTTCAGCATATTTAATATTTTTATTATCGACGGTTAGTCTAGAGAGAGGCTCTCTACAGAGCGCCCCTCTATAAGTAAACGTGATAACAATAGTTTGGCTGGTTTTGTTGTTACGAACCGTCACCCCTCGTGGTAGTGCGTAGCCTGTTTGTTTTTTCGCGCCCACTTATTCACCTCAGCAATATCAATCCAACGTTCTTTTGAACCTTCAACTTTTAAAACATGTACACCGACTATCCAATATTGCCGTTGTATGCGCTTATTAATGGACTCTGGTGTTTCTCCGTACATATTGCAGTACGCGGAAATAGGCAAACATTCATATAACATAACTTCCTCCTATATCCGCTTGCTTAATGTCGCGGGGAAATAAATCATAGCCTTCTGTGATATTTTGTCTCATCTTGGTCTTGCCTCATCATTAATAAAATAAGTTGATCAGCAATGTTGCAGGCATGCTTGATATCAGCTTCAGTACATGGTCTGTTTTTTACACTGGCAGCTAATTTGCCTAACTTAATATCAAACTCAGTTAATAACTGCTCCTCGGGTACCCAAGGGGTTAATTGTGGTTGTTTCATGGTGGTTATCCATTGGTTTTGAATAAACCACCACAGTAAGAAAAAATGCAGAATAAAACTGATTATGCTTAATCAATTATTGGTCCGAATAATCGCTTCGATAGGATAGCATTCAGACAAAACACCCCGCTGAGTTAGGGCTTCTTTATCCATTAAACAATTCTGCTCATCGGGATAGGTATAGCCGTTAGATTTATATAAACAATCAGCACCACTGCAAATTAGTAGGAATAAACCATAAATCATTGTTTACTCCTTTGTAGCTCTGCCTGAGTAGGCTGTATTTCTATTCTAATATGTGCAGGAAAGTCATAAGAAACCTTGCAACGTCTATCTGTTGAAACAAACCCGTGCGAGCCATCGGGTAGGGTGATTTTTACTTCCTGGTCTTTTTGATGTTCGTGTCTTAGCATTGGTCTTGCCTCGTTTGTGATATGTCACATTAATGGATAACAGCCGGTGCCGTTGGGTAACCCAGTTGAAGTAACAATGCTTTTTTTACCAGTGATAGCGTTTGTTCTTCTTGGCGAGTGACTTGTTGAGTCGATGCAGTGGTCCACTCAACGCTGCATTTATTGTTAGTTTCATCGTGAGTAATGATGACTTCTAATTTCATGGCCATAAAAATATCTCCTGATAATGCGCCCATGGCTGGGCGCTATATTGATCAACGAACCATTAATGAACGGTCACCCACTTCTAAGTGAGCACCAGGTATCTCAATACCGTTTTCAATCGCTTCTTTAATGCGTTTCTTATCAGGGGCGGTAATGGTTTGAACATCTACCAATTCATCGGGTAAGGCTGCTTCGTTATCGATGATGACACGCACAACACCAGCGCGAGCGGTAAATGTGTTTTTAGTGGTTTTTAACTTGTCTTTACCTGATGTTAATAAGCAATCTAATGCATATTTTTTTAGGTTCTTAACCTGATTTTCGAATGATTTTTTACGGTCAGCCAAACGTTTTGATTCTTCATCCAGTGTTTTGGCTTGCCCCTCTAAATTACGGGCATGAAGCATAATTGCATCGAGTTTATCGCCTAGTTCACACTCGATACCCTCTAAGGTATCGGCAACATCTTCTGCGGTGAATTCACCTGTTTCGACGAGTTGTTGTAATTTGCTGTAGTCAGCAGCCATTGCAATAGCAGTTGTCTTGGTCATTAGATTGCCTCTTCTTTTTGTTTCAGTTGGTCTAAACACTCTTTTTCAATTTCATTTAGCCGGCGCAAACGGCCGTTTAAATATTTTTCATATTCACTGTCGCCACGTTGTTTGGCCAACTTGGCATGCGTTGAAATTTCGCGGGTGAGAGTAGATGTGATGCCCCGTAATTCGTTTGGCGTCACCGCACTGCGCATCGTTTCAGTGTGTCGCGTGAACTTCTCGTCTAACTCTTTGCGAATGCGGGTCGCATCTTCAGCGTTATCGCTGGCGGCTTTGATTTCATACTCGAGCTTATTACTCGCCACATATTCAGGGTTATCATGCATTCCCATAAATACGTCAGAACTAAAGCCCAGCATGGAAAGTGCTTTTTTGATGGAATCGGTGAGTGATTTTTTGATCACTTCACTGTCCGTCCTTATTCCTTGCTTGGTCTGATAGCGATAAGGTGTGGCACCGTAACTCTCAAACTCACCACGAGTTTCGCCTTCGATGATGTACCAAAAGCGGATCTTGATTGAGTGATTTTGTTCAAAGAGTAATGTTCCATCCCCATCACGCAGGAACCTCATTGCGACTTGTTTATGGTGGGCATCGAGTACGGGCTCGACAAGGGGTTTCCCATCAATCATTTTTTCTTCAATGATTTCATAACCCCAGCCTTCACCTATTGGGCCAAATATTTCAGTCGCACGCATAAACATATAGGTGCTGTTGATACTGGTACCAACAAAGCCCATGCCATCAAGTGGTTTGGTAAAGCGTGAATCAGTACGTTGTACTTGCTTCCAAATATTAAGGTGGTTTGTATTACCGCTATTAAGCACCTCATCAAGTACCGCTGCACGTTGTTCAAAATCATCTTGTTCAGTGGCAATTGGCGCAGTAATAACAGGTGCTTCAATCACAGCTGGTTCAGGCTCTTTTTCTACTCTAGCCGGTGTGTCTTTTTTCTTGCTGGTGCGTTTTGGTTTCTCTGCTTTAGCTGGTTGCTCAGGTGCTTCATCATTAGCCGGCTTAGTATCTAAATTATCAACAGCGAAACGGCCACTACCGAGTGAGGTTACTTTAGGGTTATTGGCACCAAGTTTTGAATCAATAAACGCTTTACGGGCATTCGCATCATCAAATAGTTCGGGCTTTTCGCGTGCTTCTGCCACTAGTGCAAAGATGTTCTCGCGAGGGATATCTAGAACGCTAGGGAATGTGCGTAAATCCATAGATAAACGTTTCCATGCTTTATCTTCAGCGCTGATGAGTTCTTTTGCTTTGCGAATATCTGCGCTTTTTGCATCGCTTGGTTTAACGTCCATGAGAGCGAGGGCAATTTCGAGGTCAAGAGCGGCATAATCACGTTTAAGAACAGGCTCATCTTCAACGGGAGGTAGTTCAGGTTCCTCGGTTAACCAACTTTCACCAAGCGCCTTAGCTTCTTCGATAGTGACATTATCGTCAGCATACTCATAAACCGCCTGCGCGATTTCCATCGTGGCTTCGGCATCCATTAATGAAACTTTGGTGATTTCAGCAAGGCCTGTGGCGATATGTCGAATCTTTGGCGCTTCTTTACTTTCATTGAGATATTTCAATGTTGAAGTGTATTCTTTATCAGTAATTTGAGTTTTACCAAACATCAGTAAAGCAGCTACGCGGGGTTTAGTGGCCAGCTTTTTAAATTCTTTATATTTAATGGGTTGCCATTTTTCGCCGTCAAATTCATTTTCAACAGCAAATTTTTCATCGAACTGATCGAGTGCAGGGCGGGGGGAACCTACAGCATCCTCACAAATAATCGGCTCATCGATATTAAAGTTATCCAGAGAATCAGGATAAACTTCCGATAGCTTAATCATTGCCGTAGCTGCCGCAATCTTAGCGTTAGCCGCATTGAAAGCGATGGTTAAAGGTACAGCGCCATTGGTTCGAGCCTCGGTCGTAGGCTCAAATACACAGATAAAAGTTGTCATTGGTCTTGCCTCTTAATAAGGGATTTGTTCGTCAGTTTTAGAAATGGGTTTGCCTTCTAAGCACAGCAGCATCTGGATTTGGTCTTCCAGTAGGCTTGATTTCACCTGAGCATCAGCAAGAATTTTGCTTTGCTCAGCTTTGAGTGAGTCAATCTCTAATTGAACTAGCTCAGTATTTGACGGAGCAGTAAAGGGAATGTCGATAGTATGCTCAGCAATGACAAAGCCTAAACCAGATTCAATATCATATTTGAATGGATAAGGGCGGTATTTGTATGAGCCGTCAAATTGTTGCTGAGCATGAATGTATAAGGTGACACTTAGGGTTTTAGGTTGTGCTTTCATAGCAGCTCCTTTAAAATAACTGTGATCAGTGATTTATCATTGGTCTTGCCTCTTCTAGCGTTTGGTCGCGCTAGTAGAACTCTCGGTTAGCTTTGGTCGGCGACCCGAGGTAAAGGAACCCACTTCGGTGGGTTTTTTTACGTTTCCAAATCAATACTCGTCTTTCCGAGCTGTCTGGTCTTGCCTCAAGCGTTGGTCTAACTGTTTCCCTGGTGCGGGCTAATTTTTAAGTCTGAACACTTATCTAAACACTTGCTGTGTTTGTATTAATGAAATGAATATTAGCAGCGCTATTTTTAATTATCAATAGCATTGCTAATTATTTTAAGCAAAAAAAAGCCGCTAATATTAGCGGCGGTATTTAACTGTTTGTTTTAGTTAAGCAAAATCAACCATTTTTATTGGAAGAGATTTTATAACTTTACCTATCACACGCAAGTCATGCATTTCAGACTCTTCGATATAAAAGGTTTCATAGGCGGGATTATCTGATTTGACAGCAAGTTTTCGGCCTTTAACGCGTTGTAGTCGTTTAATGAATAGGGAATTTTCAAAACTAAACACATAAACGCCATCCCCATCAAAGAAATCGCTATGTGTATCAACAAAGACAACATCTCTAGGATTAATTGCAGGGGACATGCTATCACCACTGATATTAATCATCTCAATGCCTTTCAGACTTTTACGGCCAAATAACTCAAAAACTTTTTCGGAAGAGAACTCGATAGATTTTATGGTATCTGGGAAGTCATTGTTAATAAAACCACCCGGGCCTGCTTTCGCATATATATCCATTAATCTCAATGTGTTGTGATCATTTCTAACCGATTGTTGCGGCTGAGCTATCTCAACATTTCGATTTGTTGACCTGACGTAGTCGAGTAAAATTTTTAATTCAGGGTTGATATCTTCAGGATCAACGCGAAGTAAAGCAGCAAATTTTAATGTGGTATCTGTATTTAAGGCGGTACGGCCATTTAGGTACTGACTAACCGCTCCTTGTGTAGCAAAACCAAGTGCCTCCGCGGCTTTTTCTTGAGTTAAGCCGAGAGATTCACGTTTGCTTTCCCAGATATTGCGTAAATTCTGGGCTGCTACCTTGTCAGATTCGGAAATTTTTCTGTTCATACCGTCTAGTTTATTTGTATTACTAATATTTTTCTAATAGCGTTGCTATTGATCTATTTAATTAGCATTGCTAATATTGCATTGTTAAGTTAAAAAGGAGCTAACAAATGAAATTAAATATCTACCTAAAGCAACAGCAAATTAGCCAGTCTGAGTTTGCTCAGGCAGTTGGCGTGACACAGGGCTACATAAGCCAAGTCATTGCAGGGAATTACATTCCAAAGGGACGCAAAGCTATTGAGTGGGCATCCAAAACAAATTGGCTAGTAACCCCACATGATTTGAACCCGATAGATTACCCAAACCCTTACGATGGCTTACCCAACGAGCCATCAGTATTACAGCTATCAGATTAAAAAACTGATTATTCATAATCAATTTTGCGACAGGAGACGCAGAGATGAGTTTTGATATCGATATTGTCCGCTCTGAAATTGAGAGCTGGGCTACAGAACACGGTCAAGAGCACGTAGCGATTGAGATAAGTCGCGCGTATTTGCAGATCACGCGAGACAAATCACCGAGTCGCTTGCATGTTATTGAAGATGAACGAGGCCAAGCGGATTGGAAAGCGATTAACAACAACCGGCAGCAGATCTTTCGTTGGTTGCGAGGCGACTCGAACGCATCAATGAAAAAATTAGCAGAGCTGATGCCTGCGATTGAAATGGCGTTGCCAGCTTCGAGGTTAGCTCGAGTACGTGGCGATACTAAAAACTATTTAGCATCAGTGGCCATACAGCGATTTGCAGAAGCTATGACCGAAATTTTGTTAGAGGGGCGTGACATGTCACACCGAATAAATAATGCCGTTAACGCACTCAATGCAATATCACGCCCGACCAGCGTGCACTAATTCAAGAGGCAAGACCAATGCTAAGAACGACTGAATTGATTACCTACTGCAATGGTTTTTTATTGAATGGAAAGCCAGCAGACAGAAAACAAATCGAAGATATTTTCGAGGGAAGAAGGGCGATAGCGCTCAACATTGGGGTGCAATACGAACAACAAAAACAAAAGCTACTTTTAAAGAGATTGACGCCGGAGCAGTACCAGAACGCTTGCCGTGATATCGCGAAAGCGCTGGGGGTGTGAAATGAGACCATCAGACTTGTTACTCGATTTTGGGCGGCCTGTGGCTTACTACCCTGGTCTAGTTAAACGCTTTGGTAGCGTCAATGCGGTAATATTTTTTAGCCAGATATTTTATTGGCAGGATAAAACGGACTCTGAATTAGGGGTCTATAAGTCATCTGAGGATATTACGGCTGAAACGGGCTTAAGCTATCGCGAGCAACTCACCGCCAGAAAGCATCTTGTTAAACGTGGGATTTTAATTGAAACGGATAGGCGTTTAGAACACAAAATATATTACCGTATAGATTGTGACCAACTTGACCAAATTATGACGCAACCTATTGATAAAGTCCCAAATGCGCAAAGCGCAATCGGGGAAAGTCACAATGGGGATTTGGCGAAACAACAAAACAAACAGCCGCCACAAGACAAATTCGACGGTGGCGGTGAAACAAATCCGCAGTTCGATCCTACAGAGATTACAACAGAGAATACTACAGAGAATATAAGCCCTTCTTGTCCGGTCGTTTCACAACCCGACGAAAACATGAATGATAATTCGTTTGTGGCTCGCCACCCTGATGCCGTTGTGTTCAGTGCAAGAAAGCGGCAGTGGGGTACATCGGATGATTTGCTTTGTGCGCAGTGGATATACAAACGGGTGACTGAGCTTTACGAAAATGTATCTGCATCTGATGACGACATCAAACCCCCGAAAGAACCTAACTGGGCTTTATGGGCCAATGAGGTGCGGTTGATGCGCACGATTGACGGCAGAACGCACAGGCAGATTTGTAGGTTGTTTGATAGGGCCAATAAGGACCCATTTTGGTGCAAAAATATTCTTAGCCCAAGCACACTTCGCAAGCAGTGGGACAAGCTAGTATTAAAATTTGCTGAAATTCCACAAGGTGAAGATTGTTTGCCAGCACAAGCCCATTGGAATAGCCCTGAAGCATGGGAGAACACGCTATGAAAAGTCTTCTCTCCGCAATTGAAAACAGAGATAACAAAAAATTATCGAGCCTAATTCAGCCAATCAATAAACCTGCTGGAATCAATGAACATGCGGAAAAGTTGGTTGATATGCTGTTTGATAACTTAGTGCAAATTTTCCCAGCGGCAAAGCATACTGTGTTTTCAAATCAAGAAGATATTTCAGCAACCAAACGACAATGGGTGCTGGCGTTTATCGAGAATGGCATAACATCCGTTGAGCAATTGAAAGCTGGGATGAGTGTGGCTAGGCAGCAAGAGTCTGATTTTTTCCCATCCTGTGGAAAATTTATCAGTTGGTGCCGAGAGGGAATGATGCAAGCTATGGGCCTACCGTCAGTTTGTGAAGTCATGGCTGAAATGAAACGCTATAGCAACATGGAGTGGCGATATCCATCTGTTGAGTCATTCCCTTGGAAATCAGCTGTTATGTATTGGATTGTACCAGAAGCAAGGCGACGTATGACGCAGTATAACTTGTCCGATAAAGAGATTAGGGAATCCATCAAGAAGCAACTGATAGCCTTTTACAACCAGATACAGGAAGGTAAGCCAATCCCGCCAATCAAGCCGTTAATAGGTCAAACTAAAAGAGGGGTTTCTACGTCAGAGTTAATTGATAAAGAGGGTAAATATCGACTGATAGGGCAGCAAGCGTTAAAGGAAATTAGGGCTAAAATTTTATATCGGGATAGTTAATTAGTTATTGGCTGAATATATTGTATATAGTGAAACCTAAATCAAATAAAAGTGATGAAAAATGAAATATAAACCGATGCCTAAAGAGTTTGTTTTGTTGGATGTTGAAAAAATCAATGGTTATTTATGTGCTGTTGAGTCGTTGAATAGAGAGCCGAATGTTGCCCCTGAGTATGAATGCACTTATGTTGAAGAAAAAACGACTTTACTTAGCTCAGTTCAGTCAGTAATTGTTCGTCATAGCGATAAGCATCCCATTGAGCATTGGCATGTTTCGTTAGATCAAATCAGCGAAAACGACATGATTAAGATAGTGGAGGAATGGTTTTTTCAGCTTGGTTTTGCTGCAAAACATTCGGATTTACTAAAGGATTTAGTCGTTGGTTTTAGTGATTTAATTCAGCCATATACTGTTGGTTCTTCAATATACAGGGTGAATATATCTCCACCAATTTGGTATGCAATACGGTGGGATATTTTTGTGATCCATTCTAGGCATGGTTCTCTTTTATTTGAATTTAATTTTGATGGCTAAAGTGTTTGTAATTAGTTTTATGAGAAAGAGGCGAGACCAATGGCAAAAACAGCAGCAGAGCGCAAAGCTGAACAGCGTAAGCGGCAAAAAGAATCAGGTGTTACTAAAATAGAGTTATTTCTTGATGATCAAGAATTAGAAATGCTTCAAAGAAATTGCGCATTACGTAGACTAGGAAGAGAGCCCTATGATATCGCTGAATATCTTTCAATGTTGATTAGAATTGATGACCGTTCCGTGATGTCGTTAATCTCAGAGCTAAATAAAAGGCGTTGTAAACAATGTAATGAGCAGTTGCCGGTGGCTGCGTGTTGCCTTAGTGGTAGTTCTGAATGTTGGAGTACGTTAGGGTGGCATGAGTTGAAGTTAATTATTTAACTAAAACATTATATTACTAATATAATAAGCAGCAATGAACTGCATTCTGCTTATTATATATTTTATTTTCCGAGACGAATTTCGGGGATTTTTATATTATTAGAGAATATCATCACTTCTCCCCCCGTCTTTTTTTCATGTGCTGTATATTGTAAATCGTACTCTTTCACTCTAAAATTATTATAGATATTTTTTATTTCCTCATGATTGTCATAAGATACAATCCAGTATGGGAAATTAGTATCGGCGAGTGCATTCATGACTGCAACATGGTCATCATGATCATAAAAATTACGGTATAATCCTTGGCCTTTAACATAATATGGTGGATCAAGGTAAAGTAATGTCTTTTCAGGTGATTGAACAGGTAAGGATTTTAATAAATCTATGGTATCTAGATTATAAATATGAATTCTAGATGAATAATTAGCTATTTTCTCTATTCTTTTTAGTAGCTCTGTTTTATTAAATCTAACATCTAATTTCCATTTCCCTGACTGTGATTTCCCTCCGATAACACCAGCTTTTAATATACCTGAACGATTAGTTCTGTTCAAAAAAAATGTTGCAAAACCAATTTCTAATGTTGAGTGATTAACTGAGTTCAATAAAATATTTTTTTGTTTTTCCCAATTTTCAATATTAATTATTGTGTCATGGACAAGCCTACTGAAATTTTCGGTATTATTAAGAATAGAATCCCAAAAACTATATATAGCAATATCAATATCATTTATATGAATATGCCTAACATACTCTTGCAAAAGAAGCTCTAAAGCAACTCCTGCCCCACCAGCATATGGTTCAATATAAACACCATCATTGAGTGAATTTTCATCAATTAATGATTTAATATAATAAGATAGTTTACCTTTTCCCCCAGGATAACGCAGCGGAGTATAGAACATTTAAACCATCCATTTTATAAAGTTAATAACTCGTATAATTATATTGCAAAATCAACAAGATGTCTATTGCGTCACCTTGTTGATTTTGAGGGAATTATTTCCAGATTTCTTCTAATAGCCGCTGAAAGTTATCCCATTCGGTATTGACAGCTTCTTTTATTGGCAAAAAACTGGGATTGTGAACGTATTGTTGCAGAGAGCCGGCTGATTTAGTAATTTGACTTGAAGCTGCCATAACAGCTTTGGATTCATAGCCCGATAATTTTTTATTTTTGTGTAAGAATTCGGCGCAAATTACTACTTTATCATGTAATCCTGGTTCTCTCCCTTTGTGAGTTTTCTTAAATTCGTCTGAAAGATTATTTTCTTCAGCGAAGACAGTTACAGATAAATCAATAAATATTCTAAGCATTATTGAAATAGATATTGTAGCTTCATCAAATCTAAGATTTTTTTTCAACTCAGTGAATATTCTTGAGCACTTCTTATGAGATTTAAAATTCAAGCGGATATTAGCAGGAATTACATAGTTTCTATTTGATGTTGGGGGTCTAGTGAATTTTAAATCTTTAGTGTCTGAGGTTGAATCAACATTTATGGGTTTGTCTGATGAGTCATCTGTATCAGGCATGACATCAGAGACATCAGCCATAGGTTTTGGAGAAAGAGATGTTGGAGATGGTTTTTCTGGCAGACCTGCATTATTTTCTTCTACTTTATTTAAATCATCCTTATTTATCCCATCGATGATCTTCCAAGGTTTAGATAATAAAGATGTACTAGCAGAAATACCTATCTCAATAATAAAGTGAGCTCTATCAGTTTTACTTCTAATACGATTGACCGTGAATAAAGTTTTTCCTTTATCATCTTTTTCAGTCATTGCATCTAAAATTTTACTAAGTTGTTCTAAGAATCGAGAATGAGTTTGATAGCAGTATAAATAACCGTCAATAACTTGAATGTTCATGCTTCTTCTAACATCAGGATCATCAAATAAACGGCTAATGTTTGTAATTCGTACATGCTTTTTAAATTCATCTATATTCTTTGCATCATAATTATATTGAATATTCTCAAACAATTGATGCCCGAAAGATAGTTTCCCATTTCGCGCCATATGTCGAGCTTTTTCTGGTGATGTCCATTCAACTCTACCAACACCATTATTTTGACCAGTATGTTTCATATTTACCCAATGGGCGTAAGAGTCATCTTGAAATACAATACAATTTTCTACACTATCTATAATTGTATTTAGCGTAGGTTGTATTTTCTCAAAAGTTTTTCTTATCTTTTCATTCGATGTTAGCTCAGGGGATAACAGTAGCTTTAGGGCAGTAATTCTACGATTTCCTTCATCAACAATGTAAAATCCAGGTTCATCTTCGCTTTCGTGGACAAGAATATTCTCGGATGGATCTAAACCTTTTGATGCAATATCTTTTGCTAACTTAATAATCTTATCTGATTGAATTTCTAGCATTTTAGAAATTGCATCTCTTTGATTATCAGCCGAATCAGGAAATCTAGGATTATTAATATCTAATAATAACTTATTTACTTTTATTGTTTTTCTCGTTGCCATCTCTATTTATTCCTTAAGTAGAGTATAAAGATATAAATTTGGCTTATGATACATGGTTTTTCAATTAGTATAAACATGCTATATTAGAGATGGTCTGAACACCCAATCTTAACACTTGCTGTGTCTACTGAGAGAAATGTATGGCACAGCATAGCTTTATCAAAATGTCTAACGACACTCTTGTACCGGCTAATCCAGCGGCAAGGGATTTTTTGCATTCCAAAATCAAGTGTGGTGATGTGCTTTCGGCTGATTTCAAGAAAGCTCGTAACCCACGTTTCCACCGTAAATACTTCGCACTACTTAATCTAGGGTATGAATACTGGGAACCAACTGGTGGCACTATTTCGCCTGAAGAAAAAGAACTGGTGCGTGGCTACGTTAAATTTCTCGCTTACTACACCGATAACGACGATGCCCTCCAATCTGCTGCAGATGTTTACCTCAATGAGATAGCACAGAAACGCGCTCATAATATATCAGCAACCAAATCATTTGATGCTTTCCGCTATTGGGTGGTAGAGCAATCTGGCCACTATGAAACCTTTGAAATGCCAGACGGTAGCCTACGCCGTGTCGCTAAATCAATTAGCTTTGCCAAAATGGATGACCTAGCCTTTGGCGAACTCTATAAATCAACCCTCGATGTGCTCTGGAACTTCATTCTATTCCGTAAATTTCCCACTCAAGAAGCTGCTGAAAATGCGGCTGCTCAGCTATTAGATTTTACCTAGAGGCAAGACCAATGACCAAAAAATCAAAGACCAAAGAAGATAAACAGTGGCTATCGGATGTAGCAGAACTCGGCTGTATTTGCTGTCGCAATATGGGGTATGGGGCAAGTCTCGCGGAAATTCATCATGTGAGAACGGGGCAGGGCATGGCTCAACGGGCTAGTCATAAAGATGTCTTGCCGTTATGTCCACTTCACCACCGGGCTAGCTATGACACTGGCTTTCATGCGGCTCCTAAAACATGGCAACAGATTCACGGTACCGAAATTGAGCTACTGGAACAAATCAAAAGAGAAGTGATGGAGCTGCGCGCATGTCGAGTATAAAAAATATTTCTGACGGACTTGTACTCGATGCAGAGCAAGAAGCCTGGTTACAAGGTTGGCTATCCAAATTCGGTGCTTGGGTTTACAGCGGTAGATTAGAGAAACGCCAAAGCAGTATCATCGCTGAATTTATGGCCACTGTGGAAAAGCGTGATTATCCAGAAAGGGAAATGTGTAATGACGACGATGGAATGTTAATCACCAAGGTGGTTGATAAAATTTATCATATAGACCGAGTCGCATTCACGTTATTGTTATTACGCTATGCTTTTGTGAGCTCCGATCGTGCCATTGCTCGTTATTACTATGGTATTGCACAGCCACGGCAAATGGTTCGCAGGAATCGCACACTTGAATATCGAAAGCCCTCAATGGCCACATGTCGCCGTGAGGTAAAAGAAATCATCCGTTCTGCCGAGTATTTAATTTATCCACATCTCTATAATGCATTTAAAATACGCGATAATGAGTGGAAAAAGAAAAATAATAGTAAGAACGTGTTGACTTCTTTGAGCCAATGATCCACTATTTAAAGGTAAGTTGCCATTTTAGTAACTTCACCAACTAACCCAGCCAATGCGCTGGGTTTTTTGCTTTCTAAAGCAAGTAAAGCTTGCTGTCACCTTTGTTCAGAGTTACATGTGTATTCACGACCAATAAACGACCAAAGGTATAAAATATCATGTTAAAACAGATTGATATGACAGAAGAGGCAAAAATTGTTTTAGAAGTTGTTCCACACTCCTGGTGGGCAACAATAGAAGAAATTTCAAGTTATACTGAATTAGCAAAATCACGCTGTCAGTTGATATTAACGCAACTAGCGATGGCGGGATTTATCAAAGAAAACATCGAAGAAAATACATTTCAAAATATCTAGCACTGTGAAAATGGGCGGCTGGTGGGTGTTGGTAGCACCTTACCAGCCATTCGCCCGTTCCGCGAGATCACGGACAAACTAAAGCCCACTGCTTATGTGCACAAAGCAAATGAAGCTTATCAAAAAAGGTTTCCCTGATCTATGAAAAACACTGTAAATTTAAACAGTATCAATTTAGTCAATGGCGACTCACTAAACTACATAAAAACACTTCCAGACAACTGTATTGATTTAATCGCAACTGACCCGCCATACTTTCAAGTAAAGTCGTGCAGTTGGGACAATCAGTGGGAAAATGTCACTGCTTATCTATCTTGGCTTGATGAAATGCTGGCGGAGTTTTGGCGCGTTCTGAAGCCAAATGGCAGCTTATATATGTTCTGTGGTTCAAAACTCGCCGCAGATACTGAGTTGTTATTGAGAGAACGCTTTAATGTTCTGAATCATATTATATGGGCAAAACCATCAGGGCCGTGGCGTAGAGCATGCAAAGCTGACCTACGCAGTTTCTTTCCAAGTACTGAAAGAATTCTTTTCGCTGAGCATTATCAAAGCCCGTACAAAGGAAAAAGTAGTGATTATTTACAGGAATGTAAGCAGCTAAAAGAAAACGTGCTCAAGCCTTTGATTGAGTATTTCAAACAGTCGCGTGAATCGCTTGGGATAACAGCAAAGGAAATACAGCAAGCAACCGGTAAGCAAATGGCATCTCATTGGTTCAGCTACAGCCAATGGCAATTACCCAATGAGTCTGATTATCAAAAACTACAAGAATTATTTCGCCGTGTAGCCAGTGAAAAGCATAGCGAAAACCTGTTAACTAGAAGCCATTCAGATTTAGCAGAAACTCAAGTAACACTTAACCGAGAATATCGAGAGCTTGCCGAGCAGTATCAACTGTTACGCCGTCCTTTCTCAGTTACTGTTGATGTTCCTTATACCGATGTGTGGACCTATCCGCCCGTGCAATATTACCCGGGCAAGCATCCTTGTGAAAAACCAGCTGTGATGATGGAACACATTATTAATAGCAGTAGCCGAGAGGGTGATGTTGTTGCTGATTTCTTCATGGGCTCTGGCGCCACAATAAAAGCGGCATTAAATCTTAATCGTCGTGTTATTGGGGTAGAGCTTGAAACTGAGCGATTTGAACAAACAAAGTTAGAAATAGAACAAAATACAGAGCGACAAAAGCTGTAGTGGAGAATAACTGCTTACCTGAGCTAAATTAAGCTTATATTTTTTGATTTGAATATTAAGATAAATGAGGATACCTTCTATTAGGAAAATTAATTATAAACATTTTTTCTGATAGAAGGTGTCTAATGAAGAAGCTTTTGTTATCTGCAATAATTTTGTCATTATTAACTGGTTGTGGCCCATCACAAACAGAGGTTGATAATTTAATTAAAGAAAACAATGACTTAAAAAAACAAATTGAAGATAAAAATAATGAAATTTTGAAATTAAAAGAAACCCCAGAAGAATTACTTGCTTCAGCTAAAAAACATCAGGAAATAGGAAGGCAAATAACAGCATTAAAAGAGCTAATTAATAGGTTTCCACAGTCTGGTGAGGCTAAAGCAGCTAATGAGTTGTTAAAAAATATCTATAGTAATATGGCTAATTTAGAATCAGATGCGCAGGCAAGCGTAGCATTAGCTGAATATTGCAATATTACAGGGAAAAGAGTTCCTTTTGGGTTCAAAGGAGCAGATATACCTAAAATTTTAGATATATATAGAGATAAAAAAGTAACAAAAAATGAATATGAAACTAAAAATGAATATGATAAAAGATTTAAGCAGAGCATTGAAAATATTGGATATGGGCAACAATGTATTGAGTTACAAACATACCTAACTTATGACGCTGATAGTCAATCGTGGGATGTTAGGTTACATGATGAAAGTAGTTACGGTTCAGATAATTTAGATTTAATAACAAATAAAAATACAAAATCAGCAGATAGTTATACTGCAACAAATGCATTTGGTGCACAGGCAAATGTTGAAAAAAAAGAAACCTTGAATCAAGGGGTACGATTGAAGTCAAGTGATTTTTTCAAACTACTATCTTCTATAATTGTTGTTGTTAATCCAAATGAATATTCAAAACAAATAAGTTTTCCTTTTCCAATTGAAAAAGCGAAATTAGTTGATGGTCGTGATATTGAGTTTATTGCTCAATACAAATGGGTTCCTAATTATGTGACCACATTTGAAAACCGTAAGACCCCCACCTTTAGTAGCCCCAGAGAAGTTATTGATGAGTATCAGTTAATCAATGGAGATATTTTAAAAATAATTATTTATAACAAGAAAACTGGCGAGATTTATAAAATAGCAGAAAAAGTAGCTAAAAAGTAATCCATTCATATTGTTGGTGTTCAAGAATATTCATTTACTAGGTCGCCTGATGCGACCTTTTTTCGTATACCGCCACCGCAAATTACACACAACATGTTTAATTACTGCAATGACATTGCGGTAGGCTACCCATTAACTCAATCTCAGGCACTCCGTAGGGGGTGAAATCATGCGTATGGATAAATATAGCAACGCAGCCTACGGTAGTGCTGGGCTAACAGCATTTTTCGCAAGCTTATCACTTTATGAGTGGGGCTTTATTATTGGGATGGCGTTTAGCATCATCCTTGGTCTTGCTACTTTCTTTATGAATCGACGAGAGCAACGAAAGCGAACACGTTTATTTGAAGAACTCGTTAATAAAACTGACCCTCTAAACCCTTCTGCTACTGCACGAAAAGCCGCCGAACTTATGGCGAAAGCCCCTAAGGATATCTAATGTCTCTCAAACAAAAACTAACTGTGCTTGTTGGCGCAGGGGCTTCGGCTATCGCTTTAACGGTGATTGCACATTTTGAAGGTGTTAGATATGAGCCCTATGAAGATGTGGGTGGGGTATTAACGGTCTGCTATGGGTATACAGGAAAAGATATTGTCCCCAACAAAGTTTATTCAAAAGAAGAATGTAATGAGTTGCTAGAGTTGGATTTTATGAGAACTAAATTACAGGTCGACCGCTTAGTCAAAGTTCCTGTAAACGAACATACAAAAGCAGCCCTTTATTCATTTGCTTTCAACGTTGGTACCGGCGCATTTGCTAAGTCGACAATGCTTAAAAAGCTCAATGCAGGTGATCAATACGGAGCTTGTGAAGAGCTAAAAAAATGGGTTTATGCTGGTGGAAAGGTTTGGCGTGGGTTAGTTAATCGCAGAGAGGCGGAGGCGGCTATATGTCATGGAAACCTATAGTGACTGTAATTTTATTCATGCTGCTTGCCATATCAATAATTGCATTTGGTGCCCGCAGGCTTACTGATAATACATGCAGCATTGATAAGACTAGTTTAGAAAAACGCTGCCAGAAAGCCATAGATCACTATAAAGGCCGACAAGTTAACTTTTAATCATCTATATGGTAGCTACCATGAATACAATCAGAGTCGCGTTATTTATCACCGCATGGATAGCCATATGGGGAATGTGGAAACAACACGAGAAGATAGGTGAATTAAACACCAAGAATGCCGAACTACTCGTTGAGCTGACAGAGCAAGTCAAAATCAATGAAGATTACCAAGAACGAGTCCAATCTCTCCATAAACTCGATACAAAACATACTCAGGAACTAGCCAATGCAAAAATTGAAATTGATAAGTTGCGTATTGCTGCTGAGCGTAATCCTGAGCGGGTGTACATCAAAGCTAGTTGTAAAAAAACCGAAAGCACTACCACCTCCGACTTGGATGATGCAATCACCGCCCGACCTACTGACACCGCTATCCGAAATTATTGGTTACTCAGAGAGCGAATTGCAGAGTCCAAGCAAATGATACTTGGATTGCAGGATTACATTAGAACGGAGTGTTTACGTTAATACCAATCGGTAAATGCTCTTGCAAAAAAAATTAAACTTATGAAGGTAAGGGCACTTAATAAGTAGATGGAAAACTTTAAAAAAAGCGTCGTTATATCTGGTTGTTTTTTATCTTTACTAATAATGAATAGGATGCAGATAAGGATAGGGATAGATATGAGTAAGAGCTCAATGGGGTAAGTATACATATATATTGATACAGCTCTCTTTGTGATGGAATTCTTATCAAATAGTAAAATATATTCTTAACAAGAAAGCAATGCGAAAAATTGAACAACAACGACAGGCGATGAAATCAAAAAAAGCCTACACAGCAGTAGGCTAAAAGATGTTGCTTTATACAATTGAATATCTCTTTAAACATAGTCGGTATTTCAAAGTATGCAAAATTATTTCTAAGTATTTTAAGTTGATAGTCGATTAAGTGAACAATGAGCCTCCATTTGGGGGCTTTTTAGTAGCCAGATATTGAATAAGTCTCTCATCAGTCTTTAGCCTGGTATGACCACTCATTAGTAATTTGAAATCTCTGTGTTTACATCTACCCTTTAAATACCCATTATTAGTGTAATTAGATATACTAAAGTAGTATGAAAAATAGAAACCAACAATTACTAAATGATTCAGCACTCTTAGACTTAAGAATTAGATATTTAGTCAAATTCATACGTAGTAGAGTGTTTAATAAACTACCAGACAGTGAAAAAGGATTATTTGAGTCGCAACTTTATTCAATGAAGACGCTATCATCAATATTAAAAATGAGAGTAGATATAGTAAATGATAGAAAATAATAATACATAATAGCCAGCCTATACGAGTTTTATAAGGGAGGTATGAGAAAATACGCAGTAAAAACAAAGAAAAGCCCCAGTTTAGGGGCGAAATAAAACGAAGCAATAGTTTGAATACACTATCAGCATATATGATTAGCAAAGTTTTCACATGAATTAAGTGTAAGCAAATACGGAAAAGAAAATACAGAATTGAGTGTCGTTAAATGTCCAGAGAAACACTAGAAGAATAAATATAACCTCTAGTGTTTTAGACATGAGAGTAGATTTTTTACTGAGCTGCTCTTTGTATTGCCTCTCCGCCAGCCTCTATGTCTTCACCAACACCTTTAGTGGTGTTACAGGCAGTTAATGTGAAAGCAACAGCTAATGAGCAGATGAGGAAACTGATTTTTTTCAACATATTTTCTTCCTTTTAGTGTGAAGTTATAAGTTACAAAAGATCACTTTTAATTATAGCAGAACAATTTGATTACCATTTTTATCTGCATAGAGCTGTAATATTAGTATTAATCCATGATATCTGTATGGGATTGGTATGGTTAGGGATACCTGACAAATAAAAATGAGCTGCTATATTTTAAGTGTTAATACTTATTTTGGTAATTAATCACATTAGCAATAAAGGGTACACTCTATGATATTAAAAGAGCTATTTATCCGTATGCTTTATGTTTTCCAATACTTAGTAGTTGGTTTTCTCTTATTATTAACATCAATAGCCATACCAAACTGGTTAGGCAAGGCATCCGTCTTTTTTGTAGGGTAGAATCTAGTAAGTGAGTAGCATTTAGGGAGGCTGTCATGGCAGGTAGTGAAGAGAACGATATTAAGTATTTACCATGGACAGGCGCTGCTTTGAAAGTAGCCTTGATAATGACAGTTGAAGCTATGAAGTTAACGCCTGAAGAGGCGGAAAGGAAAAACATTACAGTTGTAGTTGGTCCGTATGCTCGCCCATATAAGGAAATAATGGCCATAGCTGAAGAATATGGTGAAAAAGAAATTCCTAAATCAATGAGAGATGCTACTCCAGAAGCAAAATAAAAAAGAATTCGCAATAACCCGCCTAGAGCGGGTTTTTTATTTGAGGGAAATATCTAATTAGAAAGTTTATTCCTACAAGTAGATTTTCTAATAGGCTAAGGAGATAAACACGATGGCTAAACCGGATTGGGGGACGCTACAGCAACAGTTCCTCACCGAACATGCTAAATCAGGAGTATCCCCTAAAGAGTGGTGTGAAGACCAGGGACTTAATTACGCGACAGCACGACGATATATTAAAAGGCCAGCTGCGCAATCTGCGCAAAAAACTGCGCAAAAGAAATTGCGCACTGCGCACGAAAAAGAATGCGCAAAAGAGCCTATATGTAATAGCACAATACCAACTGCGCAGAGCAGTGAACAAGATAATGCGCACGATGATGAAAACACATTTAACCTGCGCAACTACGGGCTTAACGATATGCAGTTAAGATTCGTTAATGAGTATCTTGTCGATTTAAATCGGACGGCAGCCTATAAGAGAGCCGGTGGAAATGGCGAAGGTAATACTGCTTATGTTGGCGCGAGTCGGATGTACAGAAATGCTAAGGTCAATCGTGCAATTACAGACGCATTAGCGGATAGGGAGCGCAGAACTCAAATCACCCAAGATGCTGTATTAAAAATGTGGTGGGATATTGCGACTGCAGACGTTAACGAGCTGACAGAATATCGTCGATTGTGTTGCCGTCACTGCTGGGGCTTTGGTTTCAATTATCAGTGGCGTGATGCGGTCGAATATGAAGATGCTGTGAAAAAATCCATGGCAGCAAATAAACCGCCTCCGCAAGATGTGGGTGGCTACGGTTACGATGACACATTAGACCCTAACCCTGATTGCCCTCGATGCAATGGCGCTGGAATTGGTCGTGCGCATTTTCATGATACACGCGATTTAACTGGCGCCGCTCGTCGTTTATTCGCTGGTGTGAAAGAGGGGAAGTTTGGTGTCGAGGTGATCACTCGTAATCAAGATGATGCGCTTAAGATGGTTGCACAGCATTTAGGGATGGTAAAAACCCGAACTGAATTAACCGGTAAAGATGGCGAACCTATCAAAACCGAAGTTGCAAACATGACCTCTCAAGAAGCCGCAGACGCTTATAAAAAGCTAATGGGTTAATTGGTAAAAATAACCGTTTCAGCCCAAAAACAGGCTATGCAAAATCACACCTGTTTTATGCATGCTTTATTCACTAAGAATTTAAGTATTTTTGATGGATAACATAGATAAATGGTGCTTACCTGCAGAAACTGGATCGAACCTGTTTTCCGTAGGACGTGTAAGCACCATTATGTTAAATTACGGAATATTTAAAGTATTTTGATATTTACAGGTGTAGCAAGAAGCTTTGTTTTGATATTGCTTATTTCATTTTCAATTTGTGTATTTATCCAAGAGTTAATTTTTTCTTTAGTTTTGAAAAACGAGAAAAGAGGTTTTTTGCTAAACTCACGCTTATAAGCGTCAAGGTTAAAATCAATATTTTTTAATAAGAGTAGTTCAGGGTCGTTATCTCTAGGAATAAAACAACGCCAAGGATGTTGGTCTAATAAAATGTTTTTAGTATAAGGAGGGTTTTTATTGTGAGAGCACACTTCAACGTCCCCTTTCCATTCGAGTAATAGTACAGCTCCATGACCTTGTAATTGCCCTTTTGAGTAAGGCCTTACTGTTGATGCACAGTTTAATCCTGAATCAGCATCATACTCATTAAAAAACCTAGGTTTGAATTTACCACTTTCTATAATAGCCAATGCTGCATCAATAGATGTTTCATGAATAATTTCCATTATCAACCTCTAAAATTAAAAAAACATAAATAAAATTTATGTTATTGCCTTTGTGAATGCAATTGCAATGTTAATTATTTTAGTTCTAAGTGTATATTTACTATGCCTATCCCATTTCCATTTGATTTTAAAAATCCTGACTATGCGCAGGTGTTTGAATGGCGAATGGAGCGATTAACACGTATTCGCCAAAACCCTCAAGCCATACCAGTACTCAATGCTTATTACAAAGACAACCCTGCTCAATTTATCATTGATTGGGGAATGACTTATGACCCGCGAAACCCTGAGCGTGGCTTACCTTCTTATATTCCATTTCTGCTATTTCCTCGACAAGAAGAATGGGCTGAATGGTTTATGGAACGGTGGAAATCACAAGAACCAGGTATTACGGAAAAAACCCGTGATATGGGAATGAGTTGGTTAACGGTAGGCTTGGCTTGCACGGTATGTAATTTTAATCGCGGTATCAGCGTGGGTATTGGTAGCCGTAAAGAAGAGTACGTCGATAAAATTGGCGTGCCTAAATCATTGTTAGAAAAAGCCCGTATCTTTATGTCTTATCTACCGACTGAATTTCGTTTCGGTTGGGATAGAGCCAAAGACGCACCACACATGAGAATGAAATTCCCTCATACTGACTCAATCATATCAGGTGAGTGTGGTGATGGTATCGGGCGTGGTGACCGTGCCAGTTTTTACATTGTGGATGAAGCCGCTTTCCTTGAACGCCCGTCATTAGTAGATGCGTCACTATCAGCGACAACTAACTGCAGGCAAGATATTTCAACTCCTAACGGTAACGCTAATAGTTTTGCTATCCGCAGGCATAGCGGGAAAATACCTGTATTTACGTTCCATTGGCGTGATGATCCGCGCAAAGATCAGCAGTGGTACGACAAACAAGTCGAATTATTAGACCCTGTGACCGTCGCGCAAGAAATTGATATTGATTACAACGCATCGGTTGAAGGAGTGATTATTCCCTCTACATGGATTCAGTCTGCTATTGATGCGCACATTAAACTCGGTATTGAACCAACTGGTAAACGCACTGGAGCACTTGATGTTGCCGATGAAGGTATTGATAAAAATGCCTTTGTTTCAGGCAAGGGAATATTGGTTGATGCTTGTGAAGAATGGAGTGGCAAGGGTGCGGATATATATCAAACAGTTGTTAAAGCCACTAACTTAGCTAGTGACTATGGCTGCAGTGAGGTTTTATATGATGCGGATGGCATTGGGGCTGGCTGTCGAGGGGACTCAAGGCAAGTAAACGAAGAGAGAAAACGGTCAGGGCTGAATCCAGTTTTATTCTCAGCCTATAAAGGTAGCTCTGGTGTTCTTAATCCTGACAAAGTTCTAATGAAAGATGCTACAGGTAGAAATATCACTAATAAGGATTTCTTCCAAAACTTCAAATCTCAGTCATGGTGGCACTTACGGACGTTATTTTTAAATACCCACAGAGCTGTCAATGGGATGGCATATGATGCCGATGAAATAATCTCACTTTCGTCAAAACTATCATCACTATCAAGATTAACCTCCGAACTTAGCCAGCCAACCTACAGTAAAAACTCGTCGGGTAAGATTGTCGTGGATAAAAAACCTAATGGTGCAATGTCCCCCAACTGCGCTGATAGCTTAGTGATTCTAAAATCCCCCGAGAAAAAAGGTGGAGGTTTCTTCACAACCAAGAGGTAATTCTATGTGGCCGTTTAAAAGGCGAAAAATTGCAGAGCAGATTGCACCGCCGAAGCGGTCAGCGTTTACCACAGATTTGTACCCTGCATTAGCAAAAGAGAATGGATTTAACGGGTTAGCATTACCGCAGCCGATGATTAACGGTGTGGGGATGGACAGTATTGATACTTCCGTTCCTTCATTCAAAGGTGAGCAAGTTTATGGTGTACCTGAGTCACAGGCGGCGTGGTATGCCTCGCAAATGTTTATTGGCAACAATATGTGCGCCATTATTGCGAAGCACTGGCTAGTGGATAAGGCCTGTAATATGCCTGCTCGTGATGCTATTCGCCAAGGGTATGATATTGATTGCGATAATGACGATGACAGCGCTATCAGTAAAAAGCTGCGTAAACGGGATAAAAAGTACCGTATACAACATCACTTGAAGGAGCTTATTCACTTTGGGCGTGTGTATGGTGGTCGATTAGCGTTATTTGTGGTGGAAACCTCAAACCCGAAAGAGTGGTATGAAAACCCGTTTAATCTCGATGGTGTGACCAAGGGAATGTACAAGGGGATCAAGCAAATTGACCCACAATGGGTAACGCCTGATTTAACCGACTCCAATATCCAAGACCCTGCCAGCATGGATTTTTACGACCCTACGTATTACATCATAGGCGGTCGCAAATACCATAAGTCGCACTTTATTAAGTTTGTGCCGTTCCCAGTGCCTAACGTGTTAAAGCCGCTGTATAACTACTTTGGCGTATCCGTACCAGAGCGTATTTATGAGCGGGTCTACGCATCCGAACGTACCGCCAATGAAGCGCCACAACTGGCGATGACTAAACGGTTATTGACTATTGGTATGGCAGACCCTGAAGGTGCGGATAAGAACACCATTCAGGAAAACATGCTTTATTTTATGGAGATGCGCGATAACTATGGCGTGCAAGTGATGGGGAAAGAGGACGTTGCACAGCAGTTCGACACCTCGTTAGCGGATTTAGACGCCACCATTATGACGCAATACCAGTTAGTCGCAGCGGCGGCAAACGTGCCTGCAACTAAGTTACTCGGTACCACGCCGAAGGGCTTTAATGCGACGGGTGAGTATGAAGAGTCGAACTATCGTGAAGAGCTGGAAAGCGTCCAATCAAATGACTTAGAAGAACTTTTGCAGCGTCATTACGACATGTTGATGCGTAGCGAAGAATTACCGCTGACTGAAATATCGGTGACATGGGCGCCACTCGATAGCCCAACGGCGGCAGAGAGTGCCGATATTGAGTTGAAATCAGCTCAGACGGATGCAGCTCTAGCAGCTACGGGTGCCATTGATGGGTTAGATATCCGTAAAAAACTCGCAGCTGATAAAGAGTCGAGCTATTACGGCATTGATGTAAATGAGGGCGATTATGTCGAGACGAATACGAGTCCGAACGAAAAAGGCGAAGTGGGCAACCTCCCGCCAAGCGGTATTGAAGGGCAAGCCCCTGCAGTATTCAGCAGCGCCATCTAGCCGTTATCAACGTGACCTATCACGGTTAATCCGCTCAATGATTAAAGACTATGAAAACGTATTTAGTGAATTGAGTGATGATTTTGACGGCGCCACGATGGATGCCAGCATTGCGAGTCAAACACGGATTTGGCTCAACCGGTTAAAACGCAAGTGGGATAAAATCTTTAATACGCAGTCTAGCGCCATGGCCGATAAGTTTGTTTCCCAAGTCGATATCGGCGCTCAGCGTAATTTAGACGACTCCCTTAAACAGCTCTCTGGCGGTATTACCATCAAAACCCCTGTAATGCCAGAAGCGTTAAAAGACCGAATGATAGCCGCCACGGCTGAAAATGTTTCCCTGATTAAATCCATTCCTAGCCAATTTCACCAGCGTATCGAAAGTGCTGCCCTGCGCTCTATTTCTCAAGGAGGCGAGGGCGCAAAAACCTTATTAGATGTAATCAGACACACTGGCAGTGTCACGGAAAGCCGAGCGAATTTTATCGCTGTTGACCAAACACGAAAAATCACGACTGCGGCAAACTGTGAACGCATGAAATCAGTGGGTATTCGTAAAGCCGTCTGGAACCACTCGGGAGGAAGCGCAGAGCCAAGAGCGTTACATCTGCATCTAGATGGAGAAGAGTTCGATCTAGATAACCCACCGGTGATTGATGAAAAAACTGGTGAGCGAGGATTGCCTGGGCAATTGCCCGAATGTAAATGTTTTATGACGCCAGCTATCAATTTTGGTGAGGAGACATGACAAAACGAACCTATGACAACAACGGCTGGCTCGAAGTAACAGACAACCCCATCTCTAAAGTTGGGGTTTTTGATTATTTGGGGGCAGAAATTGGTGCGCCGATACCCGATAAAATCTATCGCGTATTGCGGCCACCAGAAGAACTGGCCAGCGAAGCGACAATTAACTCTTTCAAACTCACCCCGTTCATTATTGAACATGAAATGTTAGGCAAACACGCGACCCCAGCGGAGAAAAAAGGCATCCAAGGGGTGATTGGTGAGAACGTGTATTTTGACCCACCGTATCTTAGAGCCAATATCAAAATCTTTTCAGATGTGGCGCTTAGCAATATCGACAGTGGCAAAATCGACCTCTCCCCTGGTTATCGCAGTAAATATGAATTCACCTCTGGCATTTATGAAGGCCAACACTATGACGTCATTCAGCGTCACCTACGTGGAAATCACCTCGCATTAGTGGATGAAGGGCGAACTGGCCCTGACGTCGCTGTGCAAGATCACCTCGTTATCACTATCGACACAAAGGAACTTATTCGCATGAACGAAGAAGAAAACAAAGAGAAGCAAACCGCTGATGAAGGTGCGTTTACAGCGGAGCAAGTCACTGCGCTGAAAAGCATTATTGCAGAGGTGATTGCACAAACTAAGCCTTCAACCGATGAAGAGCCGAAAGAAGAAAAGAAATCCACTGATGCTGATCCCGAAGAAGAGCAAAAAGCGGAAGAAGCCGTGTCAGCTGCCGAAGTTGCAGCGGAAGAAGCCACAACCGGTACACCTGAAGCCGTAGAAGCTGCTGAGGTGGCAATTGAGACAGCTGTCGAAGCCATCGAAGAAGCTAAGGAGCATCTCGACCAAGCGACCACGGATAGCTTAAATCGTCGACTCAAACGCTTGAAAAACGGCATCGGTACGATGGATGAGATTGCATCCTTAAAACGCAAGATTAAGCGTTTGGAAGCATCAAAGCCCACCATGGACACTGGATTGCTGCTAAAGCAAATCGGCGAGCGTGATTCGTTAGCCCATAAGCTGACCCCATTCCTTGGCGTATTTGACCATGCCGCCATGACCAAGCAACAAGTGGCGGAGTATGGCGTTGATAAGCTTGGTATTCAATGCGGTAAAGGTAATGAAGCCATTGCACTCGATGCGTGGATGCAAGGGCGGGTACCAGATTCACAGAAAGCCACAGTGACGATGGACTCTGAGGTTAGCAATCAATCAATTATGGATAAATGGGGAGCGAAATAATGGCAATTCCTAAATCAGTGGCGCATGGCTTAACGTCTGGCGTAGTGGGTGAAATCAGCCATGCAGGGCCTATTCGTGCCGTTGCCGCCATTCTCAGCTCAGCGGATGAAAAACAAAATATCTTCGGTCGGGCTTACACCTACAAAGATGATTCTGTGGAGTCTGTCCAAGTGGGTGGTAAGGGTGCTTTTGCGGGGATCATGATTAACCCGAAAGCGTATCGTGTTGAAGTGAACTATGCACGCAATGGTACTCAAGGTGAGTTTTTAGCGATGGGGGAGGTGTATGTCGAGTTAAGTGATGACGAAGGCAAAATCAATGATCCCGTCGTGTTCAGCGAAACGGACGGTTCATTATCGGCCAAAGAAACCGTAGCGGCAGGTGATCGCGTGATTGGCTTTGTCAGTCGTCATTTGTCGTCAGCTGACACACCGCATTTGAGCGTTATTCGCTTAACCGAAATCCCATACCCAGCGGCAGTAAAGGAAGGTGAATAATGCCAGTTAGCAAGCAAAAGTTTTATATGTCTGGCCGCGATATTCGCAAGCATGGCCAACTTAATATCCAACCTAACCAACAGTGGACGTATCGCGAGCTTGAGCAAATTGGTTTTGGCGGTTTGGCGTCGATGGACTCCGCGATCACTGGTGCTGCTGTACAAGGCGGTTTAATTCAGCGTGAAATGTTGCAACACGTTCTCCCTGGTCTCATTCGCACCGCAACCCGTGTTCGTGTGTTGGATGAAATCACTGGTGTATTGAATGCGGGTGAATGGCACGATGAAGAAATCATTCTGAACGTGGCAACACCAACTGGTAAAGCTGAGCTCTACGGTGACCATACCAATGTGCCGTTAGCGTCTTACATTCAAGACCAAGAACGCCGCGGTATCGTGCGTTTTGAACAAGGTTTTCAAGTCGGTAAGTTAGAGGAAGCACGCCAATCTGCAGCTGGTTTTGAAGCCGCCGCAGAAAAGCGTAACTCAGCGACAGAATCCTTAGAACAAGGGCGTGAGCGGATTGGTTACTATGGGTTTAATAGCCCTGAAACCCGCGTGTTTGGCTTGATGAATGAACCGAATCTACCCGCTTATGAAACCGCATCGAAAAAATGGAAGGGCGGCACGTTTGCCGATATCACCCAAGATATTACCGATATGTTCTCGCGCATTGAAATGAGTTCAGGCGGGATCATCAAAGACGATATCGCGATCACGTTGACGTTACCGCTGGGCTATCGCTCAACGCTAAACGTCGCTAACCCTGTGGCGCGTGGTGAAACGGTGTATCAATGGGTGAAAGAGAACTATCCAAATCTGCGCTTTGTGTTCTCACCTGAATTTGTCGGGGCGAATGGTGGTGCGGATGTGGCGTATATGTTCGCAGATACCATCGATGATGGTTCAACTGCAACCAGCGCGACCATTTTACAAGTGGTGCCGGTTAAGTATCAATTGTTGGGCTCACAAGCACAAATCAAAGGGTATTTAGAGGATGCGACCAACGCGACAGCGGGTGTCTTTGTCACGCGCCCTTGGGCGATTACCCGCCTAACTGGCATTTAACCTGCCACTTTCCTTTTTTACGCCCTCAAATGAGGGCTTTTTTATGGAATAAAACTATGTCTCTGTATGTTTATTGCACGTTATCGAATGACCAAAATTACTCGGTCACCGATGGCAAAGTGTTTATTGCCGGCCAAGCCAACATCATGACTAAGCACATGTATACCCCGCGCGGGCGCGTCACGGAAATCAGTGATGAACAATACGTCCAACTCAAAGATAACCACGTTTTTCAGTTACACAAAGAAAACGGGTTTATCAGCGTTGAAAACCGCAAAGAAGATCCTGAAAAAGTGGCCACCAATATGGAGGCTAGCGATAAGTCAGCGCCAGATACCGTGGAATCATTGGAAGCAGAAAAACAAGCGGTCCCGAAAACCAACAAAAAGGGTAAATAATGATGGAGGCGAGCACATTTCCCCTAACGTCATTTCGTGTGCTCTATCCATCGTTTAATGGTGTGAGTGATGATGACATTTATATTATTGCTCAATCTGCCTTAAATTACTTTTCTCCCTGCAGGGGCGTATGTACTAACGAACTGTGGATGTTGGTTGTTGCTCATATGCTATCACTGCGAAAGTGGATTGCGGATGATGAATCCCCAACTGGTGTTGTGACTAGTGTGACCATCGATAAAGTCAGCGTGTCATTCTCTGCGCCCCCTGCGGGGTCTGATTGGTCACACTGGTTCAAAATGACCACCTATGGCCAACAGTTCTTAGCACTGATAAAACGCTGTAGTGTGCCGCAATACATCGGTGGTGCGGGTGAACGCTCGGCATTTCGCGGTGTGGGTGGCCGGTTCACACGAGGGGGGCGGTTACGTTAATGACGAAATTAGCTCAGTTGAAAAAAGTCTATGATGAGTTAGCCAAGAAACAATTGAAAGTGGGTTTCTTTGAACACTCGAAGTATCCCGATGGTACGCCCATTGCCTATATTGCCGCTATTCAAGAGTTAGGTTACCCCGCTGGTGGCATTCCTCCCCGTTCGTTTTTTCGCCCGACGATGAGCGATAAAAAAACAGAGTATGGCCAGTTGATCTTCCGTGTGGCCAAAGCGGCGGCCGCTGGCAATATTTCTGTTACCGATGGGCTAACCCAAGTTGGTGCAAAGGCGGCTGGGGATGTGAAACTGGCCATTAAAGCGGTAACCACACCTGCCTTGGATGATTCAACGGTAAAAGCCAGAGCAAGACGTCATAGCAAAGGTAAATCCACCGATAAGCCCTTAGTGGACACGGGACAGATGTTACAGGCCGTCAGTTTTGCCGTGGAGGATAAGTAATGTTCGGAAATTTACACCGTATCGCTTCTCGCTATATTCCTCAGCAAACGGCCCTGTGGTTTCGCTTTAAAAAGCGTGAACCCGATGAGCGAGGGCATGACCAAAACCAATATCATGAGCCGGTTGATATTCGTGGCAGTTGGCAAGCAGTTGATACCCAAGATGTACAATCAATGGGTTTTGATTCAAGCCAGGTTTATCGGCGTTTTTATACCTCCCATGATATCAAGGGCATTCAGCGCGGTACGTCTCCCGATTACCTTGTTTTTAATGGCAAGAAATACGATGTGATGGGGGATGCGGATTGGTACGAGCAGGACGGCTGGAAATCGGTGATTTGCATTGAGGTAGGGGCCTATGACGGATAATGACGTTGATATTGCCATTCGCAAACAGTTATTACGGCAGCTGGCCGAAGTGGGTATTGATATCCCCGTGAAAGCGGGTTTTCAATCCACCAAGCAAGGCCGTGAAGATAATATGGTGATGTTCTTTTCCATCAATGAAAGCGGGCATGGGTGGCAAGGTCGCCATTACAATGTCCAAGGCAACAATGCCAATCACCAAGAAAACCAATTATCGGAAAAAACGTACCAAGTTCAGGCATTCATTACCCAATTAGGCCCATATACCGCCAATGATATTACCGCCATTGCCCGAATGGTTGTCAATTCACTGCCTTTTGTGACCACACTGAGAAAGCAAGGTATTGGTGTACAACGGGCAACATTCGTTCGCCAGCCTTACTTTGTGAACGACTATGGTGACTACGAACAAAACCCCTCGTTTGATTTTAATGTGACTTTTAAACGCTCTCTTTTCCCTGATACAGCTGCCATAAGCGCGCTCTATCCTGATATCCACCGCATATAAGGTTTTATTATGCCAATTAAACAAACTCGATACGTTGATATCGCATCGGCGGTTATTGGCGCGTCTGCTGTTCCGATGCGTAAATTAACCGGTCGCCTATTTTCCACTAATCCCAAAATTCCCGCAGGTAAAGTTTTAGAGTTCGCCAGTGGTCAAATAGAGGATTTACTGGGTGTTGATTCTCCTGAAGCCCATTTTGCACGACAATATTTTAGCTATGTTAGCCCTGCACCAGTGAGTAAGCCGAAGGAATTACAAATTGCTTCTTATGAGCCCGTCGGGCGAGCACCTACGCTATTTGGTACCAAAGCCGCCGCGTTAGCAGATTTAAAAATTATTGCGGATGGGACGCTATCAGTCACGATTGGTACCGTCACTAAAAGCTACAAAGATATTGATTTGTCAGAAGCGAAGTCCTATGCGGATATTGCGTCCACCATTCAAGCAAAGCTCAATGCAGAAAGAGAACCGCAATTTTCCAGTAGCTATTTGACGTTTAATTCACTCGATAGCGCCTTTGAGCTGAGTGGCGGCGTGCAAGAACGCGCATCCATTAGTGTTGAATATTCGGTGCTGGCGAATGCTATGGGGCTGTCTTCCGGTACTGCATCTGAAGGTAACCCTGCACAAACGCCGCTGGAAGCCTTTATGGTTGCCGAGCAGGTTTCCGATTCATTCGGCAGTGCGACATTCTTGGATGAGTTGACGTTAGAGCAAGCCGTGCCGTTGGCGCAGTATGTTTCCGGTGAAAACGTCAAATACCAGTTACATATTAGCGTGAGCGAAAAGCAGGTTGAAGATTTTAGCGCAGCGTTGATGGGAACCGCTTCTGTGGGGTTAAGCCTCAAAACAGATACCAACTATTTTATTCAAACCTTACCCATGGCCGTTATGGCGGCGACGGATTATGACCGAACCAACGCCACGACAAACTACATGTTCCGTCAATTAGGCGTCACGTTCCCTGCGCAAGTGACCACAGATAAAGCCGCTGACCGATTCGATAAGCTGCGCGTGAACTATTACGGTGAAACCGCGATAGCTGGCTCACAAATTCGTTTCTATCAGCGGGGCTTCTTGTGCGGTGGTGCGTCTAATCCGCTGGATATGAGTGTGCACGCTAATGAGCAATGGCTAAAAGCCTATATCGCTCAGCAATGGTTTAACGTGTTATTGGCCACACGCGGTGTTCCTGCGAATAAGGACGGTGAAGCGCGTGCGTTGATGGTGATCGCCGGTGCGGTCACTAAAGCGATTAATAACGGCACAATTTTAGCCGGTAAAACGCTGAGTGACGTACAAAAGCTGGCGATTGCGGATGCGTCTGGCGATGACCTTGCTTGGTATGACGTACAGGATAAAGGCTATTGGTATAACGCGCAGATTGTTGAAAACACGGATGAAAGCGACTTGCCTGAGTATGTCATGAAATACGTGCTGATTTACGGCAAAGGCGATTGGGTTCGCAAAGTCGAAGGCTCACATAATTTAGTCTAGGAGTAGAACATGCATGATGTATCTGCAACCGGCTTGAGTTTTACCATTCAAGCCAGCAAAACCTTTCCCACTGGGATTTTAATTACCGCCTTTGCTGACGATGCTGACCCACTGGATTTACCGGCTGTCGATATTGCACAAACGGGCATGGACATTAATGGTAACTTGGTGAGTTGGTCCACACCGACACCACAAACCGTCACCATCAACGTTTTAGCTGGTAGCGAAGAAGATCAAAACTTGTCGATTTTGCTCGAGGCGAATACCGCGAAAAAAGGGCGCCGACACGCAGGGGATATCATTACCTTTGTGGCGTCTTACGGTGATGGCTCAACGGTCACAGCGCGTAACGGCAAAATTACCAATGGCAGTCGTGGCAACTCTGCGGCCTCTGCGGGACGTTTGAAATCCAAAGCCTATACCTTTGTGTTTCAGGATTTCGACAGTACGCGCGTCCGTTAATTCATTTCAATTTCTGGCGGGGTTCCCCGCCTTTTTTATCGGTGTTTACCATGTTGATTAAACCTAAAGAAGTGGCTATCAAAGACGTTGATGGCGTTGAAAAGCTATTTGTAATTAGTCGCCTGCCGGCTACAGTCGGGCGTGAAATCCTAGCCAAATATCCGTTATCTAACGCCCCCAAAATTGGTGATTATGAGGTCAGCAAAGAGGCCATGTTAAAAATGATGGCCTATGTGTGTGTCACTATCGATGGTGAAGAAATCCCCCTTAAAACACAAACACTTATTGATAACCATGTACCCGATGGCGAATCGTTGATCCGCTTAGAGTTGGAAATGTTGAAGTACAACACCAGTTTTTTCGGGGGCGACGGGAACTCAGGCTTCCTCCACTTCCTGCTCAGCAAGGTAAGCGGTTCACTCCCGTCGATTATAAAAACGCTGATGGGTTCTTTGCCGTCATCGTCAGCGAACGCCTCGCCACCTTCACCGAACTCAAAACCTCAATAGATTTAGAAGAAGCAATGGACCTGTGGGAAATTGCCATTACTAACCGTTATAACGAAGCCCTTGCGGCTTCAAAGGATCGCTAATGTCATTAATGGATACCTTTGTGCAGGTCTTTGAGTTTGATACAAGGCAAGCGGATGGGGCATTTAAAAAGGTGCAACGTTCGACCGATGACATTATTGATGGCATGAAACAAACCCAACAAGCGGCGCAGCAAAGTTCACTGACCATCGGGAGTGTCATGACGGAGCTTTGGCAATCGTTGCAAGGGCTGTCGACTGAACATGCCATTTTGTTCACCACCAATGCCAGCGAGGTCAGTGCTGAGACAAGCCAAATCGTGGCTCGGTTAGATGCGGTGAGCTCATCATTAAGCGCATTGGATGAGCAACGGCAAAATGCAGACGCTGCTTGGGTCTCCGGGGGGAATGCGCTAGGGGATTGGGGGCAATCACTGCAATCTGATATCACCCAATTAAAAAATGACCTCGGCTCGTTATCGGTGGGTGACCAAAAAGCGGCATTAGAACAGGTAAAAGGCTCGGTCTGTGAGTATGTTAACGAGCTGCAAAAAATCCCGACCACCACGGCCGATGGCGCCGCAGAAATTGAACGTGTGATGGCAGACTTACGCCAATCGGTGCAAGGCTTATCGGTTGAACATTCGATTGATTTTGTTACTAATGCAGATGAGGTTATTGCCCAAACAGGCTCGGTTAAAACACAGTTAGAGACAGTAACAGATTCGATGGCCAGCCTTGAGGCACAGCGGTCAATATCTGATGCAGGCATGCAATCCACTCAGGGTGTTTTGGGCGAGCTCGATGCAAACTACCAGGCACTACAACAAGACGTCATTCAACTTAATCAAGGTGTCACCGACCTCACGTTAGCCGAACACCAAGGTATCACCGCGAAGCAACTGTCCAACGCTATTATTCAAGCACTGCAAGGTAATTACAGCGAGTTAATTCGTCTTGTGGATTCGATGAAAGTGAAGGGAATTGAAGCAGCGACCAGTGAAATTAAAGCACAGCAATCCGTGCAAAAAGCCCTTGAGAATACCGAAACCAAATACCAGCAGGCGGGTAATACGGTCATGTCGTTTGCCAAAAAGGCATTGGGGGCGGTTGGTTTATTGATGGGGGCGACTGCTTTGGTGGGGGAATCGATTTCACGTTCGGCTGATATTGAAACCCTCGACAAACTGGGTAAAAAAATCAATGTAGCGACTGCCGATGTGGACGCTTTCGCGGGTTCAATAGCTGAACTGGGCGGTACGCGTGATGCGGCTCAAGCGGATTTATCCGCGATGGCCAAATCGTTTGGTTTTGCGAAAAACACTATGGAAAAAGTACTTCAGACTGCAGATAAAGTGCAGGGCATGAAGTTCGACAAAGCCAAGGCAACGCTTGCGGGGCTGGGCGTGACGGATGATAAAACCGTCGAGCTGATGATGAACGGCCGCAAAGAGCTCGAGCGCATGATGGGCATTCAAAAGGAATATTCTGGTATCAACAAAGAGAGTATTGAACAATCCATCAAATTCAACAAAGCCATGCAAGGCTTTAAGCAATCATCAGGCTTACTGAAAAACAGCTTTCTTGAAATGGTGATCCCGATTTTAACCAAAGGGTTAGAGTGGATTAACCGCTTTGTGAGCTTTTGCAAAGAAAACAAGTCGCTTATTGTGGGGTTCTTTATTGCAATAGGTTCGGCTATTGCGGCGTTTTATGTGCCTGCCATGTTATCGGCGGCGGCAGCGACTTTGGCAGCAACATGGCCCATCTTGGCGATTATCGCGATTATTGCCTTACTGGCTGCGGCGTTTGCCTTAGTCTATGACGATATCATGAACTTTATTGACGGCAATGATTCGATGATAGGCCGTATTTTGGATGAATACCCCGAACTTAAAGCGGTCATTATTGCGTTGTGGGAAGCGTTTAAAGCCTTCTTTGATTTTGTCATCGCCTTGTCTCAGGTCGTTGCCGATGTGGCAGTGTCAGCTTTTAACTTTATTGTTGATGGTGGCAAGCAGTTATGGGCATGGCTCACGGGTTTTATTAACGATTTAGCGGATTGGGGCAAGCAATTTGAAGGCGTCTTTACGGTGGCTTCTGATGCCGTTGTCGGGATTTTTAAGTGGCTATGGGCGCAAATCAAACAGTATTTAGGTTGGATTAATGACGGTTTAGACGCGATTAAAAATGGCTGGAGTACCGTCAAAGGGTGGTTTGGTTTTGAGGATGCACAAGTGACTCAAACGGTTGAACGCAAAATCACGACTGACGGCACGATAGAGCACCAAATCCCCGAACAGCCCACGTTATCTGAAGAAGATACTGCGTTGTTAGTAAAAGGGCTGAGCCAACAAATTAATGGCATGTCAGCTAATCCAATCAACCCGATGACCAGCCAAGCCATCAGTAATCAATCCAGTACCACCAATGAAACTAACTTGTCAATTGGTGAAATCAAAGTGGAAACTCAAGCCACGGATGCGCAAGGCATGGCTAATGGCACGAAAGATGCGTTGCAATCCCAGCTACAAGATTTAGCCCATCAAACCAGTTCGGGGGTAAGCAAATGATCACCGAGGTGAAAATCTTCAATGTCGATAACTTTTCGACGTTATTTGAAACGGCCAATCCAATTCAAATTAACGTCCGTGACGAACACAAAGCAACACAGTTTACCGTTGAGTCGGGGGAAACACGCAGTGACCATGTGGTGGTTCAGCCAGTCGAAATTGGTATGGATTTAATTTTAGCTGGCGAAATGAAAAGCGCCTTTGAAACCCTACAGCAAGCCTACGATAAGCATCAGTTAGTGGGTATCCAAACGCGGGTGAAAACCTACCAACCGATGTTGCTAGTGAATCTCTATCACGATGAAATTCCAGAGATGGCCGATGCGATTAAACTCTCGCTGCGCTTTAGTGAGTGGCGAACGGTTGAGCCAGAATATGGCGACCTGCCGCCCCGTAAGGTGGCAAAAAAAGAGCAATCGAGCACAGTGAATCGCGGAAAAGTGCAAACGTCCACGGTACCAGACAAAAAGAAAAAATCGGCAGCAACCAAAATTGCTGACGGTGAATTTACGTTAGGGTGGTGACCCATGCAAGAGATCCCTTTAAATGCCATACCTAATCAACGTTTGCGCGTGAGCCTTGGCGGTGACGAGTGGGAGCTGACGATTAAAGTGGCGCGAACAACAATGTGTTGCGATATCAAGCGCAATGATGTGGTTTTACTGCAAGGTATTCGTGTGATCCCCAATCAACCGCTGATCCCCTACCGCTATTTATCGGGTAACGGTAATTTCGCCTTTATCACTGAAAATGATGAATATCCGTGGTGGGCGCAGTTTGGCCAATCACACAGTCTTGTTTGGTGGGGTGAAGATGATTGATTTACGCCGTATCCGATTAGGCATTGAAGTTAATGGTCGGCTGCAATGGTATGAGGGGCTGCGAATTCGAGCCAGTGGCACTAAATATGCCAATCCCCTGCAGAATGAATGCACGGTCAATATCGATGGCCTCAATGCGACAACGCGCAATATGTTGCTGACCGAAACCAGCCCTTACACCCAAGCGAAGAAACCGCACCGTTTAATTGTTGAAGCGGGACGCGCCAGTACGGGCGTATTTCGCATTTATGTGGGGGATATTGTTAGCGCAGAAATCGCCTCACCGCCCGATGTGACACTGACCTTAAAAGCGAAAACCAACAATACCAACGCGCGTGACATTGTTTCTTCATCGGGTAGTGCAATAAGCAAAATGAGCGAACTAGCCAAGAACATTGCACAGGATTGCGGGGTTAAATTGGACTTCCAAGCGACTGATAAAAATATCGCTAATTGGTATTTTTGCGGGCCAGCGCTCAAACAAGTCGAGCGACTGCAAGATGCGGGCAATGTGAAAGCGTTTATTGACGATGACATGTTGTATGTGAAAGACCAGGATAAAGCGTTAAGTGGCCGCTTGCGTATCCTCAACCAAAAATCGGGCATGGTCGGTATTCCTAAAGCCACGGAAAAAGGCGTCGATGTCACTTATTTAATTGATAGCGAGTCGTCATTGGGTGGCATGTTACGCCTTGAAAGCCAGTTTAATCCTGCCTTAAATGGCGACTACATTATCGAACAACTTAAGTTCGATATTGCCTCTCACGACGATCCCTTTTTTTACCAAGCGACCTGCAAACGAGTGTAAACCATGAACCAACCCAATAGTGATATTGCTAGCGAAGGCAGCTTGGCAGGGCAGCTCTCGGCCGCATTTCGTAACTTTTTGATGAACATCGATGACATGCTTCCCTCTGTGGTGATGAGTTATAACGATAAAACTAATCGAGCCGTGATTAAGCCCTTAGTCATGATGGTATCGACAGAAGGCCAAAAAATCGGGCGAGCAGCGGTACCGAATATTCCCGTTTTTCGTTTTGGCGGCGGTGGCTTTTTTATTCGCATGCCGATCAAGGCGGGTGATTTCGGTTGGTTAAAAGCCAATGACCGAGATATCAGCTTGGTTTTTCAACGTGGCGGTTTAGAAGATGAACCCAATACAGCACGGTTACATACCTTTAGCGATGCGATGTTTTACCCCGACACCCTGAAAGGCTGGCTAATTGATGGTAAAAACGCTGATGCCTTGGTGATCCAGTCCATGGATGGTTCTGTGTGCTTGTCATTGCATGCAGGAAAAGCGGTTTTAGATTCGCCCGTTCTTGAAGTCAATGTGCCCGAAACTACGTTTAACGGTAATGTCACGGTGAATGGTAATCAGGCTGTAAATGGCAACAGCGACTCAAATGGTGGCACGATGAAACACAACGGTAAAGATATCGGCTCAACCCATAAACACAGCGGTATTCAAAGTGGTAATAGCAATTCAGGAGTCCCCGTATGAAGACATTTAATGTCAACAGTAGTAACGACATTCATCTTGGCAATGATGGAAACTTATCGATTGTGAGTGGTGAACGGGCATCGAAAAACCGTTGTGAGCATTACGTCAAAGCACTCCGTGGTGAAATGCTACATAAACTCGATATGGGCATTCCGTACTGGAAAACCACCTTTGGGCGACAGGCGGACATTCCGTTATTTGAAGCAGCGTTTCGTGACCGAATGCGTGAATTGGATGATGTGATATCGGTCGTGTCATTCTCGGCATTAATCGCAGATAACTCGCTGAACTATACCGCGGTGATCCAAACCATTTATGGGGAGATAACGCTCAATGGCTGATTATCAATATCTCACGTCACAGGGTGTAATTGTGCCGGATACCAGCACCTTACGTGATGACGTTGAAAACGAATTTAAAAGTGTCTTTGGCCAGCAACTGGATGTTAACCCCGAAACCCCACAAGGGGCATTGATCACCATGGAGGTCGAAAATCGGGACGCCGTTGTGCGCAACAATGCTGAACTGGCCAATCAAATTAACCCCGATTTAGCCGGTGGTATTTTCCTTGATGCAATATGGGCTTTAATGGGGGGACAACGTTTTGATGCGACTCACTCCTTTTTATCACAGGTGAAATTCACGGGTATTGCCGACACCATTATTCCCAAGGGATCACAAGCCGCCACACTGAATGGTGATTTATTCGAAACTACCAAGACTTTAATTATTGGCAAAGATGGCTCAGTCACTGGGGATATGCGCGCTATTGAAACGGGCGCGATTGAGTGCGGTGTGGGCCAACTCAATAAAGTAGCCAGTTCGGTATTAGGTTGGGAAAACGTTCATAACCCCAGCAATGCGGTGTTGGGTCGAGATGCCGAATCAGACCTACAATCAAGGCGACGACGCAAGCAGACGTTAGCCAAAAACACCGTCAGTGTGGGAGAAGCGATTACCTCTGCATTGTATGAACTTGAGGGGGTTCGTTCGTTGGCCTATCGAGAAAATTACACAGACCAACCGATGATGTTTGATGGGATCACGTTAGTTCCCCATAGCATTTATGTGTGTGTTGAAGGGGGCGATAAAGAGGCGATTGCTCGTTCACTGTTGCGCACAAAAACACTCGGTGCGGCTTTTAACGGCAGTGAAGAAGTTGAAGTATTGGAAAACATCAGCGGCCAAATTTATCCCGTTAAATTCGATAGGGCGAAAGAAATTGTGTTGTTCTGCCGAGTAACGGTGAAAAAAGCCACCGTCGATGCACAAACGATTATTCCCGCCGCAGTTGAGTCATGGGCAAATGGGGATATCGATGGCGAGGGCGGTTTAGTGGTGGGGCGCGATGTATCACCTTTCGAAATATCAGCCGGTATCAATGCTGTCGAACCTCGGTTGTTTATTACACGCGTCGAACTTTCAACGGATGGCAAAGCCTGGTCTTCAAATAACTATGAAATCAAAATGAATGAGGTGGCAAGGCTCAAACGCAGTGCGGTACAGGTGGTGCTGGTATGAGCAAAATTCAATCATTTGATTTTCATTCTGATTTATTAAAGGCGATCCTTTGGCAATATGAAGATGCGGAAAATCTCAAAGCAATAGCTAAATACAAAGCAGACTATTTTGAACAATCCACTGTCCAGTTTTGGCGTGATTGGTACCGTGATGTGTTTAATATCGATACTGCGAACGAGTTTGGGCTGAATATTTGGGCGCGCATACTCGATGTGCCGTTGGGGATTGATGTCCCCCCGAGCGATAAAACGAAAATCGGTTTTGGTTTTGGTAAAAAGAATGCCAATTTCAAAGGCAACTTTCGACGTAATGCCGATTACACTTTATCGCTGACGGTCGACCAAAAGCGTCTCATCGTGCGTATGCGTTATTTTAACCTTACGCAAAGCCCCACGGTCACCCATATTAACGAATTTCTTAAACGGTTCTTCTGGCAGGACGACAGCAAGGTATTTGTGCTTGATCCGCTGGATATGACCTATCTGTATTACGTGTTTAATTTCAACCCGGACGAACGTTTACGGGTTCTTCTTGAAAACTTTGATCTTATGCCTCGCCCATCGGGTGTGGGTGTTAAATACCGTATCGTGACGAAGAAAGCTTTCGGTCACGGCCAATATCGCAAAAACTTCCTTAGCAGTAATTTCGGAGCCTAAAACTCATGACAAAAATCTTTAAAATCCCCTTTGCAACACAAGGGGACAGGACTTCTATTCCCGATGATGTGCAAGCCGATGGCGCAGTTTCTTACACGCAAGGTTATAGTTACGATTATGAGCGTGACCAACAAACTGACCCTGCGGCCAAAGATATTGAACGTGAAAAGATGAACGGCATGTTTCACGATATCACGGAAGCCATTGGAGAGCTGCAGAGCTTTGGTTTTCCTAAGTGGGCAGCAGAAGGCAAGCCATATCCTATTCGCGCCATTGTTTATCATAAAAACAAGACGTGGCAGTCGAAGATTGAAAATAACAATGCTGAACCTGTCTCAGGTACCGCATGGCAGGAACTGAAAGCCGATTTAAGTGCGGGTGATATCAATGTTTATAACAAAACCGAATCTGACAAGCGTTTCCAACCGTTAGGTAATTACCAAGCGGCAGGTTATAGCTATTCTAAAGCCGAATCTGACACCAAGTATCAACCTAAAGGCAACTATGCCCCCGCAGGCAACTACGCACTTAAAGGTGAAAGCTACACGAAGGCCGAAGGGGATACACGATACCAGCCAAAAGGCAGTTATCAACCATCAGGGGACTATGCCTTAAAAGGGGATAGTTATACCAAGGCTGAGACCGATGGTAAGTATCAACCTAAAGGCAGCTATCAAGCAGCAGGCTATAGTTATTCAAAAGCGGAGTCTGATACCAACTATCAACCTAAGGGCAATTATGCCCCTGCGGGTAATTACGCTCTCAAAGGCGAAAGCTACACCAAAGCGGAAGGGGATACACGGTACCAAGCTAAGGGGAATTATCAACCATCGGGGGATTATGCAACAAACACAGCACTCAATAACGGGCTTAATAATAAGCTCAATACAAGTAGTGTCGTCCAATCGACTGGCGCATCAACAACTAGCGTGATGAGTCAGAAAGCCGTCACTGATGCATTACAAAACGCGGTCAATCTTAATACCATTTACCCTATTGGTATTGTGGTGTGGTTCGCGCAAAACAAGAACCCCAATACATTATTCCCTGGTACGAAATGGCAATACATCGGCGAAAATAAAACTATTCGATTAGCTGCAGCGAGTGGTGCGAATGTGTTGACAACTGGTGGCTCTGATTCAGTGACGTTAACGGCTTCACATATGCCAGCTCATAGCCACAGTTTCTCAGGTTCAACATCCTCTGCGGGGGGACATACTCATAATAGGGGAACAATGAACATAACAGGCTCATTGGCTCTTGGTGGGGGAAAATCAGAATCACAAGCACCGGGCTTTGCTTCCGGCGCATTCAGTAAATCGACACGAAGTCTCAAAGTAAATACCGCTTCTGGCGTCGTTAATGCGGATGTAACTCAGATTAATATAAGCGCTGCTAATGCATGGACTGGGGATACATCAAATAGTGGAGCACATAGTCATACAGTGACAGGAATGATTGGTAACGCGGGAAGCGGTGCAGCTGTAAATATAACTAACGCTTATATTATGTTGATGGGGTGGTATCGAGTTAGTTAAAAATAATAAAAAAGCCCACCGAAGTGGGCTTTTAGTAACTTTCAAATGCGCGTGCATTTCACGTGCACTTTCTAGCCTTAATGTTGCCAGTGTCTAGTCCAACTGATTTTGCTAACTTCCTGTTTTTAAACCTGTTGTCCTATCACTGACCCACCAAATTTGGTGGAGCTGGCGGGAGTTGAACCCGCGTCCGAAATTTCTACATCCTCGGTACTACATGCTTAGTCTAGTCTTTAAATTCATTTGCCAACTGCGGACAGACACGCCATCAACAAACTATCCTGATTAAGTTTAACGCTTCAACCCCAGGCAAGGCATCCACGCGATCTCTTTTGGGTTTGACTTCTCTTGATCCCCGTCCTAAGAGCGGAGGCTAGGGAGAGAAGGCTCTAAGCAGGTTATTAAGCTGCTAAAGCATAGTTTTCGTCGTTTGCGACTATTTTTTTGCGGCTTTTTACGAGGCCAACCGCCCCTCGGCATGCACCTTGGGTTTCGCAAATCCCGTCGAATCCAGAATCAGCCCCAAGTTGTTGAACGCAGTATAACAGAAAATTATCCTATAAAGCTAGGACTTAGCGATTAGAATGTTTCATTATACGTGCTTTATCGAGTTGCCATTCACGTTCTTTAATATCTGAACGTTTATCATGGGCTTTTTTACCCTTAGCAACACCGATTTTTACTTTACACCATGCATTCTTCCAATAGAGAGAAAGTGCGATGACGGTGTAGCCTTCACGGTTAACTTTACCATAAAGGGTGTCTAATTCACGTTGATTTAACAAAAGTTTACGACTACGTGTTGGGTCACAGACCACATGAGTAGATGCAACATTGAGAGGCGTAAAGTTAGCACCAAATAAATAGGCCTCGCCATCTCGAAGTAATACGTAACTGTCACCAATGTTAGCTTTGCCAGCACGTAGTGATTTAACTTCCCAACCTTGTAGGGACAAACCCGCCTCGAACTCCTCTTCGATAGAATATTCGTGGCGAGCACGCTTGTTCATTGCAATTGTTGCTGAACCGGGTTTATATGGTTTTTTCTTTGTCATAGTGCATTCATTATACTGTAAGATGCGTTGAATGAAATCTTTCTGCGCTGATATTTTTTTGATTGTGCATTTCTTGCCCTGTGCGGGTTTTGTTTTTTGTTTAACCAATCAATAGTGCTATTATATGCGCAGTTTTTAGGGATAGGAATTGATATGCCACAGATTAGTCGCTCTGCGTTAGTCCCTTTTAGTGCAGAACAAATGTATAAACTCGTAAATGATGTGATTTCATACCCAAGTTTTTTGCCTGGGTGTGTGGGGAGTCGTATTATCAGCCATAGTGCTGAGGAAATGACGGCTTCTGTTGAAGTCTCAAAAGCGGGAATCAGTAAAACGTTCGTTACTAAAAATGTACTTGAAGATAATCAATGCATCCATATGCAATTAGTAGAAGGTCCATTCAGTAAACTATCTGGTGGATGGAAGTTTATTCCTTTAAGTGCCGATGCTTGTAAAATTGAATTTCACCTTGATTTTGAATTTACCAATAAACTCATTGAGTTGGCATTTGGAAAAATATTTAAAGAACTGGCCAATAACATGGTTCAGGCTTTCACACTAAGAGCTAAGGATGTCTATAGTGTCTGATATCAATGTTGAAGTGGTGTATGCACTACCTGAGAAACAATATTTATTATCTGTAAAGCTTACTGATGGTGTGACTATAGAAGAGGCAATTGTCGCTTCTGGCATTCTTTCTTTGCGTGATGATATTGATTTAAAGAAGAATAAAGTAGGGATATATAGTCGTCCAGCGAAGCTTTCGGATGTAGTGCAAGATGGGGAACGGATTGAAATTTATCGTCCTTTACTTGCAGATCCTAAAGAGTTACGCCGTAAGCGTGCTGAAAAATCAAAAGAAGCGAAAAAAATTTAGGCTTTGTGACATTGATAAGCCGAGCTGTTGCTCGGCTTTTTTGTATTCGTCACTCAGTAACAGCTATGACACAGTGACAAACATAGCTAACCGCCGGTGAATAATCGGGGGGTTAGTTACGTTTTAGTTATAGATCAATGTGTCCATACTTTTAGTCAGCTGTTTTAGCCTCAGCTGCTTCCATAGACTCTTGAGCTGCAAGATTTTTCTCATTTTTGATGTCAGTAAGGATACCGTTGCGATCAAAAATAAGTGTCAAAGTCTCTTGTTTAACAGGATCATGCCCCAGTTCTTGACGGAATACATAATACCAGGTTTGAGTACCAAACGGGTCGGATAACATTGGTGTGCCCAAAGTATAAGCGACCTGTTGCTGAGTCATTCCTTTTTGGATCTTAGCAACATCTTTCGCTGTGAGGTAATTACCTTGGTTAATGTCCGGGTGATAGACAAGACGTTCCATCATTGAACAGCCCGTAGACATTAATGCGAGTGATAGTGCAGCAGCAGTTAACAATTTATAACGCATGGATATCTCATTCCTTTTGGAGTCAGAACATCAATGATAATCGACATTGATACATTTTAAAACCTTCCTTATCGACTCTAAGACCACACGAGCGCAAAAAAGTTGTCAAAAATTATGCTGCAAGCAACTCTTTTGCATTTGCTAACGTATTTTTTGTGACTTCAGAACCCGCTAAAAGCCTTGCCAGTTCTTGTAATCGTGCTTTTTTATCTAGTAATTGCATATGTGTTTCGGTGTCAACGCCATTTGTTTCTTTACTCACATAAAAATGATGATGGCCGCAACCTGCAACTTGAGGTAGGTGGGTGACGCACATGACTTGCGTTGATTCACCAAGCTCACGTAGTAATTTACCTACAATGGCAGCAGTTGGACCACTAATGCCGACATCCACTTCATCGAAGATTAATGCAGGGGTATCCATTTTTTTCGCAGTGATCACTTGGATTGCAAGTGCTATGCGAGAAAGTTCGCCCCCAGAAGCGACTTTTGCAAGTGCTTGGTGTGGTTGCCCTGGGTTGGTTGTGACATTAAATTCAATCTTACAAGCACCATCAATTTGAAGTTGTTCAGGTGCAAATTTTACATCAATCGTGAATAAGCCATGTGGCATAGATAGCTGGTGCATGCTGCTAGTAATAAGTGTGCTAAGTTCTTGCGCATAATGTAAACGAACATGATGTAAGCGTTCAGCACAAGCCAACGCTTTTTGGTGATCAGCAAGGACTTGTGAGTTTAATGCTTCACAGTCTTCATTTTGGTTGGCGATTTGCGTTTGTTCAGACAAAAGTTGTTGAAATAATTCAGGTAGAGCTTCGGGCGCAATGTGATGTTTACGCGCTAAACTGATTTGTTTAGAAATACGCTGCTCTAGTTCAAACAAACGATTAGGATCAAGTTCATATTGGTCGCAGTAGTGTTTTATTTCATCACTGACTTCGCTGACTTGTATCGATGCCTCTTCTAGCATATCAAGTAAGCCTGAAAATTTAGGATTTAGTGCGACGAGATCCGTTAACTCATTTTTTGCCATGTTTAGCAGGCTGATGACATTGGCATCATCATTCTCAGACAAAATTTGTGCGGCATTCTGCCCAATTGTTAAAAATTGACCATGATTAGCAAGCTGTTTGTATTCTTGATCAATTTCTTCGAATTCCCCCTGAACAGGAAGAAATTCATTGAGTTCTTTTAAGTGATAATCCAATAATTGCTGACGTGATTCACGTTCTTGCATTTGTTTTTGAAATACAGCAAGTTGTTGGCATGAATCATGCCATGTTTGCCAAGCTTGCTTCATTTGTGCAAGCAGGTCTTGCTGGTTTGCATAGGCATCAAGCAGAGATTTTTGATGTGCAGTATCAAGCAATAATTGATGTGCGTGTTGACCGTGGATTTGAATTAATAGGGTACCTAATTCTCTAAGTTGGGAGAGTGGAACCGAAACACCATTAATAAACCCACGTGAACGACCGTCTGAGGCAATAGTACGACGCAGTAAGCATTCATTTTGGTTATCAAGTTGATGCTCTGCCAGCCAATTCGCTGCCATTTTTGCATCTGATAAAGAAAAGCGAGCGCAAAGATCAGCTCGTTGAGCGCCTGGACGCACCATATTGGCTTCGCCGCGGTTACCTAAACACAGGCCAAGCGCATCAATTGCAATAGATTTACCCGCACCTGTTTCACCAGTGATGGTGGTCATACCGCTACGAAAATCAATTTCTAGCTCACGAACGATAGCAAAATTATTGATGGTTAATTGGGTAAGCATCTGCGCTCTCCTGTAAAAATACACACCTGTGTTTTCATACAGTTTAGCCTGTTTTTTTATACAGTAAAGAGGCAGAGCAAAAAAACTAGAAAGTTTTTTTCGCCCACCCTAATTTTGAGCTTAATGTATTGAAATAATTATAGTCTTGAGGATGCACAAGATTCAGACTTTTATTACTACGTTTTACAATGACCTCCTCACCATCTTGAATTGGTAACATGATTTGGCTGTCACAGCTGACTTCATAATCAATATTGGTGCGTATAAATTTTAAGCGAATACTGCTATCGCTACTTATAACTAACGGGCGTGATGATAAGGTATGCGGGAACATAGGAACTAAGACAATAGCATCTAAATTAGGGGTTAAAATAGGGCCTCCCGCGGATAGAGAGTAGGCTGTTGAGCCTGTCGGTGTGGCAATAATTAACCCATCAGAACGTTGTGAGAATGCAAATTTATCATCAATATAGACTTCAAACTCAATCATATGAGCAACTTTGCCGGGGTGGAGTACGATTTCATTAATCGCACTGCTCTTGCGTGCTTTTTGATTAGGCTTAATGACTTGGGCTTCAAGAAGAAAACGTTTTTCTTCACGATATTCGCCTTCAAGCACGCGTGAAAGTTGCTGTAGGGCATTATCGGGGTCTAGGTCAGTGAGAAAACCTAAATTTCCACGATTCACACCAATAACTTTATTGTTATAGCGAGATAATATACGAGCTGCACCTAACATGTTACCGTCACCACCCACTACGATGACTAAATCGGCTTGTTGGCCAATTTCAGTTAACGTGCCAGTTGTCGCATTCACTAACTTCAAATCCTTAGCGACTTGCTTGTCAATAATGGCATGGTAATTTTTTGAAATTAACCAATGATAAATAAGTTCATGAGTTGCTAACGCTTCAGGATGCCTTGGGTGCCCGACAATGCCTATCGTTTTGAAGTGAGAATGTGCTGTATTATTGTCCTTTTGCATACTTTTTTGGCCTCTCATTGTATGACTTCCCTTGAATCCCTGTATTAGATCCCCATAATACTCTCATATATGGGATTAATGCTAAATACGCGGAGATATTCATGAGTAGTAAAGACCAAAATATGCATGATGAGCAAGCTTCTGAGCAAAATGAATCACAAAAAGTGCAAACAGAGCAAGAAATGGATGTTCAGCAAGCTGAAGAAATGCAAGCAAACGAACAAGCGTTAGCAGCGCGTATTGCTGAGCTTGAGGAACAATTAGTGGCTTCTCAAAAAACAGAACGTGAAGCGATGTTACGCGCACATGCTGAAATTGAAAATATTCGTCGTCGTACGGAGCAAGATATCGAGAAAGCGCACAAATTTGCACTTGAGAAGTTCTCAAATGAGCTTTTGCCTGTGATTGATAATTTGGAACGTGCTATCGATGCCGCTGATCGCGATAATGAGCAATCTAAAGCGATGTTAGAAGGGTTAGATTTAACGCTGAAAACGTTCTTAGATGCTGTCGCTAAGTTTGGTATCGAACCTGTGGGGGATGCGAATGTACCATTCAACCCTGAAGTTCACCAAGCAATGACAATGATTGAATCACCTGATCACCAACCTAATCATGTGATTAACGTGATGCAAAAAGGGTATACGTTAAATAACCGATTACTCAGACCTGCAATGGTTATTGTTTCGAAATAATTGTTTAAATGGGATACATGTGTATCCCATTCTTTTTCTTACCTAAAACAGGCAGCTATTCATTAATCACAGGGTTCCAGTCAATTGGCGCTTTGCCTTGTTGAATTAAAATTTCATTCGTCTGTGAAAAATGACCACAACCTAAAAAGCCACGATGAGCAGAAAGTGGAGAAGGGTGAGGTGCTTTTAAAACGTGATGGCGTTTGGTATCGATAATTTTGCCTTTTTTCTGAGCATGTGAGCCCCAAAGTAAAAATACGACGCCTTCGGTATTTTCATTAATCGCTTCAATGACTTTATCTGTAAATGTTTCCCACCCTAAATGGGCATGAGAATGCGCATTACCTTGCTCTACAGTGAGCACAGTATTTAATAGCAACACACCTTGCTGCGCCCAACTGAGTAGATAACCATGTGATGGTCGCGTAAACCCTGCGATGTCTTTTTCGAGTTCTTTATACATATTCACAAGGGATGGAGGTGGCTTAATACCCGGTAAAACTGAAAATGAGAGTCCATGAGCCTGTCCTGGCCCGTGGTAAGGGTCTTGGCCTAAGATAACGACTTTAATATCTGCAAGTTCGGTATAGCGGAAAGCATTAAAAACATCATCTTGTGGCGGATAGATAACTTTGCCAGCTTGGCGCTGCTGCGCGACATAGGATAAGGTTTCTTTAAAATACGGTTTTAATTTTTCAGGGCCAATGACGTCGTGCCATGTAATGGTATTTGACATGAAATTTTCCATAACAATGAATGTTGGCTGGCGCAATTTATAACTGAACCAAATGATGGTAATAAGCTTACTGGTTCGTTGAGCAGAGATAAAGCCCTGATCTTTATAATTCATTTCAAATTAATTTGAAAATTTATAAAAATAATTAAAATGTCATCATGATGAATATTGATTTAAATCATAAAGTTGAACTGGTTTGGTTAATTGCTATACGGAATAATTGATAAATATCAAAGAAAATGACCTATTGAGCTGGTATAAAATACTCAGAGACATTGGTTAGACCAAATATCCAATTGCAAATGTATATAAGATTGATGGTTAATGCAGCTTTGATTGATACAAAAATCGAGCGCAATCTAGTTCGAACGTGGAGGTCGACATGATTACAGGTATTCAAATTACTAAAACTGATAATGCAGCATTATTGAATTCTTTCTGGTTACTGGATAACGAGAAAAATGAAGCGCGCTGCGTTTGTGCTAAAGCTGATTATAATGAAGGCCAGATCGTTGCTAAAGACGAATTAGGGGCTTTTGAGTACCGTGAAGTGCCACTGGAAATGAAACCAACTGTCCGTGTGGAAGGTGGTCAGCACTTAAATGTTAACGTATTAAGTCGTGAAACATTAGAAGATGCAGTGAAAAACCCAGAAAAATATCCTCAGTTAACTATCCGTGTTTCAGGTTATGCAGTTCGTTTTAACTCGTTAACCCCTGAACAACAACGTGATGTTATTACCCGTACTTTCACTGAAAGTTTGTAATAAAGTTTAAACACTATCACATCTAGCATAATGTAATAAATTCTAAAGCCATTGATATCAATGGCTTTTTATTTACCTCTAATAAAGTTGAGTATTTCTCTTCAACACTATTTAGCATTCAATATTCTTCCAACATACGCATTTGTTAGGGAGAATCTATGCCTTTATCAATACAACCAACACTAGACTCATTGGATGAGCTTTCTCTCGCTAGGGAAGGTTTAAGTATCTATTTGCAAAATCACAGTTTAGATATTCCACTGTGTGAAAGAGAGCGCTGGCCCCAAAATATGACAAAAGACCATTTTTGGGGCTTTGATGCTCAAAAAAAAGACTATATTTTGGCTTTATTGTCACATGGAGCTTACTACAAAGACTGGCAACACATTTTGGGAGTGGAAAGATTAAATACGACACAACTTAACGTATTAGGAATTGATGCGGAGTTATTGGGAGATGAGTCTTCAGGGTTTCAAGCCAATATATGCCGATACGATAATTTATACATACTCTGCTTTGCGGGAACAAATGACATCGTTGATTTTTACGCCAATATTCGCCAAGGTCTTGGTCAATATGAGCCGCAATACTACCAAGCAGTTGGTTTAGCTAATATTTTGTCTAATTCAGTCAATGGAAAGATGATTTGTACAGGGCATTCATTAGGTGGTGGCCTTGCATCAATTGCTGCATTAGCCAGCCAAAGCCCAGGAGTTGCATTTAGTCCAGCTGGTCTTGCAAAGAATACTGTAAACCGAATTGGGCTCGATTATGACATTGCGGAACAAATAGCGAGAGACGGGCTGATCCGGTTTTATACCGTACAATATGACTGGCTTGACTCATTACAAAATACTTTACCTATCCCTTCAGCGCTGGGAACGCGTATTAAAATGGCTTATAGCGAACAGAGTTCTTGGAAAAATTGGTTACCGCACCGATTATTAACAAGAAGTTTTATTGCCCATTCGATGGTGAAAATCATTAAAATGATGTGTAAACATAAACCGTGGAATAATTGGAATGCAATTACAGGGGAATATGATAAAGAGGTGGAAATTCCGTTAAAATTATTTCCGGCGGCTGATGAAAAACAAAATATAAATTGGCAAGAATGTTGTAAGAGTGCAATTAAAAAAGGCAATATTGTGGAGTTTTCAAATCTTATAAAAAGCCATGATAAATCTTGCGATATTAATTTTCTCGCTCAGCAATCGGCTAGGGCAATAAATGGGCAATTTATGCAAGTCTTGCTTGATTCCCCTTATGGGCAAGCGATTAAGAGTTCACAGTTAACACAACATAAAAGTATTTTACATCTAGCCGCGCAAAGTGGCCGAGTGATGCAGTCCCAAATACTGTTAGAGAATGGTTTGCTGGTTAATATTAAAGATAGTTTAGGTAATACGCCATTGCATGATGCTTTAAATAGTCATGCATTAGATGTGGCTGAATTATTATTAGCCAATGGAGCCGACTGGCGAACGAAAAATAACCAAGGACTAGATTGCAAAGATATAATCGAAAATCACATAATCAAACCAGAGCTATTAACACCAGAAGGAAAAAGAATGCGGGATAAAATAGTCAATATGATGGGATAAAATAAAAAACGGGCCGAAACCCGTTTGATTGATTATTACGATTTATCGCTAGTCGCTGATGCAGCAGGATTAACCGGAGTACGACGTTTCCCAATATTTTTCTTATCGCGATGGCGTACTTTTTCTTTTTTCTTCGTTTGTTCTTCTTTTTTCTTTTCTTTGCGCTTTGCAAGCACTTTTTTCGACGGTTTAGGCTTATTTAACATCGCTTCAGACGGGGCTTTTGTCGTTGGGCGCAAGTCATCGATTACACGCACTTTGATTGGGTCTTCAATGTAACGTGTAATTTTACCCAATAATGGGAAGTCATGTGCTTCAACTAAAGAAATTGCTGTACCTTTACGACCAGCGCGGCCTGTACGGCCGATACGATGCAGGTAAACATCAGCCGTTATTGGTAAGTCAAAGTTAAAAACATGGCTGACATTATCGATGTCTAAACCACGGGATGCGACATCGGTCGCAACAAGAACTTTCACTTGGCCATCAACAAGACGACGAACAGCTTCGTTACGTTTAGCTTGGGGCATTTCACCTTCAAGATAACAAGGCTCGATGCCCGCTTCTCGTAGCCATTGAACCAGTTCACGTAAGCGTTCACGTTTGCGGACGAACACAATCGCTTTTGTCACATCTTTTTGCTTAAGTAAGTGGCAAAGTAGTGCTGTTTTGTGTTCGAGATTATCTGCACGGTAATGAAATTGCTGAATTTTTTTACGTTCGCGGCGAGATGGGTCTGCGTCAATTTCAATTGGATTTTCCAGCAAACGCTCTGCAAAGTCACGAATGGCTTCACCCTCAAGGGTTGCTGAAAATAGCATGGTTTGTTTGCGCCAGCGTGTTTCGCCTGCAATGGTCTCAATATCGTTCGCAAAGCCCATATCTAACATGCGGTCAGCTTCATCAAGGATCAAAATCTCAACGGCACGGCAGTCAAAATTTTCTTCTTTAATGTACTGTAATAAACGACCTGTGGTGGCAACAACGATATCTTGGTTTTCGCTGAAAATTTCAGCGTGATTCATATAGGCAACACCGCCAGTGATTGTTGCAATGTCTAGGTGATTATGTGCACATAATTCTTTTGCTTGGTCAGCAACCTGCATGGCTAATTCACGGGTAGGGGTGACGATCAGAACGCGTGGTGGCCCTGATTTTTTTCTTGGGAAATCAAGTAAATGTTGAATTGCTGGCAGTAAGAATGCCGCAGTTTTACCTGTTCCTGTTGGGGCTGAACCTAAAACATCACGACCATCCATTGCGGCTGGAATAGCAGCAGCTTGGATAGCAGTGGGACGTTGATAGCCTTTGTCTGACAGCGCGTCAATTAAGCTCTCATCGAGATCAAGTTCAGAAAAAGTGGATGCAGTCATGATATACCTCTATTTGGGGCGCTGATTATAAACAGGTTAGCAAAATTGTTCACCTGAAAAAATCCGCTTTTCACCAGTGTAACTGTTTTCAGGTCTGACAGGGAGTGGTAACTCGAGGAAATATCAGCAAAATGGCAAAAGAAATAAGGAGAGTCGAAACTCTCCTCTTTTATATATTTATTAGCTAAGCATATTAATCAACCAAGTATGGTATGGGATCCCCACTAAGTCGATGAGTACGGCACCGCTTAGCGGCACAATCATAAAGGCTTTCATGGAAACCTGTTTATAGCGCTCACACACGGATGACATATTCGCCATGGCATTGGGTGTCGCACCTAAACCGTGACCCATTAGGCCTGCACACATGACGGCTGCGTCATAGTTTTTCCCTAACAATCTAAAGATCACAAAGACGACGAGTAGAATTAAAACGATAACTTGTGCCAATAAAATGGTGAAGAGTGGAAGTGCCACAGCTTTTAATTCCCAAATCTTCAGTGACATCATGGCCATGGTTAAGAACAGGCCTAGCGAGACTTCAGAAATCAGGTCGATAGATTTTTGGTTGATACGAAATAATTCGACCTGATCATTGATATTACGAATGACAATCGCAATGATCATCGCACCAACATAGCTAGGCAATGAAAAACCAGTGGCTTTGGTAAACTGCGCAGAAGCAAATTGGCCAATCACCATGATCCCTAAGATCAAGGCGAGCATTTTTAAGAAAGCATGCGCATCAATAGATTCAATTTTCCCTGCAATAGTTTCAGGCACTTGAATTTTTTCGACTTGATCGTCTGCTTGAATGCGAACGTTGAATTTTTTGATTAGATAGGTGGCGATTGGGCCGCCTAATAAGCTGCCTGTAATCAAACCAAAGGTGGCTGCGGCAATGGCGGCAACTGTCGCCGATTGTACGCCAAGCCCTTCTGCCATACCACCAAAGGCGGCTGCTCCACCATGACCGCCAGTAAGAGATACGCCTCCAGCCATAATGCCAATAACGGGTTCGATGCCTAATAAGTGCGCTAACCCTGCACCAAAGGTGTCTTGGAAAATCACCACAAACCAGCAAATAAATAGGTACATAAATAATAAGCGACCACCTGTTTTGAGAATGCGGAAGCTGCCATCAATACCTATCGTGGTGAAGAATGCGACCATCAAGAAGGTTTGTAAACTGGTGTCGAAATTGATTTCGGCGAGGTTGAATGATTTCAATCCCCAAATGATTAAACTCACTAAAAATCCACCAATTACAGGAGATGGGATACAAAACCGTTGTAACCACTCAATGCGCTTTTTTAAGTGGATGCCCATGAGGAGGCAGATGACGGTGAGGAATAAGGTGGATAGTGCGTCTAGGTGTAGAATCATAAGTTTCCCTTTGTGTTATACCTTTATCTTTCTAGCTACAGCGTTGTTGGCTTCTCTGGCTCACCCTAGTCACATACTCCAGTATGCTCCTACAGCTATCTTCGTTAGCCGCCTAGCTGTAACTTGAAATCTAATAGTTAAAATACTTATTATGAAAAACATTAAAATTCAGATGGTTACAGCTAAGTTGATATTTCTTTTCAAACCTATTTTTATTGTGGTGTTTGAATAGACGCTATCTCAACAGATTGAAGCGAACAGTTTATTTATCAGTCGAATTGTTGTGTTGTTTTATTAGAATAAATATTGGTAAATCAAATAAGCCGCGAGTTTGGCGGTGTGGTTGTCAATATCAAATTCAGGATTGCACTCTGCGATATCGAAGAGGGCGATTTTTTTGCTGCCTTTAATGATGGCAAAAAGCTCATCAAATGTTTCAGTAGAGATACCTTTAGGTGCAGGGGCGCTAACACCAGGGGCAATAGCAGCAGAGAACACATCTAAATCCACCGTGACATATAAATAATCAACGGTATCAATAAATGCTTGGAGTTGCTTAATGGCTTGTGGAAGTTGTGAAAAACTCAGTTGTTTGTCACGAATGTATTGGCAGCTTAAGCGGTCTGCGGTATCGAATAGCACCTTGGTGTTGCCATGATCAGCGATGCCCAAACACAGGTAATGGAATGGGCGTTGATGTTTTTCACATAAATGTGCAGATTGCAAAAAAGGCGTGCCGGAGGTTGCTTCAGGTGCTTCACGTAAATCAAAATGGGCATCAAAATTGATAATACCAATGGTTTTACCTGATTGATTTTGTTCGACATAATCAAATAGCCCTTGGAAGCTGGCAAAGGCAACTTCATGACCACCCCCTAAAATAATCGGGTGCTCATTTGCGGTTAGGCTTTCAATAATTTTATCGGATAAACGACGTTGTGCAGCTTCAAGGTTGCCATCATCACAACTTACGGTTCCCATATCTTTGATCGCTAGTGGCTGGTGGATAGGTAATCCAGCAAGTTGGCGGCGAATGGCATCAGGACCAGCTTTAGCCCCTTGACGGCCTTTATTGCGCCTAACACCCTCATCGGAGGCAAAGCCTATCAACGTAAATTGTGCAGGTGAAACTTTGTTAATGACTTGATGAATACGCAAATGTTCTTGTGTTTCACCATCCGTGCGCCCTTGCCATTGGAAAGGTTGTGTCATAGTTACTCCAAATTAATCAATTTAGTGATGTTATCCGCCGCTTGACGTGTGTGCATAATTAGCTCGTCAATACGGTGAGTTGAACGAAATTCAGGTGCCATAACAGAAACAACTGCTAGTACATCATTTCCTTTAAAGATAGGTGCCGAAGCACCAAATACACCCTCATCAATCTCACTGGTTGATGTGCCATAACCTTGCTTGCGGATCTGTTGTAGATCTTGTTGTAACTTCAGCTTATCTACGTCAGAAATTAGTTGTTTTGCATGTATCTCAAACACTTGTTCTTGGTATTGTGTTTGGTGAAAAGCCAACAATGTTTTGGCACTGGCGCCCTTGATAAGGGTATTACCGCGACCGATGATAAATGAGCAGCGCAAGGCTTGTTCACTTTCAATCATGTCTACACAAATTGTTTCTCGCAGATTTGAGGTAATAATCGCTGCGGTTTCGCGTGTTTTTTTGGCTAATGATTGAAGCTCTGATTTAGTGGCTTCCATCAATAAACTGTGGTGATAGTATTTTTCGTGGTTTTTGATACTCTGCGAGCCGACACAATAGGTACCATACTGCTTTGCATGAGAAACAAATTCCCAATCTATGAGAATTGTTAGCAAGCGATAAACCGTTGATAATGGAATATCCAATGCGGTTGAAATAACCTGTGGCGTCACTGGGGATGCGCAACTTGTGATGTAAGACAAGACATCTAAGGTTCTATTAATGCTGTTCATCGCATCTCCTTTTTTTCGAACTTAACAGTAAAATTTTTACGTCTCAAATATAATTCTCATATTGCAAGAATTATATTGTGGCAAATAGGTTAAACGATGACTTTTATTTGCTCAATATGAGAAAATAGTAAGACTTAGATAAACAGAGTGTGTGGATGAACGAGCAGAAAAAAAAACACCGAAAGGGTGGGTTTACATTTAAACAGTTTTTTGTGGCCCATGACCAGTGTGCAATGAAAGTGGGCACTGATGGCGTTTTGTTAGGAGCGTGGGTGCCTGTTGATGATGTTCAATCTGCATTGGATATTGGCAGCGGGAGTGGGTTAGTTGCGCTAATGTTAGCGCAGCGCCAACAAAATGCACAGATTGATGCGGTTGAGCTGGACGTGCAAGCTGCACATCAAGCCGAAGCAAATTTTGCTGAGTCACCTTGGACGAAGCGATTAAGTATTATTAATCAGGATATTATCCACTATAGTCAGCATTCACACACGCAATATGATTTGATTGTGAGCAACCCGCCTTATTTCGAACCTGCGGTGGCGTGCAGAGATGAACAACGTGAACAAGCACGCTATACAGGCGCATTAACTCATGACGTATTATTAGAATGTGCACAGCGTTGTTTAAAGGAAAATGGGCTGTTTTGCTTAGTATTACCGTATGAAGTTGGTGAAAAAGTGCAAGCCATGGCTGAAGATGGCGGGTGGTTTACAGCGCTGAGAGTCAATGTGAGTGATAAACCTACAACACCATTTCACCGTATGTTATTAGGCTTGCGATTGGTGAATTCACACGCTCAGGTGAGCAATTTAGCGCTAAAAGCACAAAACGGCGAATATACTGAAGATTTTCGTACATTGATCCAGCCGTTTTATCTTAAATATTAAAACCAACGGAATGATTATCCCGTTGGTTTTGTGGCTTATTCCGGTTTTAAAATAGTTGGTCCTGAATTTTCTAACATATCGGGATAGTCTAATGTGTAATGCAGCCCTCGGCTTTCTTTGCGCTCCAAAGCACATCGCACCATTAATTCTGCAACTTGCACAAGATTTCGTAGCTCCAGTAAGTTATTGGAAATACGGAAGTTAGCATAATAGTCGTGAATTTCTTGCTGCAATAAATGAATGCGACGAAGTGCGCGTTCGAGACGTTTCGTTGTTCTCACAATCCCCATGTAGTCCCACATAAACAAGCGTAATTCATGCCAGTTATGTTGGATTACGACTTGTTCATCTGAATTATGTACTCGGCTTTCATCCCACTCAGGTAAGTGCGGCACTTCATCAATATTTTGCAGTGTTGATTTGATATTTTCTGCTGCTGACCAGCCGTACACAAGGCATTCCAACAATGAATTAGATGCCATACGGTTCGCACCGTGTAAGCCAGTATAGCTGACTTCACCAATGGCATATAAGTTAGCGATATCGGTCATACCCGTTTGGTTAACAATCACCCCTCCACAGGTATAATGCGCCGCAGGCACGATAGGGATAGGCTCTTTGGTGATGTCTAACCCTAGCGTCATAAGCTTGGCATAAATGGTTGGGAAATGATGCTGCACAAAATCGGTTGGCTTATGGCTGATATCAAGGTACATGCAGTCTGCACCAAGGCGTTTCATTTCATGGTCAATGGCCCGGGCAACAATGTCACGAGGCGCGAGTTCTTCGCGTTCGTCATAATCAGGCATAAAACGGCTACCATCAGGGCGTTTTAAATAGGCACCTTCACCGCGCAATGCTTCGGTAAGTAAGAAGTTTCGTGCCTGTGGGTGGAATAAACACGTGGGGTGAAATTGGTTGAATTCTAAGTTAGCAACGCGGCAACCTGCCCGCCATGCCATGGCGATACCATCTCCTGACGAAATGTCTGGGTTCGTGGTGTATTGATAGACTTTTGCTGCGCCACCTGTTGCTAAAATAACGGTTTTGGCACGGATCGTTTCAACCTGCTCTTGTTGTCGATTCCAAACATAAGCACCTAAAATACGTGAAGGTGCTTCGCCTTCGGATAGGATTAGGTCAACGGCGTTATAGCGTTCTTTTATATGGATATTTGGGTGAGCAAAAGCAAGGTCAACAAGGGTGGTTTCGACTTCTTTTCCTGTGGCATCGGCATGGTGAAGTATACGACGATGGCTGTGACCACCTTCACGGGTTAAGTGGTACTGAGTTTCGCCACTTTCTGAGATTTCAGTGTCAAATAGAACCCCTTGTTTGATAAGCCACTGTACGCAATCCTTTGCATTTGAAGCGATAAATTCAACGGCTTCTTTATGGCAGATGCCAGCACCTGCAATAAGCGTGTCTTCGACGTGGGACTCTATGCTGTCGGTATCATCAAATACGGCGGCAATACCACCTTGGGCATAATAAGACGCTCCTTCACTAAGACTACTTTTACTCAAAATGGTGACTTGATGAAAGGGGGCAAGTCGTAAGGCGGCGGATAGTCCTGCGACACCACTGCCAATGATTAAAATATCAGTGTAATGCTGTGTGGATCCGTTCATGTGTGTTTGCTGTATATAATAGTATGTAGTGTGTTTTTTTATGTTAGCCTATCAGATTGTCGATTACTATTGCTGGGTAGCGGTTTACAGTCACTATCTTGACTTAGGTCTATTTACTTATTCATGTTGTATTAATGTGATAGCTATAGCATTCATTTGCAAAATCCGTATGCTGTATTCTTGGCCTTCAGGAATTTGTACACAATTGTTTTAATGAGGATCTTTGGGATCTTCGAAAATGAAAAAACAGCACTTTTGTAAATTTTTGACTATTTTTTTAGATTAAATTGAACTTCAATGGTTTCTATAACTCAAAGTAGTGCTTGCTTTAGGATGGGAGAACATGAACAAGTCAACATATTATCAGCCTGAATTCGGGAGATGCTTTCCGAAATGAGCGAGCAATTAACAGACCAATTATTGGTTGAAAAGGTACAAAAAGGCGATCAACAAGCTTTCAACTTACTGGTAATTAAATACCAGCACAAAGTTGCCAGCTTAGTATCCCGTTATGTGCCGCAAGCGGACGTGCCTGATGTGGCACAAGAATCATTTATAAAAGCGTATCGTGCTATCGGCTCGTTTCGTGGTGACAGCGCATTTTATACTTGGCTTTATCGTATTGCGGTCAATACGGCTAAAAATTATTTAGTCGCACAAGACAGACGCCCTCCCGCGTCAGATCTTGAAGCGAGTGATGCTGAAAACTTTGAGAGCGCCGGTGCTTTAAAAGAAATTTCGAACCCAGAGAACTTAATGTTGTCTGAAGAATTAAAGAAAGTTGTTTTCAAAACCATCGAATCGTTGCCTGAAGATTTACGAATGGCAATCACGCTCCGTGAACTTGATGGTTTAAGCTATGAAGAAATCGCGGAAATTATGGATTGCCCGGTAGGAACTGTACGTTCACGCATTTTTAGGGCAAGGGAAGCGATTGATAATAAAGTACAACCTCTGATTCAACAGCACTAATGCTATTAAATCAGCAGATTAATTATAATTGTGATGCAATTAACTGAAGGTAATTGGGCATGCAAAGAGAGAAACTTTCCGCAATGATGGATGGCGAGGCTCTAGATTTAGAGCTTGTGAATGCCATTTCATGTGATTCAACGTTAAAGCAACGTTGGGAGAGCTATCATCTTATTCGTGATACTCTGCGTAATGATACTGGCGATGTCATGCACTTTGATATTGCAAGTAAAGTTGCGGCAGCATTAGAGAATGAAGCTGTGCGTATTAATCCTCAGGTAGTTGTCGAATCGCAGCCTGAACCTGCGACTTGGGGTGCTTTCCCGTTCTGGGGCAAAATCCGTCCTTGGGCAAGCCAAATAACTCAAATTGGTGTTGCGGCATGTGTTTCACTGGCCGTTATTGTGGGTGTACAGCAATACAATCAAAGTAATGCTGTTGATTCCACGGTTGATGAGCCAATGTTTAATACCATCCCTGTTGGAAGTGGCGCGCCTGTGAGCTTAAACATTTCAGACAACCAATTATTTGGTAATGAACAGCAACTTCAACAGGTTGAGCAGCAAAATCAACGTATTAATGCGATGCTGCAACAATACGAAATTGAAAGACGCTCAATGCTGAACCAGCAATATCAACAATCTGAACAACCTGCATCCGAAGCAGGAGTTAAGCTGAAATAATGAAAAAATGGTTATCCGTCATCTGCCTGACGGGCAGCCTGATTATTTCTAATCAAGCTTCGGCATCTGAAATAGGTGCCGATGTTCTTTTTAAAGAAATGGGGAATGCTGCCCAAAACCTCTCTTATGAAATGTCATTTATGACTTTCAGTCCGCAAACAATTACACCTGTAAGATATCGCCACGCAATTATTAACAATATCCCTGTTTCACAAATGATACAGATGGATTCATCTCGCAGGGAAATTGTTCAAAAAGGTAACAGCATCAGTTATTTTGAGCCTGGCTTCGATGCGTTTAGTTTAAATGGCAAAAATATCGTTGATAACTTACCTTCTGTTTTATTTGCTAATTATGAACAGATAAAACCGTACTACAATTTTATTGATGCAGGGCGCACACATATCGGTGATCGGCCTGCTTTAGTGATCCGCATAATATCGAAAGACAATTCTCGATTTAATTATGTACTATTAATTGATGAGGAAACGAAACTGCCATTACGTATTGATTTGCTGGATAACAACAGCCAAACATTAGAGCAGTTTCGGGTTATCTCTACAGTGCTAGACAGTAAAACAGTAAATGATTCATTACTTGCACTGAGTAAGGTAAATATGCCGCCGTTGTTAGTGTACCCTAAAAATGCAGCGCCATCTTTCAAATGGCAAGTGGGTATGCTTCCTCCTGGTTTTGAAGAAACATCGCGTTCTATACGTAAATTAAGTGAGGACGACGTTGTGGAAAGCGCAATGTTCAGCGATGGGTTATTTACCTTCTCAGTTAATGTGACGAAATCGGCGAAAGGTCCATTGTTAGACCAACCTATGCAAAATGGGCGTCGTTCAATTTATACAATGACACAAAAGCAAAATGTCATTACTGTAATTGGTGAATTACCTTTGCCAACGGCACAAGTTATTGCAGGTAGTGTTCAGTTTCGGGAGTAGGTTATGGTAAAAGAGTGGGCAACTGTCATTCGTTGGCAAAACGGAAGAGCATTACTACGTTATGGTTCTTCATCAGGATGCGGAAGTTGCGGTGCTCGTAAAACGTGTGGTTCTTATGCGCTGAGTAAAATAGGACCAAACACGGAACATGAATTGGAAATTGCGATTGAACAGCCTTTGGTTGAAGGGCAAAAAATCGAAGTTGGTATTCCTGAAGGAAGTTTAATTCGTTCGGCAATGCTGGTGTATTTAACACCGATTTTAGGATTGTTTATTTTTGCAGGATTAGCTCAATCGTTTGATTTTAGCCAATTTTTAGTGGCTGTTTCTGGTGTGTTAGGTGGCGTGATCGGCTTTTATACCGCACGGAAATTTGCTTCTCATTGGCGTGATGATGACGCATTTCAACCTGTCGTCTTGCAAATAGGCTTACCACCTTCTGAGCTTTCAGTGCAGGTTAACTGCTAAATATCAATAGATTGTATTCAATTCATTATTTGATACCATGATAAAAAAGAGGAAAACGTAATGTTTTCCTTTTGTGGTTTATTGAGTTTAATAACCAATTAATTGATTTTTCTGTCTCTTTTGAGATAAGAATCAAAAGAAACTCGTTATTGTTCGTAATAAATGAGTATTTTGAGGGTTAAATTAGCGCTAAATTAGTGTTCTAACTCATTAACCTTTGGCAAGTTTACAGTTGTTTTACATTGAATCTTTGTGTTAGCGGGGTCTTATATGTAAAATGCTGCTAATTAACAATCTTGTGATAATCATAGCATTTTAGTTTTGTCGCGATATTTGCACAAAGCTGATTTTGTAAGGCAATTTAAAAGAAGATATTACCTTGAAAATCAATAATATAAGAAACTTTTCTATCATTGCTCATATCGACCATGGCAAGTCCACATTATCTGACCGCATTATTCAGATTTGTGGTGGTTTAACGGATCGCGAAATGGCAGCGCAAGTTCTAGACTCAATGGATCTGGAACGTGAGCGTGGGATTACCATCAAAGCACAGAGCGTTACGCTTGATTATAAAGCTTCTGATGGTGAAACCTACCAACTAAACTTTATCGATACTCCTGGCCACGTTGACTTCTCTTATGAAGTTTCGCGTTCTCTTGCCGCGTGTGAAGGGGCGCTTTTAGTTGTCGATGCAGGGCAAGGTGTTGAAGCACAAACACTCGCTAACTGCTATACCGCGATTGAAATGGATTTAGAAGTCGTTCCTGTTTTAAACAAGATTGACTTACCTGCGGCAGACCCAGAACGTGTCGCTGATGAGATTGAAGACATCGTTGGTCTTGATGCCCACGATGCAGTTCGCTGTTCTGCAAAAACCGGTATTGGTGTTCAGGACGTGATTGAACGTCTTGTTAAAGAGATCCCACCGCCTGTTGGTGATGTGGATGCACCTCTACAAGCGTTGATTATTGACTCGTGGTTTGATAACTACTTAGGCGTTGTTTCATTGATCCGGATTAAAAACGGTTCACTGAAAAAAGGCGACAAAGTTAAAGTCATGAGTACAGGGCAGGTTTATAACGCCGACCGCCTTGGTATTTTTACACCAAAACAAGTTGACCGTGATGTACTTAGTTGTGGCGAAGTGGGCTGGTTAGTCTGTGCGATTAAAGACATCACCGGTGCGCCAGTGGGGGATACCTTAACAGGTGCTCGTAACCCTGCGGAAAAAGCACTTCCGGGCTTTAAAAAAGTCAAACCACAGGTTTATGCCGGTCTGTTCCCTGTGAGTTCCGATGATTACGAAGGTTTCCGTGATGCGCTGGGTAAACTTAGCTTAAACGATGCTTCGTTATTCTATGAGCCAGAAACATCAACTGCCTTAGGTTTTGGTTTCCGTTGTGGTTTCCTTGGCTTACTGCACATGGAAATCATCCAAGAGCGTTTAGAGCGTGAATACGATCTTGACCTGATTACCACGGCACCAACGGTAGTGTATGAAGTTCAGCAGACCAATGGTGAAATTGTTTATGTAGATAGCCCATCAAAACTGCCTGCATTAAACAATATTGAAGAGCTGCGTGAGCCAATCGCTGAGTGCCACATGTTAATGCCTAAAGAATACTTAGGTAACGTGATTACGCTTTGTATTGAGAAACGTGGCGTTCAAACCAATATGGTCTATCATGGTAATCAAGTTTCATTAACTTATGAAATTCCAATGTCTGAAGTGGTACTGGATTTCTTTGACCGTTTGAAATCGACATCTCGTGGTTATGCTTCATTGGATTATGCATTTAAACGCTTCCAACCATCAGATATGGTTAGGGTTGATGTGCTTATCAATAACGAACGTGTTGATGCATTAGCGTTAATTACGCACCGTGCAAATTCACAATACCGAGGCCGTGAGTTAGTTGAAAAAATGAAAGAACTGATCCCGCGCCAGCAGTTTGATATTGCGATTCAAGCCGCGATTGGTAACCATATTATTGCTCGTTCTACAGTTAAACAGCTGCGTAAAAACGTACTTGCCAAATGTTATGGTGGTGACGTTAGCCGTAAGAAGAAACTGCTACAGAAGCAAAAGGATGGTAAGAAACGTATGAAACAAGTGGGTAACGTTGAGCTACCACAAGAAGCGTTCCTTGCTATATTGCACGTTGGTAAAGACAACTAAGTTTACAAGGAGTCTCAATGGCTAACACCTTTGCCTTGATCCTAACACTGGCAACCTTAATCACTGGGATTATTTGGTGTTTAGATAAGTTTAAATTTGCGCCTGCGCGCAAAGCAAAACTTAAGCAGTTACAGGATGCAACAAATGGTGCAGTGAGTGAGGCGGATGTAGCGAATGCTGTCCGCCGCCCTTCATGGCTAGAAACAGGAACATCTATTTTCCCTGTTCTAGCTATTGTACTGATTGTACGCTCATTTATTTATGAGCCATTTCAAATACCATCTGGGTCAATGATGCCAACGCTATTAGTTGGTGACTTTATGTTGGTTGAGAAGTTTGCTTATGGTTTAAAAGACCCTATTACACAAACGACCTTGATAGAAACAGGTAAACCAAAACGTGGTGATATTGCGGTATTTAAATACCCGCGTGACCCCAATGTCGATTTTGTTAAACGTGTAATTGGCCTCCCGGGCGATAAAATTGTTTATAACCCGGATGCGAAAGAACTGACGATTTACCCAAATTGTGCTGATAACAAATGCACAGAAAACTTACCAATTACTTATGGGCCATTGGACCCGAGTGAATGGACAATGTTTTTTGACGTTGCATCGGTTGTTGATAGCCAAAAAGGGAACTATGAAGTTCCATTGGATCAAGAATTACCACGTAATGCACTGAGACAATATGAGCGTAGCGAAAAATTAGGTACGGTTGAACACCAAATCCTAATTATTCGTCAAGCAATCACTGAAGCAAAATATATACAACCAGGTATGCCATTAAACGAATGGATTGTTCCTGAAAAACAATATTTTATGATGGGTGATAACCGGGATAATAGTTCTGATAGCCGTATGTGGGGCTTTGTACCGGAGCAAAATTTAGTTGGTCGAGCTGTGTTTATTTGGTTAAGCCTCGATAAGCAAGAAAACGAATGGCCAACAGGCATTCGCTTTAGTCGAATTGGTCCACTATAATTCCATAGATTGGATATGCCAGCAGTGAAGGTGCGGGTTTTCATTTGAAAATCCGCATTAACCGAAGCATTATTATTTTACCCAGTGTACAATATAATTTACTTAATATTATTGGCTCCCCAATTATAACTCCTTTCTTTTATAACTCATTGTAACTAATAAAGTTTAAATCATTAGTTTTACTGAGCTGCAAAAAATGTGGGTAGATAAGGAGTCAGTGCAAACGCAACAGTTTTGTAAAATAGACTATTTTACAGGTCTGTTGCGTGTGCTTTTTTATCAAATAAAAATGGTTGGGCGCACATGAACCCCTCTTTAGTAGAAAGATTACAACGTAAGCTTGGTTATCAATTCAAACAACATGATTTGTTGATTCAGGCGTTAACACACAGAAGCGCAAGTAGCAAACATAATGAACGCCTAGAGTTTTTAGGGGATTCAATTTTAAGTTTTGTGATTGCAAATGACCTCTATCATCGTTTTCCAAAAGTGGACGAGGGTGATATGAGCCGGATGCGTGCAACACTCGTTCGTGGGAATACATTGGCAGAAATTGCTCGTGAGTTTGAACTCGGTGAATGTTTACGCTTAGGTCCGGGGGAATTAAAAAGTGGTGGATTTCGCCGAGAATCTATTCTTGCCGATACAGTAGAAGCGCTGATTGGCGGTATTTTCTTAGACAGCGATATTCAGACGATCGAAAGAATTATTTTAGATTGGTATCAAAGCCGACTAATTGAAATTAGTCCGGGTGATAAACAAAAAGACCCGAAAACACGGTTACAAGAATATCTGCAAGGGCGTCACTTACCATTACCGAACTATTTAGTAGTTCAAGTAAAAGGTGAGGCTCATGATCAGGAGTTTACGATCCACTGCCAAGTGAGTGGCATCGAACAACCCATCCATGGTGTTGGTTCAAGTCGTCGTAAAGCAGAGCAAGCCGCAGCAGAGCAAGCATTGAAAATTTTGGAGCTTGAATGAGTGAATTACAATCCCACTGTGGTTTCGTTGCCATAGTTGGACGGCCGAATGTCGGTAAATCGACATTATTAAATCAATTACTGGGGCAAAAAGTCTCGATTACATCGAGAAAGCCACAGACGACTCGCCATCGTATTATGGGGATCCACACAGAAGATAATTACCAAATTATCTATGTTGATACCCCAGGATTACATATTGAAGAAAAACGTGCGATTAACCGTTTAATGAACCGTGCGGCATCAAGCTCGATCGGTGATGTTGAACTGGTTATTTTTGTTGTCGAAGGTACTAACTGGACCGCTGACGATGAAATGGTGCTGACTAAGTTATCAAGCTTACGTTGCCCTGTCATTTTAGCTATCAATAAGATTGATAACGTGACGGATAAAACGGTTTTATTGCCACATATTGGCGCGATTAGCCAAAAAATGAATTTTTTAGACGTTGTGCCAATCAGTGCAGAAAAAGGCACTGGCGTGGATACTATCGCTAAAATTGTGAAGCAACATATTCCGGAAGCAGCACATCACTTCCCGGAAGACTATATTACAGATCGTTCTCAGCGTTTTATGGCGTCAGAAATGATCCGTGAGAAGTTAATGCGCTTCTTGGGTGATGAACTACCTTACTCCGTTACTGTTGAAATTGAACAATTTAAAGTTACTGAAACGGGTATTTACCATATCAATGGCTTAATTCTTGTTGAACGCGAAGGCCAGAAGAAAATGGTCATTGGTAACAAAGGTAGCAAACTGAAAACCATCGGTACGGAAGCTCGTATTGACATGGAACGCATGTTTGATAACAAAGTTCACCTCGAGCTTTGGGTTAAAGTTAAATCAGGCTGGGCGGATGACGAAAGAGCATTACGCAGTCTGGGTTATGTTGACGATCTAAAATAGTAGGTGGCGAAGTGAGTGGTTGGCAACGCGCGTTTGTACTCCATTCAAGGCCTTACAGTGAAACAAGTTTGTTACTTGATTTCTTCACTGAAGGTGAAGGGAAAATTCGCTTACTGGCTAAAGGTGCCCGCCGAAATCGCTCTCCTTTAAGAGGCTGTTTACAGCCTTTCACACCTTTGCTAATCCGTTGGAGCGGCAAAGGTGAAATCAAAACTCTAATCAATGCTGACCCTGTTTCGTTGGCACTTCCTCTGAGTGGAACTGTCCTTTATAGCGGTCTGTATCTTAATGAATTAACCGCACGTGTACTTGAGTTTGGGACGCCGTATTCCGCGCTATTTTTTGATTACCTTTCATGCTTACAAGTCCTAGCTGCGAGCGAGCGTACTCCTGAGTTTGCCTTACGTCAGTTTGAGCTGGCGTTGCTATCTTACCTGGGTTATGGCGTTGACTTCTTACATTGTGCAGGTAGCGGGGAAGCTGTTTCTGACACAATGACGTACCGTTACCGAGAGGAAAAAGGCTTTATAGGCAGTTTAGTTGTTGACCAACTCAGTTTTACGGGCAAACAACTAAAAGCACTCGCAAGTCGTGATTTCCCTGATGCTGACACCTTAAAGGCCGCTAAGCGTTTCACTCGCATCGCGTTAAAACCTTATTTAGGTGGTAAACCACTAAAAAGCAGAGAGTTGTTTAGGCAATTTACTGTTTCACCCGCCACTTCAAACAAATCAAACTAATCTTTCATTATTGATTTTATTTATATATTAGCTGCTATGTTTTGTTTGAGTCCTTTTTATGTTTTCCTGCTTATCCTTTCTAACTTATCGCGTTCAACTGTGTTTGTTGTACCTAATTTTATGGTGTTAAACCACTAAGTTTTGCGCCTCATCATAAAGTTTACGAAGCGCTTCGCAAAAATTTTATCCCTTACATGCAATAACCTAGCTGTTTTGGAATTTGCCTCGAATGATATGAGATTTATTCCCCGAACCTTGAAAATTACAGTAGGATAGTGGCATTGAAATATCGGTTACCGTTTATTGAAGGGAGTATAAAATGGCAGAGCTTTTATTAGGCGTTAATATTGACCACATTGCGACAGTCAGAAATGCAAGAGGAACACAGTATCCCGACCCTGTACAGGCCGCATTTGTTGCTGAACAAGCAGGCGCAGATGGTATCACCGTACATTTACGTGAGGACCGCCGTCATATTACGGATAGGGATGTTGCGCTACTCAACGAAACAATACAAACGCGCATGAACCTTGAAATGGCAGTGACAGAGGAAATGGTTGATATTGCGTGTCGAATTAAACCTGCATTTTGTTGCCTTGTGCCGGAGAAGCGTGAGGAAGTCACCACTGAAGGGGGCTTGGATGTTGCAGGTCAAAAGCAAAAAGTGGCAGATGCAGTGAAGCGCTTAACGGAAGCAGGTATCTTAGTCTCTCTCTTTATTGATGCTGACCATGCACAAATTGATGCTGCACAGGAATGTGGGGCTCCATTTATTGAAATCCATACAGGGACATATGCGGATGCCAAAACGGAACAGGAACAAGAGTTAGAGTTTCGCCGTATTCGCGATGGCGTCACTTACGCTGCGGGTAAAGGTATCAAGGTCAATGCAGGGCATGGTTTGACTTACCATAACGTTCAGCGCATTGCGCAGTTGCCTGAAATTTATGAGCTAAATATTGGTCATGCAATTATTGGTCGTGCTCTATTTAGTGGATTGGCACAGGCGGTTGCCGATATGAAAAAAATCATGTTAGAAGCGCGCAAATAATGGCAATTGTTGGGTTAGGAACGGATATCGTCGAAATAACACGCATTGAGTCGGTTATTGAACGCACTGGCGATAGCTTAGCAAAGCGAATTTTGACTGAAAAAGAGTTTTTGCAATATCAACAGCAAGCAAAACCAGCTCGTTTTTTGGCAAAACGCTTTGCAGTTAAAGAAGCCGCCGCTAAAGCGTTAGGGACGGGGATCCGTAATGGTCTGGCTTTTAACCAATTTGAAGTGACAAATGATGAACTAGGTAAGCCATTGCTGCATTTAAAGGGCGAAGCATTAAAGCTAGCTAACAGTTTGAATGCAACCTGTTTCCATGTCTCTATCACTGATGAGCGACATTATGCGTCAGCGACGGTGATCATAGAACGCCTTGGCGAGTCTGCCTAACGGGTAAGGCATAACGCTGTCAGTGCTATATCTGGCAGCGTTAAGAATCAAAATGAAGTGTGGGTGGGCGATAAGCCTAAATTTTATCAGCGTGGTGTATTGCGACGAACTTATCCCACAATTGTTCTTCAGTTTCAATATGCTGAGGATCAGTAATGATGGTGTTTGTTATAGGGCAAACTGACTGGCATGTCGGTTTATCATAGTGACCAACGCATTCGGTACATAGTTTTGCGTCGATTTCATAAATTTCAGCGCCCATAAAAATTGCGTCATTAGGGCATTCGGGTTCGCACATATCGCAATTGATACATTTTTTGGTAATTAACAGTGCCATTTATAATAACTTGCATTCAATTAAGTTAATAATCAGTAACTTATATCTTGCACCTATTCGTTACTTCCAGTTTAGATTTTACTTAAGCTATATTTCGTATTGAAAAGCAGAAGGTTGTAATACAGAACCACTACATTTTACATGTAAACGATGTATTAGTCGGTGTGTTTAGGTTCCGTAGTAATAAGTCTATTTTAAACGTCCTGAGCTGCGGAGTCGAATAAATTACACCAATACTCGATTTCATCCATGATTAATATCATGATAACAAGAGATTATAAAAATCGTGATGTAATTAGACGCTGTACTGAAATTGTATTTAAGTTTACTCGACTATCAAAAAAGATTTTTATAATTATCTCTTTTGAAAGAAATTTCATTTTATAAATTCTGTGGTTAAATGAATTAAAGTGGTATCCTTTTGGGTTTTATTTAACATGTTGTTTTTTATATGAAAAATCAAATTTAGATATTATTCACAAATAGCTGAATCTATGGTAGTAATAATAAAAAAATATAAAGGAACGTAAACATGTTCGAAAATCTCGGGGTTCTTAACTTCTGGACTTACCTTGCTGGGTTAGTCTTCATTATTATTGTGCCAGGGCCTAACTCAATTTATGTGCTTAAAACGAGTACCTCTAGTGGTGCTCGGTATGGCTATCGAGCTGCGCTTGGGGTCTTTGCCGGTGATGCTATATTGATTTTTTTATCCTTTATCGGCGTAGCATCCGTGATTAAAGCTTCACCAACCCTTTTTATGATTGTTCGCTATCTTGGCGCGGCTTATCTTTTATATCTAGGCTGTAAAATTTTATATGGCACATTAAAGCGCAAGTCACAGGGTGAGAGTGAAGAGGCTGCTGTGGCAACTAAATCAGAAAATCATTTTGTGCGTGCTTTGGTGTTAAGTCTGACAAATCCAAAAGCGATTTTGTTTTATATTTCGTTTTTTATTCAGTTTGTTGATTTTAACTATGCAAATGCATGGGTGCCATACCTTGTGTTGGCTACAATCTTAGAGTTAGTCAGCTTTTTATATTTAAGCATACTGATTTTTAGTGGTTATTTAATTGCTAAGTTTTTACGTGAGAAAAAAATTCTCGCAAAATTGGGAAATTGTACCGTTGGGGCTTTCTTTATGGGCTTTGCCGCAAAACTTGCATTGAGTAATTAGTGTGTAAGGTGAATTAACCACCTGACTAAGATTTAAAATTGCAGTCACTCTGACATTTGGTAATAATTAGCTTTCGAGTTAATTGTCCAGAGGTAAGAGTGACACAAATAGAAATTGATGAATATTGGATGAAGCAAGCCCTTGAACTTGCATTGAAAGCGCAAGATGTTGGCGAGATCCCAGTTGGTGCATTGTTAGTTAAAGATAATCAGTTAATTGCCTCTGGTTGGAATCGTTCGATTATCGACCATAACCCGACTGCTCATGCAGAAATTATGGCTTTGCAACAAGCAGGGCAAACGTTGAGCAATTACCGTCTGCTTGATACCACGTTGTATGTCACTTTAGAGCCTTGCATAATGTGCGCTGGCGCGATGATCCATAGCCGTATTGGTCGTGTTGTCTATGGCGCAAAAGACTTCAAAACAGGGGCTTGTGGTTCTTACATCAATATCATGGAACAAGCAGGGCTAAACCACTATGTGGAAGTCACTGGCGGAATTTTAGAAGACGCGTGTTCTTCAATGCTGAGTGCTTTTTTTAAAATGCGCAGAGCACAGAAAAAAGAACAAAAGCGCCAACAAAATTAGCGCTTTGTGAGTTGATTTATGCGTGCTGATTAAGGTGCAGTATCAGGCACTTTAAGCGGGGAAATTGATGCAGGCTTTTGACCTAATTCAGTATCTTGTAAGTCTGGATGCAATGAAATAAGGTATTGGCCAAGTGACGTTTTGACCTCTTCACTGCTATTTTGAGGTAGCCTTGATGAGTTCAATTCGCTTAAATGACTAACATTGTCTTTTTCAGGGATGGGAGATTGATTTTCAATTGCTTTTGACCCATCGGTTTTTAAATTCTCAGGCAAAATTAAATAAGTTAAAGACTGCTGGGCGATATCGAGTGCATGTTGCTTACGTTCTTGACTTTGAAGATACCCCACCAGGCTTTGATGATATCGCCGAATATTTTCCACATAACGATAAGCCTCATGGCCGCGCGCATAACCATAAGTGAGCTGTGAGTAATATTTTTTCTGAGTTAACAGTGGAAGGCGTGCTTTCACATCGAGCCACCTATCGGGGTCACCACCAAGCATCTGAGTGAGTTTTCGCACATCCAACATATGCCCATAGCCCATATTATAAGCAGAAAGTGCAAACCAAATGCGGTCATCTTCCGCGATAGTTTCTGGCAATCTTTCCATGATATAAGCAATATACGCGGCGCCACCTTTAATGCTTTCTTCCGCATCTAACCTGTCAGCGATACCCATGGTAGCTGCCGTCGGTTTTGTTAGCATCATTAAGCCCCGAACACCCGTTGGTGAAGTCGCAAGGGGGTCCCAATGAGACTCTTGCCATGCAATCGCAGCGAGAAGTTTCCAATCAATAACTTCAGCGTATTTTTCAAATAACGGCTGATATTCAGGTAGCTTATTATCTATTGCCTTAATAAATGCCATCGTATCGAAATAATCGAACGATTCTACATGGCTAAAATATTTTTCATTTAAGCGCGCTAATAGCTCCGTTTCATTGCCTTGATTGAAAAAATCAAGCAGGGCAGCATCTAAGCTGTTTTCATCACCACGACGCATATACCACGTGACCGCGTGATCATCGAGTAAATCAAAGGCGACAGCGATTTGTGGGTGAATGCGCTGTTGTAATGCAACCGCAATGGAGTCTTCAAGGGTATAGTCGATTTCACCATCAGCAAGCATTTCAAGGATTTGATTGGTATTGTATTTAGATGTCTCTTCCCATTTTAAATTTGGATATTCTTTGGCGAGCTCTTTTAAGGTACTCGCGTGGGCAGTTCCAGAGGTGACAAGCAGCTTACCGTTGATGTCATTAAATGATTTCGGCCGTGTTGAACCTTTACGATAGACCAATTGTTGAGTTACCGTCAGGTAACTTGGGCCTGTTTTTGTCTTAGTTAATCGGTCTTTATTATACAAAAGCCCAGCAACAGCGATGTCAGCATCACCATTTTCGAGGTCATCAAATATTTGCTCGAATGTTGGGCGGATAGTGATTTTAAGTTTGACTCCTAGGTACGAAGCAAAGCCTTGAGCAAGTTCGTAGTCAAAACCACGAAGCTGTTTTTGCTCATCTATATAGATAAGTGGCGAGCTGACGGCACTAATACGTAATTCACCTTGTGACAGTATTTTATTAATTTGTGAATCTTGCGTATTGGGCCAGCGGATATTAAAGCCGATGACCATTGAAGCCAGTAGCGCGATAACCACGATGATTAAGTAGTTAACTTTTAAGTTATTCAAATAATAATTTCTCGTGCAATCTCTGGTGTTGTGTGGTGTCTAAAAAAGAGTATGGCTAAGTAATGGTTATAATTCCAGTGGTTGGGTATTTTGCTCAACAATTATGATCGGTGCAACCTATATTATCGTATTTAGCACAGAATAATATTTAACTAATCGCTTTATTTTTAATCACGCAAACGGTTTCGTATTGATGAACATTGCTCTATAATGGGCACCGGTTTCCCTGCTTTCATGTTCAGGGCTGGCGTTTAAAAGAGAGAAATTAAGACTATGGAAATTTTGCGTGGTTCACCTGCTCTATCAGCATTTCGTATTACCCGCCTTTTGGCGTTGTTTGCAGAAAAACAACTGCCTGTAACAGATATCTATGCTGAATATATGCACTTTGCTGATTTATCAGCGCCGTTAAGTGACAGTGAGCAAGGCAAACTGAGCAGTTTGTTAAAATATGGTCCTTCTCTGACAGAGCATGACCCTTTCGGTAAGCTGATTTTAGTCACTCCACGTCCGGGTACAATTTCTCCTTGGTCATCTAAAGCAACGGATATTGCTCACAACTGTGGCCTTAGCCAAGTTAAACGCATTGAACGCGGTATTGCCTACTACGTTCAGGGGGATGCATTAACGCAAACGCAGTGGCATGAAGTGATTGCACTGTTACATGACCGCATGATGGAAACAATTTTTTCTTCTTTTGAACAAGCAGATGCTTTGTTTGCGCACCAACAGCCTGCCCCAATGAAAACCATTGATATCATCAATGGCGGGCGCGAAGCACTGGCAACCGCAAATACAGAAATGGGTTTAGCACTGGCGGATGACGAAATTGACTATCTGCAAGCGGCCTTCACAGGCTTAAAACGTAACCCAACAGACGTTGAATTATATATGTTTGCGCAAGCGAACTCCGAACATTGCCGCCATAAGATTTTTAACGCAGATTGGGTCATTGATGGCGAAGAACAGCCAAAATCGCTGTTTAAGATGATTAAAAACACCTTCGAAAAAACGCCAGAACACGTGTTATCGGCTTATAAAGACAACGCGGCCGTGATGGAAGGCTCTTTGGTGGGGCGCTTCTTCCCTGAGCCTGAAGGGCGTACGTATCGCTATCACCAAGAAGACACTCACATTTTAATGAAAGTGGAAACCCATAACCACCCAACGGCTATTTCGCCATGGCCGGGTGCGGCGACAGGTTCAGGTGGGGAAATTCGTGACGAAGGCGCGACAGGGCGCGGCGCAAAACCAAAAGCAGGTTTAGTGGGATTTTCCGTTTCTAACTTACGTATTCCTGGCTTTGAACAGCCTTGGGAAGAGAATTTTGGCAAGCCAGACCGCATTGTGAATGCGTTGGATATTATGATGGAAGGCCCTCTAGGTGGTGCTGCGTTCAATAACGAATTTGGTCGCCCTGCATTATTGGGTTACTTCCGTACTTATGAAGAAAAAGTGAACAGTCACAATGGCGAAGAATTACGAGGTTACCATAAGCCAATTATGTTGGCGGGCGGTATTGGTAATATTCGTGCGGATCACGTTCAAAAAGGTGAGATCACCGTGGGTGCGAAATTGATCGTGCTAGGTGGCCCATCAATGAACATTGGTTTAGGTGGTGGGGCTGCGTCATCGATGGCATCAGGTCAATCAGATGCAGACCTCGATTTTGCGTCAGTTCAGCGGGATAACGCTGAAATGGAGCGCCGTTGCCAAGAGGTGATCGACAGATGTTGGCAGTTGGGTGGCGATAACCCAATTTTATTTATTCACGATGTGGGAGCAGGCGGTTTATCCAATGCTATGCCAGAGTTGGTGAGCGATGGTGGTCGCGGTGGTCGTTTCGAATTACGTAAAATTTTGAACGACGAACCAGGCATGAGCCCATTAGAAGTGTGGTGTAACGAATCCCAAGAACGTTATGTGATGGCAGTTGCACCTGAGAAGCTGGCGGAATTTACGGCGATTTGTGAGCGTGAACGTGCGCCATTTGCGGTGATTGGTGAAGCGACAGAAGAACGTCATCTTACCTTAAATGATGCGCATTTTGATAATCAACCGATTGATATGCCACTGGATGTATTGCTGGGTAAAACGCCAAAAATGCTGCGTGATGTGAAAACCCTTAAAGCAGAACCTGAAGCATTAGACAGAACGGCCATCAATTTAAATGAAGCGGCTAAACGTGTTTTACATTTACCCGCAGTCGCAGAGAAAACTTTCTTGATCACCATTGGTGACCGTACGGTAACTGGGATGGTTGCCCGCGACCAAATGGTCGGCCCTTGGCAAATCCCCGTAGCTGACTGCGCCGTGACAACAGCAAGCTTAGACAGCTACTACGGCGAGTCCATGTCAATTGGTGAAAGAACGCCAGTGGCATTAGTGGATTTTGCTGCTTCTGCGCGTATGGCGGTAGGTGAAGCACTGACTAACCTTGCCTGTTCTTACGTGCAAGACCTCAAACGTGTGAAATTATCCGCAAACTGGATGGCAGCTGCGGGTCACCCAGGTGAAGATGCCGGGTTATATGAAGCGGTAAAAGCTGTTGGTGAAGAACTTTGTCCTGCATTAGGTTTAACGATCCCTGTGGGTAAAGACTCCATGTCGATGAAAACCCGCTGGCAACAAAATGGCGAAGAGCGTGAAATGACCTCGCCATTGTCATTGGTGATCACCGCATTTGGTCGCGTTGAAGATGTTCGTTTAACCGTAACGCCTGAATTAAAAACGGTAGAAGATAACGCGTTATTATTAATTGACTTAGGTGAAGGTCAAAACGCGTTAGGCGGTTCAGCCCTTGCGCAGGTTTACCGTCAATTAGGCAACAAAGCACCTGATGTCCATAGCCCTGAGCGTTTACTCGGCTTCTTCAATACCATTCAAAAACTGTTATCTGAGCAAAAATTACTGGCTTACCATGACCGCTCAGACGGTGGTTTATTCGTCACTTTAGCGGAAATGGCATTTGCAGGTCATTGCGGAATCAATGTCGACATCAGTTCATTTGATGAAGACACTTTAGCTGCATTATTCAACGAAGAGCTAGGTGCAGTCATTCAAATCAATGGCGCTGATAAAGATTACGTTGAAGCGTGCTTTGCAGAGGCAGGTTTAGCCAATTGTGTGCATTATTTAGGCTCAGCAATTCATGACGATATCGTGATCATCAATAGCCGTGATACGGTAGTTTACCGCGAGTCCCGCAGTTTATTACGTCAATGGTGGGCAGAAACCACATGGCAGATGCAGCGCTTGCGTGATAACGAAGTGTGTGCAGACGAAGAACATACGCTGAAGCAAGATAACCAAGACCCGGGCTTAAATGCTAAGCTAACTTATGATATTGAAGATGATATTGCGGCGCCGTTTATTTTATCCGGTGTACGCCCGAAAGTTGCCGTGCTGCGTGAGCAAGGGGTTAACTCCCACGTTGAGATGGCAGCAGCTTTTGATCGTGCAGGTTTTGATGCCGTTGATGTGCATATGAGCGATTTGCTGGCGGGTAACGTATCTCTTGAGCAATTCCAAACGCTGGTGGCGTGTGGCGGTTTCTCTTACGGTGATGTATTGGGGGCAGGGGAAGGTTGGGCGAAATCTATCTTGTTCAACAACCAAGTGCGTGACGAGTTTGCAGCATTCTTTAACCGCCCAGATACTTTATCACTGGGTGTATGTAACGGTTGCCAGATGATGTCTAACTTGCATGAGCTGATCCCAGGTGCAGAGTTTTGGCCACGTTTTGTCCGCAACCGTTCAGAGCGTTTCGAAGCCCGCTTTAGCTTAGTGGAAATCGCCAATAGTCCATCATTATTACTGCAAGACATGGCGGGCTCTCGTATGGCAATTGCGGTCTCTCATGGTGAAGGGCAAGTGGAAACTCGCGCCGGGGCACATCTTCAGCAATTAGAAGATAACGGCTTGGTGGCTATGCGTTTTGTGAACAACTATGGGCAAGTGACGGAACAATACCCTGCGAACCCGAACGGTTCAGTTAATGGTATTACGTCAGTGACATCAAAAGATGGCCGAGCAACCATTATGATGCCGCACCCAGAGCGTGTTTTCCGTACAGTGAGCAACTCTTGGCACCCAGAAACATGGGGGGAAGATAGCCCATGGATGCGTATTTTCCGTAATGCACGCAAGCAATTAGGCTAATAATCAGTAAGCTAATTGAATAAACATCAGGCCAGTTGATTTGCTCACTGGCCTGTTTTTTTATCGCTTAAAAATAGAATGATTAGTTCAAGATAAACTCTTGGTTTAATCCATTGTAAGTTTTCACGCTGACTTTTAGCCCATCGTCCACTTCAGTGAGTTTAACGGCTTCAATTTCATTGCAATCAGCACCGACTGCGGTAGCTTCTTCTAACTCTAAGCGTTTATTTTTCTTATCAATAAAGTACCATTTACCCGCAGGGCAAGAAATGCCGGCATCTTCACGCAACAGCGCCCAACGGTTAGTTTCATGAACTTGTGAGCCAATACCAAAGTACGCATCACCCACACTAATCCAGCTAACAGCAGCGCCTTTGCCACATTGCTCACAGGATACTTCACCACCATCATGAATTTTCACTTGGTCTGTACGTGCCGAAGCAGAAACTTGCCAAGTTAATGCAGAAACAGCAAATGCGGCAATCAATAATTTTTTCATTTGATTATGTCTTATTAAAAGGAGGTATAGATTCAATTTTATCATTGAGAATAAAAGATAAAGGCAAAAAATAGCAGGGTAAAGCGCGGGATATTGGTGATTAAATAGATGGCGCCCTATCTGCAAAGCGGATAGGGCGTAAATCTGGGGCTTATTTCCAGAAGCGATTAATTTGCTCACGTAATGCTTCTGCGGTTTGTTTGCCTTTTTCACCCACTAAGGCGCGCCCTGCAATAAAGGCTTTGGCTTTAATGCCATTAAATAGGTGAATATCTTCAGGCACAATACCGCCTGTAATGGATAATGCGAGCCCTAAATCAGATAATTTGCGCATTTTTTCGATATCTTCATTGGTCCAGCCAATACCCGCAAGTTCGGCATCACGAGAACGATGGTAAATAGCTTGAGTAATGCCTAAATCTACCCAATTTTTAGCATCTTCAAATGTCCAATTGCCGTAAATTTCAATTTGAATTTCACGCTGAAATTCGTCAGCCACTTTTTTACAGGCCGCAATAGTAGCGATATGCGCCGCCGCTGACACCGTGATCCAATCCGCCCCTGCCTCAAATGCCATTTTCGACAAAATAGCGCCACCGTCAGTGGTTTTCATATCGCAAACCAGAATGTGATTTGGATATTTTTGGCGTAACGTCGACACGGCATTCATGCCATCGGCAAACGCTAAAATTGTGCCCACTTCAATGATATCAACAAAAGTGTGCACATTTTCAGCAACATCTAGTGCCGCAGGTAAGTTAGTTTGGTCTAACGCGATTTGGATCAACGGTTTAGTCATGGTTTTATCCTTGAATTTTTTCTCGTATCAAACGGGCAAGTCCGTCGTGATTGTTATCAGTGGCGCAGATAGCATTGGCTTGTGCTTTGACTGCCTCATCAGCATGTGGCATAGCAACACCGAGCCCTGCGTATTGGATCATGGAAATATCATTATGGTTGTCGCCAACGGCAATCACTTGCTCAGGCTTGAGACCAAGCTGGTTAACGTATTGTGCTAAGCGCATGCCTTTGTTGTTACCTTTACAGGCGATATCAATGCGATTAACCCACGAACGTTCAGCCGTGAATTTGTCATTCACCCACGAGACGTCCATTAATTGCTCGATGGCATTCGGGTCGCCTTCAACGACAAATTTCCAAACGTAATCGGTATCACGAACCTGTTCTTCAAATGAATCAATACGGTAGATTTTTGGGGGATGTGTAAGGCTTGGGTCTGCCGCCCACAGCTCCATATCTTTCATATAGTCAATGGGTTGTGATTTTGAATAGGTCATTTCATTGGTGGTATACAGCACCAGTTTGAATTGGTTTTTTTGTGCCAATTCAATAAAGGCCAAGGCATCGTCTTTAGCAATTGAGGTTTGTGTTAGCACCTTTTCATTTTGGTAATCATAGATATAGGTGCCATTGCAGCAAATAATGGGTGTGGTTAACCCCAGTTCATCGTAATAAGGGCGCGCAGCGGTATGGTGACGACCTGTCACAATCATCACGTGGCAATGTTTTGCCGCGTCTTGGATGGCAGACCGCACTTCTGGGTGGATAGTGTGTTGAGCCGTCAGAACCGTCCCATCTAAATCTAATGCGAGCACTTTATACATATTAATTAATCCTTTTAAGCGTTTTTCGCGAGTGCCTCATCAATCACGCGATACACATCGTCGGCTGTGTGGCATTGGCGCAGTTTGTTAAGATCGACACCCGTTTCGCTGTCCTCATCATCAAGAACTTGGGTGACCTCCATCAATCCTTCCATATGTTCGTCCGAAGAGCTACCCGCAAGTGTAATTAAAACGTCGACGGGCTCATCTTCCCCATCAAAAATAATGGGTTTTTCTAAGGTCACCAACGCAAAAGCGGTGCGAATAACGCCATCTTCAGGGCGTGCGTGGGGTAAGGCCAAGTTTGGGGCGATGCAGATATACGGGCCCAGTTTTTCGACACTGCTGATGATGGCGTTATGATAATCGGGCTTGATGGCACCAGAGGCAATTAGCATGTCTGTACCAATTTTAATCGCATCACGCCAATTTGTTGCATTGGCATGGAGTTGGATAGAATTGTTGTCGATTAATGATTGTTTGAATCCCATTATGACTTCCTCTTGGATGATATTTACCTCGATAGATGCGCAGTAGCGTCTATCGAGGTATCAACATGATTAGTGACGAATAAAATTGGTATGAATGATATTGAGCAACTCATCACCGAATGAATTTGGGTTGAGCATATTTTGTACGCCAAGAACGAACTTTCCTTCACCTGGGTCCATTTCTGAACTTAAGTGCTTTGACGAAACAATAATGTCTGTTGCTGTTAATTTCGATTTATAGTCGGATACCGCACAGGAATCCATGATGTGTGGGATGCCTTTTTTCTCAAGGTACTGGCCAATTTTCATTTTCATCATCATGGAGGAACCTTGACCATTACCACATACCGCTAAGATGCGTACCGGTTTGGCACCACTGTGCTCAATCGGGGCTGATTCAACGTCGTCTACTGTTTCAATTTCCGCTTCAAGGGCGCCTTCAGCATCTTCTTCTGCACGCAGTTTTTTCGCGGCGAAGTACATGTAGACAAGGGAAAGTGCGACAATGACAAAGAAGAACATTTTTGAGAATGACAGGCCTTGCATAATCACTGGGAATGCAAGCGCCCAGTCAGCCATTCCCATCCAGCCACTAAAATCGGTGCCTTGACGGTTGATTAAGTCGATAGCCCATGCGGAACCTAAAATTTCGATGACTCCCATCACGAAACACACTTTCATCACGGCTTTCCAACCGCCAAAGTGGTTTGCAAAGATACCGATGGTGGCATTGGAGAAGAACATCGGAATAAAACCGGGGATGATCATAATCGGCGAATTGAAGGCTAACATCCCCAATACCGCAGCAAACTGGCCGATTGCGCCCCACATAAAGCCGAATACCATCGCATTCGGAGAGAAAGCATAGATAGCCGCACAGTCGATAGCGAGCACAGCATTAGGAATAACGCGCTCAGAAATACCTTTAAATGCCTCAGAAAGCTCTGCGACGAACATCCGTACACCTGTCACGATGATTTGAATGGCAACGGCAAATTTCAGGCCTGTTTCAATAATGTAGATAGTCCAGTGCGTGGTGCCTGCCATAGTTTGCAGGTTAGTCAGACCAAAAGAAATCAAAATAACGCCAAAGAAGAGTGTCATTACAATAGCTGTCGCTGAGATGCTATCGTGGAAAATATGCAGCCATTTTGGCAATTTTAAGTTATCAACACTGTCTTTTTTATCCCCCAGTTTTGGGGCAACTTTGGTCGCTATCCATGAAGCGAACTGCTGTTGGTGACCGATAGAAAAACCAGCTCCGCCAGTCACTTCTTGGGTTGGTTTAAACATGATATTGGAGGAGATCCCCCAGTACAGCGCCATCAAGACTGCGGAATACAAAATGGTTTCCCACATGCTTGAACCCAGCACAAAGTAGAAAACAGCAATCAAGCCAGCTTGCTGGAACATGATGTGCCCTGTCAACATGATGGTACGAATACCGGTGACACGGCGAAATAGCACTAATAGTATGTTAATCGCAAGGGCGAGTAACACGGTATAACCGACCCACGAATAGTTATCACCCATGGTTTCCATGGTGGCCATCATTGAAGTGTATGGGTCTATCACTGAACCGGTAAGGCCGTGGTATTCAGACATTTTTTCGATGACAGGTTTAAAGCTAGACACCAAGGTGCTTGCTCCAACACCCACTAACATAAAGCCGACAATTGTTTTGATTGTCCCCTTGAGGATTGTCGTACCATCACGCTTTAATAGCCAGTAACCAATAAATGTGACTAAGCCGAGTAGTAGAGGCGCTTTAGTCATTACTTGGCTGTAAAAAATATAGAAAGCGTCGTATAAAAAATCCATATTTTTACCTCTAATCAAATTGTATTTGTAATTTATATGGGTCAGAGATTAATCATATTGATCGTATCTGGTGTTATTGCGATATAATCATTTAAAACAGATAAATGGTCGCGCAAAAATCAATTATGATCAAATGTAATCACGAATTGCTCTTTTATGATTGTTTGCATTTGTCTGTTTTTTTACCAGTAAAAAAATAAATAAATGGCGACCTGATCACGTAAAATTTTAAATATTCAATAAAATCAACATGGTAATTTTATTTATGTCAAATATTCAATTTTTGCACTAGCAAAGGTTGACAACATTAGGTGAGATAAATAGAATCAAAACTAATCACCAATAATCATTTTCAATCATTAGTTGTCATTGATATGATTATTTCTTAATAAGGCGATAGTTATGAATGAAGTGCAAAGACACAATGAAATCTTGTCGTTATTAGAAACGCAGCGGGTGATTAGCGTTTCTCATATTACCGAACAGTTTAATGTGTCTCCTGCAACCGCTCGTCGTGATATTTCAAAGCTTGATGAGCAAGGTAAGTTACGGAAAGTCCGTAATGGTGCAGAACGAATTGAAAAGAAAAAGCGTAAGTGGACACCGCTCAATATTAATAGCACTGACCACTACGAAGAAAAATCAGAAATTGCTATCAAAGCTGCGGAGCTTTGTCTCCCAGGAGAAAGCGCAGTGATTAACTGTGGTTCAACGGCCTTTATGTTAGGGCAGCAGCTTTGCGGTAAAAACGTACAGATTGTGACCAATTACTTCCCGCTAGCCAGTTATTTGATTGATGAAGACCATGATGATGTCATTTTAATTGGTGGGCAGTATAACAAGGCACAAAACATCTTTTTAAATCCAGCCCTCAATACACTGATGGGCTACGCAGGTAACTGGATGTTCACGTCAGGGAAGGGGCTAACGGAAGCCGGTTTATATAAAGCCGATATGCTAACCGCCGTGGCTGAGCAGCAGATGCTAGACCAAATCGATAAATTAGTGGTGGTTGTCGACAGTTCTAAGGTAGGCCATCGAACAGGGATGTTATTTTGCCCAGCAAATAAGATTGATGTACTTATCACGGGAAGAAATGCAAACCCTGAGGTGATTAAAGGGATTGAAGCGCAAGGGACTCGCGTGATCCTCGTCTAGTTTAGCCGACTACCTGATTTATTGAATTTAAACAAATTTGCCTTCATGCCTTAATTCTTTCATTAAGGCATCGGGCTCCTGACATCTAAAATTCTGGAAAAGGTATTATCACTATGAGCAAAGTCAATGAAATTACACGTGAATCTTGGATTTTAAGTACGTTTCCTGAGTGGGGGACGTGGCTAAATGAAGAAATTGAAAAAACCGTTGTTGAGCCCAATACATTTTCAATGTGGTGGTTAGGTTGCACAGGTATTTGGTTGAAAAGTGCGGGTAATACCAATATTTCTATCGATTTTTGGTGTGGCACAGGGAAAAAAACACAAAAAAATCCACTGATGAACAAGCAACACCAAATGATGCGTATGGGGGGAGTCGAAGCGCTACAACCTAACTTGCGTACAGCAATTTTTCCCCTTGACCCATTCGCAATTAAAGAGGTGGATGCGATTTTAGCCTCACACGACCATGCTGACCATATCGATGTTAACGTAGCGGCAGCCGTGCTACAAAACTGCGGCGACCACGTTAAGTTTATTGGCCCACAAGCGTGTGTGGATTTATGGACAAAATGGGGCGTACCTGCTGAGCGTTGTGTGGTGGCAAAAGTGGGCGATGTGCTAGAAGTCGGAGACATGAAAATCCGTGTATTAGACTCTTTCGACCGCACAGCGTTAGTGACGTTGCCGCAGGGGGTGTCTTCATACGATAAAGCTATTTTAGATGGCATGGACTCCCGTGCAGTGAACTATTTAATTGAAACCACGGGCGGTTCTGTTTATCACTCAGGTGATTCCCACTATTCAAACTATTATGCGGCCCACGGTAACCGTTACAATATCGACGTCGCATTACTGTCTTACGGCGAAAACCCTCGTGGTGTGACGGATAAAATGACCTCTTCAGATATTTTGCGTGCCGCAGAATCATTAAATTGCGAACGCGTTATTCCATTCCACCACGATATTTGGGCTAACTTCCAAAACGACCCGCGTGAAATTGAAGTGTTGTGGAATATGAAAAAAGAGCGTTTGCAATACACGTTTGCCCCGTTCTTCTGGCAAGTGGGCGGCAAATATACTTACCCAACCGATAAAGATCGTATGCATTATCAGCACTTCCGTGGCTTTAACGATATCTTTAAAAATGAGCCAGAGCTGCCATATAAAGCATTCTTATAGTTATTGGTAAATTCATTCATAGCAGAGGCGAAAACGCTTCTGCTTTTTTTATTTTGAAGCATAAAAAAACCGCCAACAGGATGTGGCGGTTTGGTGTTTAAGGTAACGGCTGATTATTCAAGCACAAACATGCCGTAAGGGTGAATTTGCAGGTACAAATTTTCCCCTACACTTGGTTGTAACTGGGTAGCATTAATTTGCAGCAACATAGATTGACCATGCCAATCAACTGTTACTTCATATTGTGGCCCCATATAGGCAACGTAGGTGATGGTACAGCGTTGGCTATCATCACCTTGTGTATTCAAGGTAATGGCTTCAGGGCGAACACCCACAGTGACCTGCGTTTGCGCTGAGGTAATTTGCGCAGGGCGTGGCAAGCGATAATTAAAGATATCAACAAAGTCTGTGGTCAATGTCGCAGGAAAAATGTTGGCATCTCCCATAAAGCTGGCCATAAATTTCGATGCTGGTTGGCGATAGAGTTCCTGCGGTGAACCCAATTGCATGATTTTCCCTTTATTCATCACCAGAACCATGTCAGATACCGCGAAAGCTTCACTTTGGTCATGGGTAACGTACAAAGAGGTGATGTTAAATTGTTGTTGTAGTTCACGAATTTTCTCACGCATGCTGCGGCGTAAGTTGGCATCCAAGTTACTTAACGGCTCATCAAATAACAACACTTTTGGCTTGAGGATTAAGGCACGGGCTAAGGCGACACGCTGTTGTTGCCCCCCAGAAATTTGGTCAACAAAACGGTCAGCAAAGCCGGCTAAATCCACCAGCTCTAAGGCTTCATCGACCCGTTTTTTGATTTCAGCTTTCGGTAAGCCTAACATCTTCAAACCGTAACCTACGTTATCCCCTAAAGACATGTGTGGGAACAAGGCATAGGACTGGAATACCATACAAATATCGCGTTGTTGTATTGAACGGTCGGTTACATCTTCACCGTCAATAAACATGCGGCCTTCGGTCGGCTTTTCGAGCCCTGCAACTAAACGTAAAACGGTGGTTTTCCCGCAACCTGATGGGCCTAATAAGGTCACCATGCTACCTTGAGGAATAGAAAGACTTAAATCATCAATGACCGTGTTGGTGCCAAAGCGTTTAGTCACATTTTTTAATTCAACAAAATTATGTTGTGTCATGTCAGTTACTCCCTGATCACTGTGCATTTTTGGCTTTGGAACGTGAAACACGGGCTTCGCCAATCAAATAGTCAAATAAGAAGATAATTGCGAGCATGACCACAATCAAAATGGAGCCATAAGCAATCGCAACGCCATACTCACCATCCTCAACACGGTTAAGAATGTAAGCGGTGGCAACGCGTGTATCAGGGGTAACCAAGAACACAATCGCACTGACCGTGGTGATGGCACGGACAAAGCTGTAAATCAGCGCGGACAAAATGGCAGGGCGTAAGAGTGGCAGTAAGATAAAGAAAATGGTGCGCATGGAACCTGCTCGCAGGCTTAATGACGCTTCATCTAATGATTTATCAATTTGCCCCAAGCCTGCGATACCTGCGCGGATCCCTACAGGGACGTTACGCATGGTCATCGAAATAATCACGATGGCGGCTGTACCCGTTAAATAGAACGGGGTGTCGTTAAAGGCTAAGATGTATGACACACCAGCAACGGTACCCGGTACGGCGAAACATAACATGGTGGTGAATTCGATGGTTTTCTTGCCACGGAAATCTTGGCGCACCACGATATAAGCAATTAACAAGCCGAGAATAGCCGTAATTGGTGCCGCAATCCCCGCATACAGAAGGGTATCGAGCAATGAAGGCCATGCGCCGTCACTCATACCTTGGCCGAATAACTTAATAAAGTTATCCAGAGTTAAGGTGTAGTCCACACCCCAGTTCACCGTAAAGCTTCCGTAGAAAATGCTACCGTATAACAGCACGTTAAAGGCAACCCAAATCGCTAAGAAGAGAGTAACCGTGGTAATTAAAGATGATGGCAGCGGCTGGACATCACCACGGTAAGATTTACCAGAGACCGTGACGTACGAACGCTTACCAATCCACATATACTGCACGCAGAATACCAGCAGTGAGAATACTAACAGTGATGCACCCAAGGTACTGGCAGCTTGGTAATCTAACTGTGAACCTGTGATGTAGAAGTAGATTTGTGTCGCTAAGACGTCAAAGTTACCGCCTAATACTAACGGGTTACTAAAGTCCGCTAAAGACTGAACAATAACGATTAAAAATGCGTTAGCTAGCGCAGGCTTCAATAATGGCATAAACACATTAAAGAAGGTTTGGTAGCGGTTAGCACGCAGGGTGTAAGAGGCTTCTTCCAAAGATGGGTGAATAGTTTTAATCGCACCATCCAAAATCATAAATGACATGGGTGTAAAGGCCAGAACCTGTGCGAGCCAAATTCCCGTAAAACCATACAACCAGTTGGTATTTTCTAACCCCATGTAAGTGGCGAGAAATTCAGTAATATAGCCTGAGCGACCCATCATCAAGGTCACACCAAGGCCGACAACGAATGGTGGTGTCACAATTGGTAAGATAGAAAACACGCGACCAATAATGGCAGAGCGTTTCGCAATACGTGTGGTGTAGATAGCTAAAATTAACCCAAAGAAGGTACAACCTGCGCCTACGGCTAAAGAGAGAAAGACCGAGTTAATAATAACTTGAACAATATGGGATTGCGTTAAAATTGCCACAAAGGCAAATGGCGCAAAATCCCCATTACCATCGGTAAACATGGGGATAAAAATCGCTACACTTGGGAAGACGATAAACAGTGTGATCAGTGCAACTACGGTGATCAGTGAGCCAATGACAAATTGGTCGCCACCCAGCCATTCAAGGCGGGTTAACGCGTGCGTCATCACCATACCTAAGGCAATAAACAGCACAATGGCTGAATAACCAAGCCCCTTACCATCAAGGTAAGCGGTGATTATCACCACAACGGCAGTGAGTGCCGCAACGGCAATATCGAAATAATGGCGAGTTTTATGGTAACGATCCGCTGGTGTTAACGGGCGAATAAACAGCACAGATGGCAAGAGATACCAAAGCCAGCTAATATTCAGGCTGCTCCACCCATAAGCGGCGAGGATTTCATCTTGCGTCGAGTCAAGTAAGCCATAATCCAGGCTCCAAGACGGTAACAAGGCGAAACCAACCCAAGCTAATAGCAGCCAAAAAAAGGTGCTATCTCGCTTTTTAGGTGGTGTCAGAGCTAGGGTTTGAGACATAGATCCCCCTAAGCTCGTCATATTTTGCGCTGTCACGGTGTTGGCTGCGATCTGTTATCCTAGTCACATACTTGTGTATGTTCCTAGGAATAACGTCCACTTGCCGCCTTGTGACAACACAAACTATTTAGAGCTTAATTAAATTAATTTTTATTTTAGTTAAGTAAGTGCTCAGTGCGGCGCATTCACGCCGCACAGGGTGGTTATTTACTCATTTTGACTTCAGTAACCCACTTGTTGATTAAATTCTTACGGACATCGGCGTCGCCATATTTATCCATATCGTAATTAATCAGGTTCAGGTCATTCAGTTTTAACGAAATTGGTGATGATTCTGCCGTGGTATTGGTGAGGATTTGGTAAGATTTACCTTCTTTCCAGCTCAGCTCTTGGGCTTCTTTAGACAACACGAAATCGACGAACAGTTTAGCGTTGTCCATATTACGGGCATTTTTCAGGATACTGATCCCGCCGATTTCATAACCTGTACCTTCACAAGGTGCGATTAACTCTAATGGCGCGCCATTTTCCACTTCTAATGAATAATCATGTAAGAAGCCGATACCAATGGCAGACTCGCCACGCGCGGCGTTACGTGCTGGGGCAATACCTGATTTGGTATATTGAGAGATATTTGAGTTTAATTTTTTCAAATAATCAAAGGCTTGCTCATTACCCCACAGCTGATCAAATGTTGCCAATGCGGTATACGCAGTTCCTGAACTTTGTGGGTCAGCGATTTGAATTTCGCCTTTGTACTCAGGTTTGGTTAAATCTTTCCAGCAAGTCGGAATAGGTAAGCCTTTTTCTTTTAAGCGATCTTTATTCACACCAAAACCTAAAATTCCGATGTAAACCGCTGAGGAGTAGTTACCTTTACGTTTCGCTGGGTCTTGGAATTGTGGCATGATCTCAGCGAGTTTTGGTGATTTGTATGGTTCAAGTAAATCCATTTCTCCCGCTTGTGAATGCGGATCTAATGTACCGCCATACCACACGTCTGCTTGTGGGTTACGTTTTTCAGCTTCGATTTTAGCTAAAGTACTGCCCGAACCGTTACGCACAAACGTGGTTTTCACATCATATTTTTTAGCGAATGCTTGGGTTTCTGTTTCGCACATTGCATTGGTTGCGCTACAGTAAACCACAAGGCGACCCGCCGCACTTGCAGTGGTCGAAATTGCGGCGAGGGATAAGCCTGCTGCGATTAGAGTAGAGAGAGTTTTCAGTTTCATTTTCAATCCTTTATCAGATTTTAATTATCAGAGGGTGAAACAGATCCTGCCATGTGCTCTCGTTTGCTGACGTTCGCAATCAAAAGCGGCATAAGCAGTAGCCCCATCAAGGCAGCGGCACTGGCGAGTAAGGTAAACATCCCAGACCAACCGTAATGTGCGATGACTTGAGAGAGCGGCCACCCTGCAATTGCTGCCCCTAAATAGGCATACAACCCAAGGTAACCCGTTACCGCTCCCGCTGCTTTTTTATGACAATATTCTGTTGCAGCGAGACCGATTAACATTTGTGGTCCAAAAACAAAAAAGCCAATAGCAAAAAAACACACCGCTAATAAAGCGTAATGATGAATAGGGGTAAGCCACAAGGCACTGACTGAGATACACAACCCCAATGAAAACAGCAAAATCATTGGCGCCCGCTGCCCGCGAAACAAAATATCAGAGCCCCATCCTGAGCACAGTGCGCCAAGCAGCCCACCTAATTCAAATAACGACAATGTTGCGTTGGCACTGAGTAAATTGGTGCCATGTGTTTCTGTTAACCAGAGATTTCCCCAATCGTTTATCGCCATACGAATGAGATAAACCAAAATATAAGAGAAACCTAATAACCAAATCATTCGGTTGAAAACAATCGCGTCTTTTAAAATCACCCACATTGGCATGGGAGGAGACAAACGCTCTTGGCGCAGCTCCAGTACATCTTGACGCCATTGCCCAACACTGGGGAGTTGCTCTTCTTGTGGCGTGCCCCGTAGCTGGCCGCACAACCAAAGCCCAACGACCACACCAATCACACCAGGCACTATCAATGCCATTTGCCAACTGTATTGCGTTGCTAACAACGCGGTGAGCAAAGGCAGCAGCATGCCACCGAGATTAATGGAGATATTCCATAAACCCCACCAGAAACCACGTTCATTGCGTGAATACCAGTGAGTCAGAATTCGTGCACAAGGTGGCCATCCCCAACCTTGGAAAAACCCGTTTAACGTCCAAACCAGCAAGAGAGCAGGGAACGATAAACAATAGGCAAAAATGATGTTCAGTATCCCCGTCATCACAAGGCCCGCCCCCATAAACCAGCGGTAGCCTGTGATATCGTGGAAAATACCGGACAAAAACTTCGAAATGCCATACGTCAGGTAAAACGCGGTAGCAATCCAACCAATATCACTTTTGTCGAGTAACAATTCGCTTTGCATAACAGGCATCACGAAATTGAAGCTCTTTCGCGTTAGATAAAAGGTGGCATAGCCAACAATCATGAATAACATCAGTCGGCGACGCCAAAAACGATAAGTGTTATCCAGATCCAACGTATTTTTACCTGTCATGATGGTGTTTCTCGTGTTTGGCAAAATGTAATCAAGTTTTTAACAAAAGGGATGAGAGAAGGTATTAGAGGACTAGGAATAATTCCTAGTTTTGCGATGTTTTATCTCAAAATGTGGGCAAGTTAACAATTATTTGTGTGCCGTTTTGCGTGGTGAGTGTCCAATCCCCACCGAGGGCTCTAACGCGCTCTTCAATACCGCGTAAACCGAAGCCACTGGTGCGTTTGCTAAAAGGGATGCCCACACCATTGTCATCAACAATAAGCTGGATCGAGTCACCTAATTGCTCAAGTGAGATGTGGATTTGTGTGGCTTTCGCGTGCTTACTGATATTGTTCAGCAATTCCTGAACAAGGCGATATAACGTAAACAGAACGGTTTCATTGACTGGCGTTTCTTGCAGGGCATAACGAAAATGGCATTGAATATTATTTTCAGGAAACGAAAATTCGGCAATGAGATGGGTAAGCGCATCCTCAAGGGACATTTCGTCCAAAACGGGTGGACGTAATTGTCGTAACAGTTGACGAGTCGATTGGTGAATTTGCTGAGCAAGCTCATTAATTTGGCTAGCCGCTTGGTGGCTTAATGAATCTGGTGCCGTTTTTTTCACTAGCATGGATTGAATTTGAATGGCGGTAATATTCTGCCCAATTTCATCATGTAATTCGCGAGCGATGGCTTTTTTGATATCTTCCTCAGTATGAACTAGCTGGCGCATTAGGTCGCGTCGTGCTTTTAACTCTTGCTCTAAGCGTTGCCGATAACGCTGCAGGTTACTCGCGAGCTGTTTTTGGCGGCTAATAGCAATCCCTAACCCAATACCGATCAAAGCCTGAGTACTGAGGAACATTTCCAGTTCTTCTAAGTCTGCAAACGCGCCATGAAATTGCCGAGCAAAAGTAATAATTAAACTGCCTAATAATGCCGAAAGCACACCGCCTTGCCAACCATAGCGGTAAGCCATAAATACATTCGGAATAAAAACCAGTAATACAATCAAACGTTCGATTTCAGGGGCGAAAAAGACTTGGGCGCTAAGACCGACAACACAAAATAAGAAGCACCAAACAATCAATGAGGTGCGTAACTGCTTATCTGGCGTTCCATAATCAAGTAACATCTGGTAGTGCTGCTCATGGAGATATTCATAAATAAGATAAACAAATGGCGAGAGCAGTATTCCACCCGTAAATGTTGTTAAAAAGAGCTGACTAATGGAATAGGACGATAGCCAGCCAAACAGTAATGCGTGTAGGACACTGTTTGCAGCGACACCCGCCAGCAATAGCAATAAGCGCTGCCAATATAAGGTATAGCGCCACCAAATATCTTGAATAACAAAAGCCACACCAAGGCTTAACAGTGGGGAGAGCAGCAAAATCGGCTGGAAGAGCAGTTGTTCCCCAGATAACCAAAAATTCAAAATACCTTCGCTGAGTAGCAAAGTAGGCCAATAGCGCCGCCAGAGGATTATCATCAAGGCAAGGCGAAGCCCTTGGGGTAAAAACAAGGTTGCCTGAAAGCTATTTTCACTTAAATAAAAGCCAATGATCCACAGCCCAATCCACAATAATGAGTAGGTAAAAAGCAAAAAAATGGATTGTAATGTCAAACGCAGGCTTTTACTCATACCATTAAGATCTTGAAATAAGGTTATGTTCTAGTGCGTAGTGCACAAGGTCGATGGTGTTTTCGCATTGTAATTTACCGAGCACATTAGCGCGATGGACATGCACTGTTTTATGGCTAAGCTCGAGTTGCTCTGCGATGACTTTTACGCTGAGACCCGCCACCAATAAATCAAAGATTTCCCGCTCCCGTGGCGTTAACTCTTGTATGCCTTGGTGCTGCTGCGGTGAATGACGCAGGGCTCGCATGGCGTCCGCACATAAATAGCAGCCTCCTTGGTGAACAGAACGTACCGCTTGCACTAACTCTTCTGGCCCGCAACGTTTAGTCAAATAAGCGCTTGCTCCGGCATCCAATGCACTTTGTACAAAAGCGGGGGTGTCGTAAATGCTAAGAATAATGGTTCTAAAGTCGGGCTTTTTTTGGCGAAGGCGTGATAACAGCTGTAAGCCATTTTCATCTGGCATTGAAATGTCCATAATGGCGACATCAATCTCTAAACTAAGGAGGTTTAGCAATGCTTCTTGGGCGCTCGCATATTGCCCGACAACGGAAATATCGGGTTCAAGCGTCAGTAATTGTGCGAAACCGGAGCGCACAACAATGTGGTCATCAACTAAGGCGATTTTTATCATATTGTTATATTCTGTGATGAGAGGGGTATTGATAAATCTTATATCAAGATGAGCAGGGATAAGCTACTAACATCATTTAGAATTCTGATATTCATCAGAAAGTCAGATATTTTTTACTATAGTGGCCACTGAAGCCACTAAGCAGGGGGTGAGGTTATATTGGCAATGCTTCGATTATGCCAATATGGCATTGTGTCGTTATGACACGATTGAGTTTTAAATTTGCACTTGTAAGTAGTTGTATGAATTCATCTTCAGTACGTTCGTGCCCTTCCTCGAGTAATGCCATTTGAACAAGATCCATATTTTTACTGAAATGAGGGATGGGGTCATTAGATATTATGTTCTCTATAATCAAAACCTTAGATGATGGCTTCATCGATTTTCTAACAGATTTTAATATCTTAACCGCAACAGAGTCTGACCAGTTGTGTACAATATATTTAAGTAAATAAATATCAGCTTCAGGGCAACGTTCTAAGAATGAGCCTGTTTGAACCTCCCAGCGAGAATCATCTTGTAATTGATAAAGAAGGTGATTTTCCACAACGGTTTCTCTGTCAAATAATATACCTTTGAGTGTTGAATGATTTTTTAGGATCTCTAATAGAAGTCCTCCCCAGCCTCCGCCGATATCCGCGATCACGCCATCATTTGGAAAAGGGTAGCTATTAACAACAAATATATTTTCTAAGGCACTGACGGAAGACATACCTTTATGAAAATTATCTGGGGCATCAATGTTTTTCTCCCAATATTCATAAAAACCCATTCCAAAAATGTTGTTGAATAAATGCGGTTCTAATGCAAAGCGATGTAATTCACCAGCAGGTAACCAAAAAGTAGGATCGGTGAATGTTAAAACTGCTTGTCGCAGTGAGTACTTGTGTTCTTTAGACAGGAATTGTGCGGCAGGCGTTAGTGCGAGTTGGTTATCAGAGGACAGTTGAAAGATATTTTTGGTTGCAAGGAGCCTGACGATACGAATGAGTTCTCTTGGTGTTGCTCCTGTTTCATGGGCAAGTTGCTCTGCTGTTTTAGGGCCTGATTGTAAATGCTCCGCAAGTTGTAATTTGACGGCAGCACGCAAAGCGGCTTGGTATAAATAACCGAGCGATTGTTCGAGAACATGCACTGCGGGTTGAAGCTGATGAATATCAGATGCAGGGAGATAGTTTGTATTCATGGAAGTGCCTTAATAAAAATAGTGTAAATACATAATTATTATTTAAGTATTAATTATGTTTGATAATATTTATAGCTTGAAAATAGAATTTATTCTTATTTAATGTGTTGATATAAATATTATTTTATATTTTTGATGTTTTAAATTAAACATTAATTATATTGATTTATTTTAACAGCGAGTGATAATTCTGAGGGTAATGAAACCGAGAGTGTATAAAATAGGAGACAAACCCCGGTATGCACTGTCTCCAAATGGAGACATTTATCTGTATGATATATAAGGTATTTATCAATTGAGTATTTGAGTGTCTTAAATTAGCGACAATTCCAAGAGCTGGATAAACCGTTTCAGCGTATTCAGAAAGAGTCAAAAGAAAGGAAAAGTTAAATTTTCATATTATTCAGTAGGATAAAAATGACATTGAAAAGTTGGCATGGGTTGTGCATAATAATACCCAGTTGCTCATTCAATTTATTATGTCGGTCCAAAAATAGTTGGGTACATACCACATAAAGCAAGAATGACGCCAAAGTAAGGTGCCTACCGTCCAACAGCACAGATATTCGCCTTCGGGCCTTATCAAACACAGGGCGACACGTGGAGTGAGGCACCACCTATATGATTATCTTTAATGTAAAGACATAATCCTATAAAAGCAGTAAATCATCGCTGGCGGAGTTAAGGTCGATCCTTATCTCCGCCTTCCTGTATCTGCCATACATCAAACTTCAGCACTCTATCTGCACAAAGTACGTACAATTAATCATTGAATAGTCGTTACCTCAAGCGACTCACCTATTCAAATGTAGAATATACCACACTGAAAATACTCATTTTTATGTAATAAACTGGCACGTAGATTGCAGTCATTCGGTCATAGTTAGTCTGATTTTTATGCTATGGAACTCAGAACCCGAATTCATCTTTTCGCGTGGGAGTGAGTTCTGCTACCATTGAAATACGTTTAATAGGTATGAGATGAATGTATTGAGCAAATGGCGTTTTTTCCCGCGTTCCTTGCGTCAACTGGTTGTGATGGCATTTTGGCTCGTCTTGTTGCCTTTATTAGTTTTGGCATATCAAGCGTATCAAAGCTTAGAACAACTGAGTAACCAAGCCGCAAATATCAATAAAACGACCTTACTGGATGCAAGGCGCAGTGAGGTAATGAGCAGTCTCGCATTGGAAATGGAGCGAAGCTATCGTCAATATTGCGTATTGCAAGACGCAACGTTGAAGACTCAGTATCAAAAACAATTTGTCGATTATGAACAAATGTTTGAAAGGCAAAAAACCATTTTGCCTCAAACGTCTGACACCTCAAAGCTCACCGCAACATTGGCACAGCTTAAAACAGTGACGTGCGAAAATAATGAGCCTACCGCGAAAGTTACTCAAGCCTTAGAGCAGTTCTCAGCAGAAAATACGGCGCTCGTACAAGAAACTCGTGATGTCATTTTTAGCCGTGGTGAACAACTGCAAAAAGCGATTGCAAACAAAGGCCAATTATTTGGTTGGCAAAGCTTGATTCTATTTCTACTCAGCGCATTGCTTGTAACTCTATTTACTCGAATGATTATCGGGCCCGTCAAAGTGATTGAGCGAATGATCAACCGCCTTGGCACTGGGCGAACGCTTGCAAGCAATATTGAACGCTTTAAAGGGCCAAGAGAACTGCGAACCATTGCTCAACGTATTATTTGGTTAAGTGAGCGCTTAGCTTGGCTTGAGTCTCAGCGCCATGAGTTTTTACGCCACATTTCCCATGAATTAAAAACACCGCTCGCCAGTATGCGAGAAGGAACGGAACTCCTAGCAGATGAAGTCGCAGGGCCATTAACTGACTCTCAAAGGGAAGTCGTTGAAATTCTCGACCACAGCAGTAAGCATCTTCAGCAACTTATTGAGCAACTACTCGATTATAATCGTAAATTGGTTGATGACCCACCAGAAGCACAATTAGTTGACCTACAAAAATTGATTGAAGATATTGTTAATGCACATAATTTGCCTGCTAGAGCAAAAAATATTAAAACGGAAGTCCGTTTAAAAGTCGAAAGCTGTTTAGCGGAACCGACCTTACTTGGGCGAGTTATTGATAATATCTACTCCAATGCGGTGCACTATGGCGGCGAATCAGGTAATATTTGGATCACGAGTCGTCAAACAGGCAATAAACTACTGATTGAAGTTGCGAATACAGGTACGCCAATTCCCGAATCTGAGCAAAGCATGATCTTTGAGCCTTTTTACCAAGGGTCCTTACAAAGAAAAGGTGCGGTAAAAGGGAGTGGATTGGGGCTGAGTATTGCACAAGACTGTATAAAACAAATGGGCGGAGAACTCTCATTAGTCCCATATAAATCAGCAGATGTCTGTTTTAGAATTGAGCTGCCTCTAACAGCAGAGAATGAATAATGGTCAATCGGTCTACAGATTTTTTGACGGTGCTCTATCGTAAGGCACTGCCAAATAAACTTAATCAAAAAAACCCGTTTGTGATGAGACGAACTGGGTTTAGCTTTGGGGCGGTATTTTTTACCCTTATCCTAAGTGGATGCGTAGCAAAAAATGGTCAATCACCACTGGAAACGCTGGCACAAGTGGTTGTGCCTGAAGTCAGAGTCACTGATTATCGTTATGCACCATGCGATACGATTTGGGATAATGAGCAACCAGCCGCTCGCGAAAATGCGTTATTCTGGTTGCGAATGATGGACTGTGCAGATCGCACAGAGACTTCGCAAGCGCGTGAAAATGCGAGCAAAATAGATGTTACGAATTGGTCAGAGGCCTTTCAACAGAATATATTGTTGAACTCCGCAGACCCAACGATTGCCGAACGGCGTAAAATGCTTGATAGCATTAATTCCTACAGCCTTAGTTTTCCTACGGCAGTACGCCCGTTATTACAGCTATGGCGTGAGCAGCAAGTGCAAATTATTAACCTTTCTGATGCGGGTGTGCGTTATAAACGCTTACAGCAAGAAATGGATACTAAGCTTGATCGTCTAAAAGAGGACAACGCCAAATTGGCTTTTGAGCTGAATACGACATCGCGTAAGCTCGAAAATTTAACAGACATTGAGCGCCAACTTTCCTCACGGAAAAAAAGCACTAATGAAACGGAAAAAGAAGTCGAAAGCGTTGTTGAAGGCGATAAAGAGACCTCATCTGAAGCACCAAAACCCGCAGAACAACCTTCATCGGAGAACGTGCAACAATGACAAACCGTAAGTCGGCAAATTTACTGCTGGTGGATGATGACCCAAGCTTACTTAAGTTGCTAGGGATGCGACTAAGTAGCGAAGGATTTAAAGTCACCACCGCGGAAAGTGGCCCAGAAGCACTCAAAATCTTACAGAAAGAAAAGTTAGATTTAGTGATAAGTGACTTGCGCATGGATGAAATGGATGGCATGGCGCTGTTTGATGAAGTGCAAAAAGCCCATCCTAATATGCCCGTTATTATATTAACGGCACATGGTTCAATCCCTGATGCTGTAGCGGCTACACAGCGTGGTGTGTTTAGCTTTTTAACTAAACCTGTCGATAAAGACGCTTTATATAAAGCAATCGATGAAGCGTTAGCATTGTCTTCATCACCCATGAGCGATGAAGCCTGGAGCTCAGGGATAGTCACTCGTAGCCCTTTAATGATCCGCCTTCTTGAGCAAGCACATATGGTGGCTCAATCAGACGTTAGCGTACTGATTAACGGCCAGAGTGGGACGGGTAAAGAAGTGTTAGCGCAAGCCATTCATAAAGCAAGCCCTCGAGCACGTAAACCATTTATTGCTATCAACTGTGGCGCATTACCAGAACAACTTTTAGAATCTGAGCTATTTGGCCATGCAAAAGGCGCTTTTACGGGAGCAGTGAGTAACCGTGAAGGGCTATTTTTTGCCGCAAGTGGTGGGACACTGTTTCTTGACGAAATTGGCGATATGCCAATGCCTTTGCAGGTAAAATTATTACGTGTGTTACAAGAACGCAAAGTTCGTCCTTTAGGGAGTAACCGCGACTTAGATATCGATGTACGTATTTTATCTGCAACGCACCGTAATTTACCGAAAGCGATGGAAAAAAATGAATTTCGTGAAGATCTCTATTATCGCTTGAATGTAGTTAATTTACGCATTCCTGCACTAAATGAGCGTGCAGAAGATATTCCATTGTTAGCAAATCATTTATTGAGGGAATCTGCGTCTCGGCATAAGCCTTTTGTGCGCAGTTTTTCAAGTGATGCGATGAAATGCCTAATGACAGCAACTTGGCCGGGTAATGTACGCCAATTGGTTAACGTGATTGAACAATGTGTGGCGTTAACGACATCACCTGTTATTAGTGAAGCCCTTGTCAGCCAAGCGCTACAAGGTGAAAATACCGCATTGCCAACCTTTGTCGAAGCACGTAATCAATTTGAATTGAATTATTTACGCAAGTTATTGCAGATGACAAAAGGCAATGTCACACAAGCTGCACGCATGGCAGGGCGAAATCGTACCGAGTTTTATAAATTGCTTGGTCGCCACGATTTAGAAGCTAATGATTTTAAAGAATAATTAACTATTATTTGTCTACATAATCTACGTGGACAAGGTAAACCGTATTCACGCTTCGGGAGAAGAAACACGTTATGAGCCGTAAGCTTAATATTTCACTCGCACAACTTAACTGGTTAGTCGGTGACATCGAAGGTAACTGCGATCGTATGTTGCAAGTGGTGAGTGAACAAGCCTCACAAACCGATATTGTGATGTTTTCAGAACTGTCTTTGACGGGGTACCCGCCAGAGGATTTAATTTTCCGCGCAGATTTTGAAGACAGATGTGAAGCTCAGCTTGAACGTTTACAAAAGGCGAGTACAGAAACGGCGATTATTGTTGGTCACCCTTGTTATGAAGGGGATGAAATCTTCAATGCACTCTCTTTCTTCTACCAAGGAAAATTGCATGCTCGCTATTTTAAACAAGAACTCCCAAACTACGGCGTTTTTGATGAACCACGTTATTTCAGTGCAGCTGAAAAAACCTGCGTAGTGGAATTTAAAGGCTATCAATTAGGCTTATTGATTTGTGAAGACATTTGGTATGACGAGCCTGTAGATGCAGTTAAAGGCGCTGGCGCTGAGTTATTATTAACAATCAATGCATCGCCTTATGATATTCACAAAGAACATATCCGTAGCGACTTATTGATTGACCATTGCCAACGCACCCACATGCCTATCGTTTACCTTAACCAAGTGGGTGGACAAGACGAATTAGTATTTGATGGTGGTTCGAAAGTCATTGCAAATAAAGGCAAACAAACCTTTAAGCTGCCTGAATTCAAAGAACAAGTTGTCACGGTACAATTTGATGAGTTGGAATTGGTGAGCGAAGGGAGTGTGTTTATTGAAAATGACCCTGTCGCACAGGTATACCAAGCCTTAGTGATGTCGACTCGTGATTATATCAATAAAAATGGCTTCAATGGTGCAATCCTTGGACTATCAGGTGGGATAGATTCGGGTTTAACCGTTGCTATCGCGGTAGACGCTATTGGTAAAGAACGAGTACAAGCGGTGATGATGCCGTTCCGTTATACTGCCGAAATGAGCATTCATGATGCCAAAGAACAGGCTGAGTTATTAGGCGTGGAATTTGATATTGTTTCTATCGAACCGATGTTTGACTCCTTCATGGCGCAGTTAAGCCCAATGTTTGAGGGTACGGCGGTTGATACCACTGAAGAAAACTTACAAGCACGCTGCCGCGCTGTTATCTTAATGGCGATGTCCAATAAACGTCGTCGTTTAGTCTTAACAACCAGTAATAAGAGCGAATCTGCCGTCGGTTATTCAACATTGTATGGTGATATGGCAGGTGGCTTCGATGTATTAAAAGATGTGCCAAAAACACTGGTTTTTGAACTGGCTAAATACCGCAATACGCTTTCACCAGCAATTCCACAGCGTGTGATTGATAGGCCACCGTCAGCGGAATTGGCTCCGGGGCAGTTAGACCAAGATAGCTTACCGCCTTATGAGATATTAGATGCTATCTTAGAAGGTTATGTTGAAAAAGACTTATCCGTTAATGACCTTATCAAGTTAGGTTTTGATAAAGAGGTTGTCCGTAAAGTGGTGCGTTTGGTCGATCTTAATGAATATAAACGCCGACAAGCACCTGTTGGACCGCGTATTACCATGCGGAATTTTGGTAAAGACCGCCGTTATCCGATCACTTCAGGTTTTGGCCGTAAAAACTGGTCATAACAGGAACTATTTATGAAAAAAATTGATGCAATTATAAAGCCATTTAAACTTGATGATGTTCGTGAAGCGCTGGCCGAAGTCGGGATCACCGGTATGACGGTCACAGAAGTGAAAGGGTTTGGCCGTCAAAAAGGGCACACTGAACTGTACCGTGGTGCAGAGTATATGGTGGACTTTTTACCGAAAGTTAAAATTGAAATTGTAGTGCCTGACGATATCGTGGAAAACTGCGTTGAAACTATCATGCAAACAGCGCAAACTGGCAAAATTGGTGATGGTAAAATCTTTGTTTACGATGTAGCCCGCGTGATCCGTATCCGTACGGGAGAACAGGACGAAGAAGCGATTTAGTCTGTTGAATTAAAAGGCGGTAACGGTAAAATACACAGGAATGGGATTAGAACAGTGTATTTTTTATGCGAGCCCGTTACCGCTAAGTTGTGAAAAAACTTCAAACACCCAGCCATTAGAACAGTTTCTGTTGGCTGATACGTTTCAGGAAGTGCTCTTCTTACTCGAAGAGCATTTTTTTATCTCTTAATTGAGGGTTAGCACTTTATGAGGGCCAAAGCATTCATAATGAATTGCATCTGCATTAACGCCCATTGAAATTAATTGCTGGCCAATATACTGCATAAAGCCAACTGGGCCACAGAAATAGAACTGCATATTCGGCTGGTCAATCCATTCACGCACTTTCTGTAAATCCATTAACCCTTCATATTGATAATCAAAGCCGAGGCGGTCATTATCCCGAGGCTGATTAAACCAAATTGCGCTATGGCCAGCTTTCTGTCTTGCCATTAATTGTTCAATTTCATGGTTAAATGCTTGAACAGCACCATTTTCCGCCGCATGTAGCCAATTGATGGTTGCTTCATGGCCTTGTTGTGTGAGGTGATTTAACATGCTCAACATTGGCGTTAGGCCAACACCCGCGGAAATCAATGTAACAGGCGTTTGGCTATCAACATCAATAAAGAAATCACCACATGGCGGAGCTAAATAAACACTGTCACCTTCATTGATATGCTGATGTAAGAAATTAGACACCGCGCCTTGGTCTTCGCGTTTTACTGCGATGCGGTAACTTTGACTATTAGGTGCTGTTGTTAAGGAGTATTGGCGGATCTCTTGGTTCTCAAATCCATCATGATTAATATAAATCGTGATGTATTGACCTGGGCGATAGCCTGCGACTGGCTTACCATCAACAGGAACGAACTCAAAGCTGGTGATAACATCGCTTTGTGGTTGTTTTTGTTTTAGTTTAAATTCTCGTAAACCTTCCCAACCGCCACTTTTGTCAGCATTTTCTTGGTAGATTGAGGCTTCACGGCCAATAAAAATATCCGCTAATACACCGTAGGCTTTCCCCCATGCATCAAGTACTTCTTGGCCGGGATTGAGTAGCTCATCAATTGCCGCGAGTAAGTTTTCGCCAACGATTGGGTAATGTTCAGGTTTGATATTTAGACTGACGTGCTTTTGAGCGATTTTTTCAACAGCTGAGATTAAGGCTTCAGGGGTCTCAATATGAACCGCATAGGCGCAAATGGCGTTAAACAATGCTTCACGTTGTGCACCATTAGCTTGGTGGGTCATGTTGAAAATATCTTTTAACTCAGGATGTTGATTAAACATTCTGTCGTAGAAATGTGCAGTAAGTTTAGGCCCAGTAGCGGCGATAGCAGGAATGGTTGATTTAACAATGGCGATTGTTTGGTTGTCTAACATACAGGTGCTCCTGAATTATTTTCATGTTCTCAGTCAGGAAGGGTTCCGGCATTTTTCCTAAGCTATCAAAAAGCATAACACTGTGTTTTCATCGAGATAGCAGGGTTTTTTCCCGAAAACCTATACTTTTTTTGAGAGACATAAAGTTTATTTATAAACATGCATTTTAAATACAACTTATAATATTTAAGGGTATCTGTAAAGACGCAAACAGACAAAATAGGGCAAAAATAGACACATAATGAGAAGGGACTCGCAATACCAGAGATTCATACGTCAAAATTTGAAATTTGGGCTATTTTATAATGAGGCGAAGAGTGCTAAATGACGTGAAAAAAATTAATGCAATCGTTTGCGTATATTTTTTCTTTAGGGCTATCTCAAGAACGAAAAAGAGTTTACACTGTGTGCTATTGCGATGAATTGATTGTCAACCTATTGAATTGCTGAGGCAGGAGAAGCGAATGTTAAAGCGTGAAATGAATATTGCAGACTATGATCCAAAATTATGGGAAGCAATGGAGCAAGAAGTACAACGTCAAGAAGAACACATTGAATTAATTGCTTCTGAAAACTATACCAGTCCACGAGTCATGCAGGCTCAAGGTTCTCAGCTAACCAATAAATATGCAGAAGGGTATCCAGGCAAGCGCTATTACGGCGGTTGTGAGTACGTCGATGTGGTTGAGCAATTAGCGATTGACCGCGCAAAAGAATTATTTGGTGCAGACTACGCAAATGTGCAGCCACACTCTGGTTCACAAGCGAATGCGGCAGTTTACATGGCACTGTTACAACCAGGTGATACTGTGCTGGGTATGAACCTTGCGCACGGTGGCCACTTAACGCACGGCTCCCCAGTTAACTTCTCGGGTAAACTGTACAACATCGTCCCTTACGGTATCGATGAAAGCGGTAAGATTGACTACGACGATATCAAAGCGCAAGCTGAAAAACATAAACCAAAAATGATTATCGGTGGTTTCTCTGCGTATTCAGGCGTGGTTGATTGGGCTAAAATGCGTGAAATCGCAGATGCCATTGGCGCTTATTTATTTGTTGATATGGCACACGTTGCGGGTCTGATTGCAGCAGGTGTCTATCCAAACCCAGTTCCACATGCTCACGTTGTGACAACCACAACCCACAAAACGTTAGCAGGTCCACGCGGTGGTTTGATCCTCGCGAAAGGCGGTGACGAAGAGCTGTACAAAAAAATCAACTCAGCGGTATTCCCAGGCTCCCAAGGCGGCCCTTTAATGCACGTGATTGCAGGTAAAGCAGTTGCATTGAAAGAAGCGATGGAACCTGAGTTCAAAGTTTACCAACAACAAGTTGCGAAAAACGCGAAAGCCATGGTCGAAGTTTTCCAAAAACGCGGTTATAAAGTTGTTTCTGGTGGAACTGAGAACCACTTATTCTTAGTTGATTTAGTTGACAAAGATATCACGGGTAAAGATGCTGATGCTGCATTAGGCCGTGCAAATATCACCGTAAACAAAAACAGCGTACCAAACGATCCGAAGAGCCCATTTGTGACTTCAGGCGTACGTATCGGTTCTCCAGCAATTACCCGTCGTGGCTTTAAAGAAGCTGAAGCGCGCGAGCTAGCTGGCTGGATGTGTGATATTCTAGACAACCTCAATGACGAAGCGACCATTGAGAGCGTAAAACAAAAAGTATTAGCAATCTGCAAAAAATACCCAGTTTACGCATAATACAACGACTTTTAGTTATCGAAACCCGCTTCTACTGTTAAGTATGAGCGGGTTTTTTGCATTGAAAAAATGGAGGGATGATGGTCATTCCATCAACGCGCTGGCTAGCAATTGATTATTTTACCTACTTTTTTGCATACAGTATTTTCTTGCCGTTTTGGTCGGTTTGGTTACAAGGCGAGGGTATTGATGCAGAAATGATTGGTGTTTTGCTTGGGGTAGGCCTTGCGGCTCGTTTTCTTGGTGCGATGTTTATCACCCCATTAGTTAAAGAACCTTCCAAGCTAATTACCGCGCTACGTCTATTAGCTGCATCGTCCTTAATTTTTTCCATTGGCTTTGCCTTTGGCTCACATTGGGCATGGCTGCTTTTTGTGATGATTGGTTTTAACTTATTTTTTGCTCCAATGGTTCCATTAGGGGATTCCTTGGCAGGAACATGGCAGAAGCAATTTACGTTCGATTACGGCAAAATCCGTGTTTGGGGCTCGATAGCCTTCATTATAGGTTCTTCGTTAATGGGCTACTTGGCCGGTGTCTGGGGCCATAAATCAATTATGGTTGCTTTAATTATCAGTTGCTTAGCCTTATTGCTAGGAGCCATGTTAAGACCTGCAATCATGCCTTCTGGAGCCGCAAAAGCGGACAATGGCAATAAAGTTACATTCAAACAATTGATTGCTGATAAAAATGTAGTCAGATTTTTGATTTGTGTAACTTTATTGCAAGGTGCTCACGCAGCTTACTATGGTTTTGCATCACTGTTCTGGAAAGAAGCAGGCTATTCAGATTTAGTAATTGGTAACTTATGGTCACTGGGCGTTGTCGCAGAAGTGATCGTTTTTATGCTGAGTCACCGTTTATTTAGGCGCTGGAGTGCACGTAACTTACTGTTGTTATCCGCATTCTGTGGAATAATCCGTTGGGGAATGATGGGGGCATTTACCGCATTACCCATGCTTATTATTGTACAAATATTACACAGCGGAACGTTTACGGTTTGTCATCTTGCGGCAATGCGTTTTATCAGTGCACGTAAAGAAAATGAAATTATTCCTTTGCAGGGCGTTTATTCAGCATTGGCTACGGGAGGCGGTTTAGCCGTGTTAACGATTATTGTCGGCTATATTTATGAGCGAGTGCCTGCTCACCACGGCGTAGTCTTTTACTTGATGGCGTTACTTGCTGTACCTGCGTTATTTATTCGCCCTAAAGTCACTGCTCAGTCATAACATTTCTATTGCTGGGCTATAAATGCGATGAAATATCAGTATTTATAGCTTGGCTTGATACGCAATTTGTTGCCCAGTATCATCAATATAAACTACTGTAATATTCTCTCCATTAACCACTTTTTTCCCTGAGGGGATTGTCTGCGTCGAAAATGGTGCGATCATTAAACTTTTAGCAATCGAATCATTGGCGTTATTTGCAGTGTAGATATTGGCAATACTAAGAAAATAAGGTGTTGGGTTATTTACGGTTAATAACCCCTTATCGGTATAAAACTTAGCGCTATCCAGTAATGTATCAGGAAGGGGTAACAGCGATATAGGGCGGTAAAACACTTTGATCCGGGTTTGAATCGCCAGCTGCAGTGTATTCATACCTTGGGTATTTTTAGGTTTTGGCGCAATATCCAAAACATTTAAATAATAAACAGACTCTCTATCCATGGGCAAATTATTGCCGAGAAAACGAATGCGCAGCTGAACGCCGTCATTCGCGGCTATTTTGTTAATAGGGGGGGTGACAATAAAGGGTGCATTGGTTGTTTCGGGTGTTGAATTAATATTCCCTTCATCTATCCAACTTTGGGTCAACGTCGGCTGTTCACTGTAATTAGTCATCTGGATGCTAACCATTTTCTTATCACTAGGAAAGATAACCCGAGTTCCCTGTAATACAAGGCTTGCAGGTGTTTGTAAACTTATTAACAATAAGGCAATTCCCCCTAAGTATTTCATCACTCGCACCTTTTTTAGTTGTAAGACATCACAAGGGTTGCCGTACCAGATACTGCCCCTTGAGTGACAATACTGGGGTTATAAGGATAATAATAAGCCCCTAAATTGACGGAAAAGGACGGTGAAATTGGGTTACCTTTTAGGACAGAAAAAATACTTGTGGCGGTGTTTTGTGTCGTCACACTGTCAGAAAGGAATAAAGGGGTGGCGAGGTTATCCGCTTTGACGAGCCGAAAACCAACACCTTTAGCACCTTGGGAGAGGGTGTTGTTTATCGTGGCTTTATCATTTGACAGTAAGCTACCGCTGGATAGAAACATAGACACATCGCGAGAAGCGGTGCTACCCGCGAGGAAATCTTTGCATGTGAAATTCAGCGTAAAGGGGGTGTAGCCTGCTCGAGTCGCATTTTTGACTGTATTGATACTGACAGGCGGAAGTGAAACGACTAGCCCTTGATTAGTAAAATTACAGGTTGTTAGGATTGGGTCGTAGGTTAACGTGATTGGTTGGTAAAACATATCCTCAGCATGTGTTGGCCAGTTTAGGGTTAAGAGAAACGTGACCAAGTCTGAGACAAGGCGCAGCAGCCAAGGGATAAGGCCTAATTCTGTTACATCCGTTGCCATCATCACTGGGCTGATTAACACACTGTTACCTGCAACTTCTTTGTAATTATTTGCAGGTGGGCTGCTGAGTAATTTAAATTGAATCGTAAAATTTGTGTCTAAATTAGAGGCGGGGTAGGTACCCGGGGGTATATTATTTACACTTGATTGACTAATACCGCTGACCGAGATAGAAACCACTTGTTTCCCACCATTAAAGCCAATCGCGACTGTGGATTGGCGAAATGGGCTATCAATACCCACCGTATTGGACAAAAGTAGCCCCGGTGCTACGCAGGTATATTGCCCCGTGAATCCTGTTCGAGCTGACTTGCTGACCGTGGTTGATGTGCTTGTAAGTTCCGTGGATATGTCAAAGTTGAGTGGTGGCACATTTTTTTCTCCCAAGTTGCTGCAACTGGCAGCAACATCATAGCTTGCGAGTAATAATGCGGGTAAGAGGAGTGCCAATAGCGTCTTTTTCATCATAACGTCCTTTATCGACAAAAGTTACGGTTTCTATCCATCGTATTAACGGGGTCCTTAATCACGCACTCTGATTTTTCCTTAGGGTTGAGCTTGATATACAAGGCTGAAGGCCACTGATCGCTCTTGATATAAATCACCCCAGATTGCCCTACATAACCTATATTTTGTTGTTGTGCATTATTCACTTCAGTCCCAAATGGTAGGGACTCCCCATTAGCCAGTGATGCTCTGAATATGTAAGTTTGACGCGTGTCCGTTTCGAGCTTGATATAATTCACGGCACCTTGATATGGGCTCACATTACCCATATTGCCGAGGACTTCTGCGCCTGATGTTTTGTCAGTATCAGAAAGGGTATAGGTATTTGTTCGATAAGGTGTGGAATTCGCAACCAACACAACACCTTGCTGGTTGGTGAGGGTGGTTTTATCCGAATTGACCATCATGTTATTGGCCAACGGCGCTTCGATAATGGTGTAGGTTTGGCCTGTTTCCCCTGAAAAAACAATATGTTCAGGAATGGCGACCACCGCTCCCCTTGCCCCTAAACCCGCTTGGCGGTAGTTATTGGCTTCGGTATATGAACCTGACAGGGTCGTCGATGGCAGTTGATAACTGGCATTTGCACCCACTAAATTATTTCCGCCACTTTGGTTGGTTGCCGTCACGGTATAATTGACTTGATCATTTTTACCCGCAATGCCGCTAACACTCAACGCCGTTTGTTGGTAATGTGAATCGGTAAAGTAACTGCCGAGATTAATATTGGCGCGTTTTTCAAACAATGAGAATGGCACGCTGACATTCGCATACACCCGTGTTTCTTCTTTATTATCATAATTACGAATACGGGAAACTGACACGCTGTAGGCCACATCATTGTAGTTATTGGCATAACCAGCTTGGTATTCACGGCTGCTGCCATGGGTATTCCAATAATCGCGATGGGTACCAGAAACAAAAATAGAGCCATAGCCATCCGCGAGTTGTTGATTTAAATTCAAGGTAAAGGTATTTTTTGCGCGAGACCCTCGTAGGGCATCAAAATTGCTCAATGAGAGGTCGGAAGGGGCATCATTTCCCTGTTGTTGGGAGAGATCATCTTGATAGGATTTCCACGCACGATAGTTATCTTGGGCGTAGATAGCATCCATAAAGCTATAATAACCGCTCGTTGAGTAACGGTAAGACGCCAACGTTAAATTGGTTGAGGTTGAATTAATGTATTTGCTGTAAGTCAGCCGGTAACTTTGTCCACTCTGAGAGCCAGCGTCTAGTTTTGCATTCGCGTGTGTCACATCGGCAGAAATGGCACCAAAACTAAAGTTCCAACCACTTCCCACAACGCCGGAATAGTATTTCTCACTGAATAACATGCCAGCATAGAGAGTGACGAGGTTATTCAGACCATAGTGTATTTCACCTTGTGTAAAATTAGGCTGGTAGTGCGTGCTTTCAATTTTCGTTTTTCCAGTAAGAAGGTTGTAGGTATAAATGCCTTCTTTAAGCATGTCAGGAACCGCAGAATAAGGGACGGTGAAGGTTTCTTTGCGGCCATCCGCCTCTTGCACCACAACAAATAAATCCCCCCCGCCTGCGCTGGGTTGAAGGTCGTTAAAGGTGAATTCACCCGGTGGGACGTTTTCTTGGTAAACCAAGTTATTATTTTGATACACGCTCACCAATGCGTTGGTCTGAGCAACACCGCGAATGATAGGAACAAAATTTTGGCTCGAATTGGGGTACATGCCCATTTCGGTCGCCAATGCAATACCGCGAATTCGCAGGCTGTTAAACAGTGCTGCAGGGGTGTAAAAATCACCGACTTTAACCCCCGATTTTATTTGGCTAATAGGCCGATAGGCATAACGCGTATTATTTTTCCATTTTGACGTACCATGGGAACTATTGCGATAACTTGATTCGTCCCTAAATTGCCATGCCCCTAAATTAACCCCCGAATTGAGTGTTGCATAAAAATTATCACTGCTGGTTTTGGCGTTTTTCTTTTCTTTGTAGCTGTAATAGTTTGTATTATAAGAAAATATAATTGCGGGTTCGCCGTAATTCCATAAACTCGGGTCAACATAGTTGGCTTCGGATTGTTTTAATGCCACCTGGGGCACAGTCATGTCGAGGCGTAATTCATTGATATTAAATTTGTAATGAACATTTGGCACTAAAGAATTAATAGGAATAACGTTTTGCTGTTGAATTTTTTCAATCACACTTGGTGATAAGTTTAAATTTAATTTTTCCACATCGTCAGAAGAAAGGCTGATGAGCTTACCGTCATTATCAACCTCAATTTCAAATTGGCCTTTCCAGTTATTATTTACATAAAGGTCCGCTAACTGTTTACCCGAAGGAATTTTACTGTCTGTATAAAATCGTGAAATATCGCCCTGTGCGGATTTACCGACCAATAGGGATGTCTCAAATTCATCCGCTATCGCGTTTTTGAGACAACTTTGCAGCCCTAATAGAATTAGGAAATAGAGATAGTTTTCTTTTTTCACGATGATATCTTCTTTTAAAGTTTAATTTTGTGAGATTTGAAAACGCCATAATCATCGACATAAATTAAAACAAGGTCACGGTTTTTTAATGCATGTTTTAATGGAAACTCAAGGGAAGACATTGGGGATATCATCCCCGAATCAATAAGTGAGTTTTTTTTATCGTTTATTGTTGTCAGTGCAGCAACCGTAAAGTGATATTGCGAATTGTTTTTTATTAATAGGGTGTTATTGTTTAATTGGTAATTAATTTTATTAATAACTTCGTCAGGTGATTCGGTTAATCCTATAGGACGATAAAAAACTTTTATTCGAGACCGTGTGGCTAACTGAATCGTATTTTTACCTTTAGCGGTATCGGGTGTTTTAGGGATATCTAATACATTTAAATAAAACACACTTTCAATACGGCTTGGTAGCGCCTTATCTATTTTTTTAATTTTAAGTTGTTGTCCTTGTAAACCTTCAATTTTAACAATAGGGGGGGACAGGTAAAAAGGAGCATCCGAATTTTCGGGAGTCGAGTTTTCATCGCCATTATCAATCCATGACTGAACAAGAGAAACAGTTTGACTATTATTGGTTAATTGCACAGCAATGCTATCTGCATTTTCGGGGTAAATAACGCGAGTTCCTGTGATGATGACATTCGCAAATATCAATTGTGGAAATAATAATAAGATAATTGTCATTAATATATTTTGCATAAACACCCCAAAAAACCAGACCCATTTGAGTCTGGTTTCAATTTTTTTTATAAATAAGACACTGTATAAATGACGTTAGATTGCAATGCACCAACTTGGGCTGCGGTTGTATTCGTTTTATAATAACTTGCAATAAGGTTTAATGTTGCGCCTGCCGCACCGGTTGTATTTGCTGCGGTAAGGGCGGTATCAAATGTTGCATTTAAAGGAATAGCAACGGTTGGCGACGTGGTTTGTGACAAACTAAAACCCACATTACGTGCAACAGCTGGGTCGTTTTCATTCGCTGTGGTATTCACCAGATATAGGCCAGAAGGCGATATATTACTGGATGAAAAGTGCAGTTTTAATGTACCCGAAGGTGTCCCCCCGCCAACTTGAGCACAATTCGAAAACGTTAATGCAAATGTTTTTTGGTTCTTGGTTATCACGGTATTTGCCGTTGTTCCTGCATCAGTTGCAATAATTGGATCTAAGGCAATAGACATATCAGCACTATTACCACCATTAATGGTACAAGTGGTATCACTGATAGCACCGGAGATTGAAATAATACCCCCAGGACTATTTGTCACCGCGAGTGCTGAACCTGATATAACAGATAAAGAAACTAAAGACAGAGGTAGTATATATCTAGACATAGTTAACCCCATTAAGGTCAAGTAGAATAAAGTTATATAACTTTGAATGGCAGCCTGTTAATAATTAGCTGCCTTATTTCATGCTAGATATGGATTTTATATTTTTCAAATATAAAATGATAAAAAATATTTAATGAGATTACCGTCTTTTATATATTTATGATAATAATGGAAATGTGATTTTTATTTAAATTAGAAGATACAATCAATAGGTGTATTTTGAATATTAAGATATTAATGTGAATGTTTCTGATGTTTTTGTTATTGGCGTGATTATTTTTAATGTCTAAAATTTTTTATATTGATAATGATGGTTTTCAGTTTCAACGTGAAATAGTTTTTTTTAAAACAAGTTAAATAGATTGATTCTTTAAAAGTAATTAATTAACGGAGTGAAAGTGCAAGTTTTTATGACAAGCCATATTGATTAGAGTTTATCGTTATAAGTTTGAGCTTGTTATAACTAATGTTTTATTAATTTACAGATACTAATAAAGTGTGTGATTTTATTAGGGGTAAGTTAATGGGTATAAAAAAGCCCACATCTGTGGGCTTCTATCAATATTCTGATTAACGTTTTAACGCTTCAGACAATTCATCTTTCATGACAGACAGTATATCGCGAACGACACGTGGGCTACCTGCAACTAAGTTGCCAGAAGCTAAGTAGTTATGACCACCGATAAAATCGGTCATGATCCCGCCTGCTTCACGCATGATGAGTTCGCCGCCTAAGAAATCCCATGGTTTTAAACCGATTTCAAAGTAAGCATCGACGCGACCCGCAGCCACATAGCATAAATCTAATGCCGCAGAACCTGTGCGACGGAAATCGGCGCATTTATCAAACATCGCTGTCATGATGTTCATAAATACAGGGGCGTGTTGTTTTTGTTTGAATGGGAAGCCCGTTGCAACGATAGCGCCATCAAGGTCACGTTTCTCATCGATACGAACACGGTAGCCGTTAAGTTGTGCGCCCTGTCCACGAACTGCGCTGAATAATTCATTGCGCATTGGATCGTAAACCACAGCAACTTCAGTACGGCCTTTAACGCGTACAGCGATAGAAACTGAAAAGTGAGGGAGACGTTTTGTGAAGTTGGTAGTGCCATCCAGTGGATCGATTACCCATTGAATATCATCATCTTTACCTAATAATTCACCACTTTCTTCAGTGATGATTGTGTGGTCTGGGTAAGATTTACGGATGATTTCAATAATTAACTGCTCAGATTCTTGGTCAACGTTGGTGACGAAATCGTTCGTACCTTTCTGAGTGACTTTAATATTGCTAGGCATTTCATAGTTTTTAGCTATGTGATTACCGGCCTTACGTGCGGCACGTATGGCGATGTTAAGCATCGGATGCATGGGCTTTTTCCACTGGAATGTTAAAGAACAAAAAACTTGAGAGCCGAAGTATATAGATGTTCGTCACAATAAGCAATTTTGTGTTAAGCTATGCCGATAATTTTTTCATTAAACGTATAAATCATGTTAGATAATATTCGTATCGTTCTTGTTGAAACCTCACACACTGGCAATATGGGCTCCACAGCTCGCGCAATGAAAACCATGGGGCTTTCAAATCTGTATCTTGTTAATCCTCTTGTCGAACCTGATTCACATTCAATCGCGCTCTCTGCTGGGGCGAGTGATGTCATTGGTAACGCAACTATCGTAAAAACCTTAGATGAAGCCCTCGAAGGGTGCAAATTGGTGATTGGAACCAGTGCACGTTCACGGACATTGCCATGGCCAATGGTTGAGCCGCGTGAATGTGGCGTAAAATCTGTCGAGCAATCAAAAGAATCGCCAGTCGCAATCGTATTTGGCCGTGAGCGAGTGGGGCTAACTAATGAAGAGCTGCAAAAATGCCAGTATCATTTGTATATCCCAACTAACCCAGAGTACGGTTCATTGAACCTTGCAATGGCGGTACAATTGGTGAGTTATGAGATCCGTATGGCGTATTTAGCCATGGATGAAAAAAATGCCGTGACCTCAAATGATGATGAGGTAGAATATCCACCCTCTGAAGATGTTGAGCGTTTTTATGTGCACCTTGAGAGCGTATTAAACGAATCGGGCTTTATTCGCAAAGCACATCCAGGCTTAATTATGAATAAGTTACGTCGTTTATTTACCCGTGCACACATCGAGACGCAAGAGCTACACATTCTGCGCGGTATCTTAACGTCGATGGAAAAATGGGCGAAAAAGTGAGGCGAAATCCGTGGTGAAAGTCAGTGAATAATACTTGAGTAAAATAGTCAGGTAAATAGTTGACTAAATTACTCAGGAATGTCACAATTCAGCCATATTTTACCACGGAGTAATATGTTATGAGACTCACTTCCAAAGGACGTTACGCAGTAACTGCGATGCTTGATGTCGCGTTACACTCTCAGTCAGGTCCAGTACCTCTAGCTGATATTTCTGAACGTCAGGGAATTTCCCTCTCTTATCTTGAGCAACTTTTCTCTCGTTTACGTAAAAACGAGCTAGTTTCTAGCGTCCGCGGTCCGGGCGGTGGTTATTTGCTTGGTAGAGACGCTGACCAAATTTTTGTTGCTGAAGTAATCGCTGCGGTTGATGAATCTGTTGATGCAACCCGTTGCCAAGGTAATAAAGAAGGTTGCCAAAACGGCGACCGCTGTTTAACGCATGCATTATGGCGTGATTTAAGCGACCGAATCACCAGTTTCCTCAGCAGCATCAGTCTTGATGAGCTTGTGAAAAATCAAGAAGTGATGGTTGTTGCTGATAGACAAGATAATGAACAGCGCAAAACCATGCCAAACGGCATTACGCCTGAATCCATTATCAATGTACGTGCTTAAAATATTATATTAAAAATTGCAGTCGATACCGAGTAGTGAGTGCCTAGACGAAGAGCTAAGTTCCGCCATCGGTATCTTTAAAAAATTAAAGGCAAGTTAATTTGTCCTTTGGAGTATGTGAGCAATGAAATTACCAATCTATCTTGATTATTCAGCAACAACACCGGTTGACCCGCGTGTAGCTGAAAAAATGATGCAATGCTTAACAATGGATGGGAACTTCGGTAACCCAGCGTCCCGTTCTCACCGTTTTGGCTGGCAAGCCGAAGAGGCGGTTGATATTGCACGCAACCAAATCGCTGAATTAGTGGGTGCTGATCCACGTGAAATCGTCTTTACATCAGGCGCAACCGAGTCTGATAACTTAGCCATTAAAGGCGCAGCGAACTTCTATAAGAAGAAAGGCAACCACATTATTACGTGTAAAACGGAACATAAAGCCGTTTTAGACACTTGCCGTCAATTAGAGCGTGAAGGTTTTGAAGTGACCTATTTGTCACCACAAAGCAATGGTTTAATTGCGATGCAAGACCTGATTGACGCTATCCGCGAAGAGACTATCCTGATTTCTATCATGCACGTAAACAACGAAATCGGTGTGGTTCAGGATATCGAGGCTATCGGTGAATTATGCCGTAGCAAAGGGATTATTTTCCATGTTGATGCAACACAAAGTGTCGGTAAATTACCTATCGACTTAAGCGCATTAAAAGTGGATTTAATGTCATTCTCTGCACATAAACTCTATGGCCCTATGGGGATCGGTGCGTTATACGTTCGCCGTAAACCTCGTATTCGCCTTGAAGCACAGCAACACGGTGGTGGTCATGAGCGCGGAATGCGTTCAGGCACATTGCCTGTGCATCAAATCGTGGGCATGGGTGAAGCTTACCGTATCGCTAAAGAAGAAATGGCGGCGGAATCTGAGCGTCTGCGCGGTCTGCGTTTACGTTTATGGAATGGCATTAAAGATATCGAAGAAGTTTACCTCAATGGTGATTTAGAACACGGTGCGCCGCACATTCTGAACGTCAGCTTCAACTATGTTGAAGGTGAATCACTGATGATGTCATTAAAAGATTTGGCTGTATCTTCAGGTTCTGCATGTACTTCTGCAAGCCTAGAACCTTCTTATGTACTGCGCGCTTTAGGGATGAATGATGAGCTAGCACACAGCTCAATCCGTTTCTCTTTAGGTCGTTTCACGACAGAAGAAGAAATTGACTATGCAATCAAAATGATTCATGGCGCAATTGGCCACTTACGCGAGCTGTCTCCTTTATGGGATATGTTTAAAGACGGCGTAGATCTTAACAGCATCGAATGGTCTCACCATTAATCAGACGGTTTCAGGAGTTTAAAAATGGCTTACAGTGAAAAAGTTATCGATCATTATGAAAATCCACGCAACGTTGGCTCGTTCGACAACAGCGACCCAAGTGTTGGTAGTGGTATGGTAGGTGCACCTGCTTGTGGTGACGTCATGAAGCTACAAATCAAAGTTAGCGATGACGGCATTATTGAAGATGCACGCTTTAAAACTTACGGTTGCGGCTCAGCGATTGCGTCAAGTTCACTGGTTACTGAGTGGATGAAAGGCAAAAGCTTAGACGAAGCGGAGTCAATCAAAAATACAGCGATTGCAGAAGAGTTAGAATTGCCGCCAGTGAAAATTCACTGCTCAATCTTGGCTGAAGATGCAATTAAAGCTGCTATTGCAGATTACAAAAGCAAACGCCAAAGCAAATAAGGTTTAAATCAGTTTATAGGGCAATCCATATTAATAAATAACAAAAAGTTATCGCCCTATATCTGGTCAAAATATCGGCCATCCAAGATGTTGAATATCGCTAAGTAAGTGATTACTTATCAACAGGGTGAAAGGTATAAAAATAATTTGAAGGCGGATGCGGCAATTGTGTAGCATCTGCCTTGTTTGTTTCTAAAGTGAGGTTTGCAATGTCTATTTCTCTTACAGAAAGTGCAGCGCTGCGTATTCAATCTTTCCTGCAAAATCGCGGTAAAGGTGAAGGCTTGCGTTTAGGTGTAAGAACTTCAGGTTGTTCAGGAATGGCATATGTTCTTGAGTTCGCTGATATAATCAATGAAGAAGACACAGTTTTCGAAGATAAAGGTGTAAAAGTCATTGTTGATGGCAAAAGCATCGTTTATCTGGATGGTACCGAGCTGGATTTCGTCAAAGAAGGCTTAAACGAAGGGTTTAAATTCAATAACCCTAACGTCAATAGCGAATGCGGATGCGGTGAAAGTTTTCACGTATAATGCCTTCATAAACGCATGATTTTCGACCAATGTAGTGGATGCTGTTAAACAAGGTGTTTGTTGCATTGGTAACCGGTTCGAGACACTAAGCACTTATGGATTACTTTACTCTCTTTGGGTTAACCCAAAATTACGCAATTGATAGCGAACAACTTACACAGCGCTTTCAAGATTTACAGCGTCAATATCACCCTGATCGTTTTGCTGCTTCTTCTGAGCAGGAAAAAATGCAAGCCCTTCAAAAAGCTGCCACGATTAACGCGGCTTACCAGTCTTTACGCCATCCGCTAAAACGGGCGGAATATCTGCTTTCATTGCATGGTTTCGATATTAATAATGAACAACATACTATGCATGATACGGCATTTTTGATGGAGCAACTTGAGCTGCGTGAAGAGCTCGACAATATTGAAAATAGTGCCAATGCGCTTGATTTATTGACAGTATTTATGAAAAACGTCAAAAAAATGCAGCAAGATAGAAGCCTATTAATGGTCAACGAATTGGATGCGATGCAGTGGGATAAAGCCGCTGATACTGTACGCAAACTGCGTTTTCTCGATAAGTTGCAGCAACAAGCTGAGCAGCTCGAAGAACGGTTACTGGACGAATTTTAAGAGAAAACGATTATGGCCTTATTACAAATCAGTGAACCGGGTATGACCGCTGCGCCGCATCAACGTAAATTGGCGGCAGGTATCGACTTAGGAACTACACACTCTTTGATTGCCACGGTACGCAGTGGTGAAGCTGCCGCGCTACCCGATAGCCTAGGGCGTGTTTTGCTGCCATCTATCGTCAATTACCAAACTGATGCAAAGCGCGTTGGTTGGGAGGCAAAGCAGCTCGCAGAACAAGACCCTGTGAATACCATTATTTCCGTAAAAAGAATGATGGGGCGTTCATTGGCAGACATTCAAAAACGCTACCCTGATTTGCCCTATCAACTGATCGCCAGTGAAAACGGATTACCGTTCATCCATACAGCAGCAGGGCAAGTTGATCCTATTCAAGTGTCATCAGATATCTTAAAAACACTGGCACAGCGCGCTGAAAACACCCTTGGTGGTGAAATGGATGGCGTGGTGATCACCGTGCCAGCCTATTTTGATGATGCGCAGCGTCAAGGTACTAAAGATGCCGCACGCCTTGCAGGTTTGCATGTATTGCGTTTGCTCAATGAGCCGACTGCCGCCGCCATTGCCTATGGTTTAGACTCAGGCCAAGAAGGGGTTATCGCCGTTTATGACCTCGGTGGTGGCACATTTGACGTATCAATCTTACGTTTAAGTCGTGGTGTGTTTGAAGTGTTAGCTACGGGGGGCGATACCGCGCTCGGTGGTGATGATTTTGACCAAGTGCTTGCGCAGTGGATTGCCGACCAAGCCGGTGTTTCACTGCAAGGTGACCACCATTTAAATCGCCAATTATTGAATATTGCCACTGACGTAAAAATTGCGCTGAGTGATGCAGATGCCGCAACTATTCAGCTTGCCAATTGGCAGGGTGAAATTCACCGTGAACAATTTGAAGCGCTGATTGAAACGCATATCAAACGTACGTTAATGGCGTGCCGCCGTGCATTAAAAGATGCGGGCGTAGAGGCGGATGACGTGCTAAATGTCGTCATGGTTGGCGGTTCAACTCGTGTACCACTTGTACGTCAAAAAGTGGGGGAGTTTTTTGGCAAAACACCACTAACTTCTATCGACCCTGATAAAGTTGTCGCTATTGGTGCGGCTATCCAAGCCGACATTTTAGTGGGTAATAAGCCTGATAGCGATATGTTGTTGCTGGATGTGATCCCGCTTTCCCTTGGTCTAGAAACCATGGGGGGCTTAGTGGAAAAAGTCATTCCACGTAATACCACTATCCCTGTTGCTCGCGCACAAGAATTCACCACATTCAAAGATGGCCAAACTGCCATGAGTGTTCATGTGGTGCAAGGTGAGCGTGAAATGGTGGCAGATTGCCGCTCTTTAGCGCGTTTTACATTGCGTGATATTCCTGCAATGGCCGCAGGTGGCGCACATATCCGTGTCACATTCCAAGTGGACGCCGATGGTTTGCTCAGCGTGAGCGCTATGGAAAAATCCACAGGAGTAGAAGCCTCAATTCAAGTTAAGCCATCCTATGGTTTAACGGACAATGAAATTTCAAACATGATTAAAGATTCAATGACTAACGCGCAAGATGATTTAACTGCGCGCCGCCTTGCGGAGCAAAAAGTTGAAGCGGCAAGAGTGCTTGAAAGTTTAACGAGCGCATTAGAGCAAGATGCAAATTTACTGACACCAACCGAAGAGTCAGAAATTGATAATGCGGTCAATGAGTTAATTAAAGCGGTTGAGGGCACAGACCCCGTCGCAATTGAAAATGCCATTAAACAACTGGATAAGCAATCGCAGGATTTTGCTGCGCGTCGAATGGATGCTTCTATTCGCCAAGCGTTGTCAGGCCATTCTGTGGATGAGATATAATTATGCCTAAAATAGTTTTTTTACCTCATAGTGATTTATGTCCAGACGGTGCCGTTGTTGAAGCACAAGAGGGCGAGTCGATTTTAAACGTGGCACTGCGTAGCGGTATCGAACTGGAACATGCATGTGAGAAATCTTGTGCTTGTACAACCTGTCATTGCATAGTTCGCGAAGGCTTTGATTCTTTGGAAGAAAGCAGCGAATTAGAAGACGACATGTTGGATAAAGCATGGGGCCTAGAACCCGAAAGCCGTCTGAGCTGCCAAGCATTGGTAACGGATGAGGATTTGGTCGTCGAATTACCGAAATATACGATTAACCACGCCCGCGAACACTGATTTTTGTCATACTTCACGCTCTCGCGGTGTTGGCTACTTTCGACTACCCTAGTCACATACTTTTGTATGCTCCTAGGGATAGTCTCACTTGCCGCCTAGCGAGAACATGAATTATTTAAAAAATCGAAATGGTCGTCATATTTCTCGTATTGAAGTGCGGATGAAAGGTTGATAATCAAATTGGTGAGAGAACATGAGCTTAAAATGGTCAAATAGCCGTGAAATCGGTGAAGCATTGTATGATGCATTTCCAGATACTGATCCCAAAACAGTGCGTTTTACCGATATGCACCAGTGGATTTGCGATTTAGAAGAATTTGATGATGACCCGGAAAAATCAAACGAAAAAATCCTCGAGGCAATCTTATTAGTTTGGCTGGATGAGTTCGAATAATTAGCAATAAACGCTAAAAACCGAGTGGCTATTAGAAATAGTGCTCGGTTTTTTATTTTATATCAGCACTATAATGATATCCCTAGCGCTATTAATCAGTTAAGGTAATGCCATCTGCCGACAGATTATTGGGCTTTTGCTGTCTGCAAAAATAGACAAAGTGAGAGAAACGATGACAAAACAAATTATGCCAGTAATGATTTCTTGTGAGCCTGCCGCACCATGCTGGGGGGAAGGCGCATTGTTAAGCTCTGGCGATAAAGGGATGACAATTCACCTGAAGCATGCCGGCAAACTCTGTGCAGTGCAAAGCGCTGGTCGCAAATTAGATGGTCAAGGTATTCGCAATATTGCCTTGACTGGCGAAGGCTGGGATTTAGAAAAAAGCTGGGCATTTTGGCAAGGTTTTCGTGCACCCAAAGGGGCGAGAACCATTGAATGGCCAGTATTGCCAGAAGATGACCGTAAAGAATTAGAAAACCGTATTCGCACCGTTGACTGGGTGCGCGATGTGATTAACGCACCAGCAGAAGAGCTTGGCCCTGAACAACTGGCTCAACGTGCTATCGATTTACTCTGCACCGTTGGTGCGCAAGACATTAGCTATCGCATTGTAAAAGGTGACGACTTATTAGAGCAAGGCTATACCGGTATTCATACGGTAGGCCGTGGCTCTAGCCGCCCACCCGTATTTTTAGCGCTTGATTATAACCCAGGCGCTAACCCAGATGCGCCCGTATTCGCGGCATTAGTGGGTAAAGGAATTACATTTGATTCAGGCGGTTACAGCATTAAACCATCTTCTTCCATGAACTCCATGAAAGCAGATATGGGCGGTGCCGCAACACTGGCAGGTTCATTAGCATTAGCGATTTCCCGCGGCTTGAAAAAACGTGTCAAAATGTTCCTGTGCCTTGCAGACAACATGGTCAGCGGCAACGCCTTTAAATTAGGGGATATTATTCGCTACCGTAATGGTAAATCGGTTGAAATCATGAATACGGATGCGGAAGGTCGTTTAGTCCTCGCAGATGGTCTGATTGATGCAAGCAAAGAAAAACCGACACTCATCATCGACGCCGCGACCTTAACAGGTGCAGCCAAAACCGCAGTTGGTGGTGACTACCACAGCGTACTAAGTTTTGATGATAAATTAGTTGCTGACTTAATGAGCGCTTCTGATGCGGAGTTTGAACTGTTCTGGCGCTTGCCATTGGCTGAATTCCACCGTCAACAGTTGCCATCAGGTTTTGCCGATTTAAATAACATTGCAGCACCGTCACACACGGCAGGTGCGAGCACTGCAGCGGCGTTTTTATCCCACTTTGTCGAAAATTACCGTCAAAATTGGGTGCATATTGACTGCTCTGCAACGTACCGCAAATCACCAGTCAGCTTATGGGCTGAAGGCGCAACGGGTATTGGTGTGCGTACATTGGCGAATTTGTTAATCAGTAAAGCAAAATAAATCGCGGTTATTGATATCAGGCACGAAGGGGAAACTTTTCGTGCCTATTTTTTTACCTCAACAATTTTTACCTTAACGAAAGTACGCGTATAATAAGCGATTATTTTTTAGGATAGGGGATGAGCATGTCGCAGCAATCGAACAATAATGCTAACCAAGAAACTGAGATCCAATTTACAGAGTTAACAGTGCCGAAAGGTTCCTCACTAAAATTAAGTGTATTAGACGAAGAGCCGCAAGCGATTGTTGATGCACTGACTGAGTTCTTTAAGCAACATAAAGTTGTCAGACGGGCTTTTATGGTGTCAGCGCTTGAAGATGAAGAGGGTGACGAAAATCCTATCTTAATGATCGCGTTAGAATTTACGACAGGTGCAGAGAATATCGACACAATTATTCATGAAGCGGGCACATTGGCTTGTGAATACTTAAATGATGATGAATCAATTGATTTTTGTGTGGTCAATGAACATGAAAAGGGCATTAGCCATTTTATTACTCAACATGTTCAGCCATTTTACCAGCGCCGTTTAGGCAGTTTTTTACGAGATACCATCCCAGTAAAAAATACCTAATAAAATCCCGTGTTGAGTGGGAGAATTGTATTTTCTCACTCATAAATGGATAATAGATAATTAATTACACTTATATTCCGCTTTCTATTTATAAAATATCCCGCAAATTTACTGTTTTTGCCCCTGATAGTTTTTTCCGTTTTGTCTGATAGGTCTTTTTATTACATTCTGTTAAATTATGTCGATGAATGAAACAAACATCTATCGTTTTCATTTATGCATAATTTAGAACCATTTCAAATGCATAATGGGTTTTAACCTTCTGTTAAGGCCTTAAGAAAAACAGCATATTTCTAACTAATTAAAGGGCGGGCGGTAATGAAACAACAATCCAGTTGGGCTTCATTGGCGGGTCTAAAAACGAAAAAACGCTATATTGCAATCGCATTAGCATCGGTTATGGCATTATCCGGCTGTGATGATACGGCGAAAGAGCCAACCACAAAAGAAAATAATGTCGCATCGTCGACAGAAAACCAAACTAAAACAGCACCAGTTGCCGAGCAGAAAAAAGCGGCTCCAAAACTTTCCACTGAAGAGCTCATTAAAAAGTACGCAGGGAAAGATTTAACGGTGTTGGATGCGTCTGAACTGCAACTTGATGGTGCAAGTGCGATGGTGATTACGTTCTCAGTTCCGCTGCAAGCAAACCAAGATTTTGGGCAGTTTGTGAACCTGATTGATGTAAAATCAGGGAAGTTAGATGGTGCTTGGGAACTGTCTGATAACCAAATGGAACTGCGTTTTCGCCATTTACCGCCATCAAAAGAATTAAACCTCACCATTAACCCGGGGATTAAAGCGGTTAATGAGCGCACCATTTCTGAAACGTTCGATAAAAAATTCACCACAGCGCAAATCATCCCTACCGTTGGCTTTGCAAGTAAAGGTTCGTTATTGCCAAGTAAAGTAGCACAAGGCTTGCCGGTTATTGCGTTGAATGTTGATAAAGTCGATGTGAATTTCTTCCGTGTGGACGAAAAACAGTTGCCGCAATTTTTAGCCCAGTGGCAATACCGCAGTAATTACGAATATTGGTACTCGGAAGAGTTTCTGGATAAAGTCGAACTGGCTTATACCGGGCGTTTTGATTTAAACCCAGATAAAAATACCCGCCAAACTGTTTTACTGCCGCTAAAAGATATCAAAGAACTTCAGCAAGATGGTGTGTACCTTGCGATTATGCAAAAAGCGGGCTCATACAGCTATCAATTCCCAGCGACAGTGTTCACATTGAGTGACATCGGTGTATCGCTGCACAGTTACCAAGACCGTGTGGATATTTTCACGCAATCATTAGCCAAAGGCTCCGCAATTAAAGGTGTGGAACTGCGCATTTTGGATGAAAAAGGCCAATTAGTGACCAAGGGCACTACTGACGGTGACGGCCATGCGCAATTAGATAAACTGGCAGGTGGTAAGTTATTACTGGCAACCCACGATGGGCAAACCAGTATGATTGATTTAACGCAACCTGCGTTAGACCTGTCTGAATTCGATATTTCAGGGCCTGAAGGCTTTGCAAAACAATTCTTTACCTTTGGCCCTCGTGATTTGTATCGCCCGGGTGAATTATTGCTCGTGAACGGTTTACTGCGTGATGGCGACGGTAACCCTGTCAAATCCCAGCCAGTTAAAGTCGATATTTTGAAAACCGATGGGCAAGTGGTGCGCAGCTTTGTTTGGCAGCCTGAGGAAAACCAAAATGGGTTATATCAATACCAATTTGAAATTCCAAAAAATGCGGAAACAGGTGGCTGGTCATTACGCTTTGATTTAGGGGATGGTTCCCCTCAGCGTTACTACAAATTCAATGTTGAAGATTTTATGCCAGAGCGTATGGCATTAGAAATCGTTGGCAGTGATGTGCCTCGCTTAACGGATCAATCCGTTGATTTTGATATTCAAGGCCGTTATCTGTATGGCGCACCGGCAGCAAGCAATGAGCTGCAAGGGCAAATACTCCTGAAAGCCAACCGTGAAGCGGTCGCAAAATTACCCGGCTTTGAATTTGGTGCCGTCAATGAAGAAGGCCTACCGCGTAAGTTGGATGAATTTGACTTGACTCTCGATAGTAATGGCGAAACCGTTATTTCTATCCCAAATAGCAATTGGAGTGGGGCGCGCTCGCCAATTTCTGCGGTGTTACAAGCTAGCTTATTAGAAGCGGGTGGTCGCCCAGTGACACGCCGTGCGGAACAAGCGATTTGGCCAGCAGAGAAACTGGTGGGTATTCGCCCATTGTTCGCGAAAAAAGAAATTTATGATTACCGCACTGACCGCTATGTAAAACGCCATAATGTGGACGAAAACTCACTCGCTGAGTTTGAATTAGTCATGGCAGATGCGGCGGGTAATAAACTGGCGGCTGACAACTTAACCGTGCGTTTAGTGTATGAGCGCCGTGATTATTACTGGAGTTGGTCTGAAAGCGGTGGCTGGTCATCCAATTACGATCAAAAAGATTTAGTGATGGCGAATGAAAATATCGCGATTGCCAAAGATGGCACTGCCAAAGTTTCCTTCCCTGTGGATTGGGGCGCATTCCGTATTGAAGTGTTGAACCCAGAAAACCAATTAGTTTCTAGCCTGCAATTCTGGGCGGGGTATTCATGGCAAGATAACACTGGCGGAAGCGGCTCTGTACGCCCTGATCAAGTGAAATTAAGCCTGAATAAACCGGCTTATTTACCGGGTGAAAAAGCGAAAGTTCGCATTGAATCACCAAAAGCAGGTAAAGGCTACGTGCTTCTTGAGTCGAGCAATGGCCCACTGTGGTGGGAAGAGATTGATGTGCCTGAAAAAGGCTTAGACGTTGAAGTGCCTGTGAATAAAGAGTGGGCGCGTCACGATTTATATATCTCAGCCGTTGTTGTTCGTCCGGGTGATGACTCGAAAGAAGCCACTGTAAAACGTGCTGTAGGCGTGCTGCATCTGCCGATCGCAGATGAAAACCGTAAAATTGCTTTGGCGCTAACGTCACCAGACAAAATGCGTCCAAACCAAGACTTAACGGTGAAAATCAAAGCGACAGCGCAAGATGGCAAGCCACTGCCTGAAAAAGTGAATGTGCTGTTATCTGCAGTGGATACGGGCGTACTGAATATCACTGATTTCAAAACGCCAGACCCATACGACGCGTTCTTTGGTCGTAAGCGTTACAGCGTTGACCAATATGACGTTTATGGCCATCTGATTGAAGGGCAAGGTAAAGTTGCAAATCTGCGCTTTGGTGGTGATAGTGAAGATGCAGCGCTGGAACGTGGTGGTATGAAGCCACTGACGGAAGTGCAAATTATCGCTGAGCAAGCCAAACCGGTCACATTGGATAAAAACGGGGAAGGGGAAATATCCCTCGCAATCCCTGATTTTAATGGTGAATTACGTGTGATGGCGCAGGCATGGAATGAAAAAGATTTCGGCCATGCGGACAGCAAAGTGATTGTTGCAGCTCCGTTAGTGACGCAAATGTCGATGCCTCGCTTTATGGCGGGTGGGGACAAGTCCTATTTTGCCCTCGATCTAACGAACATGACTGACAACACGCAAAACCTGACAGTGAATTTCAAAGCGTCGGGTATGGTGAAGCTGGATGGTGTGACGAGCCGTGAATTAGAGCTGCCAAAAGGTAAGCGCACGACAATCAACTTACCTGTCAAAGCAGATTATGGCTTTGGTCAAGGTGAAGTGTCGATGACGATTAATGGCATGAAGATTGACGGGGAAGCAAACAAGGATTACAGCAATAGCTGGAAAGTAGGCGTACGTCCTGCACAGCCTGCGGAAACCGTTGCTTTTGCGACGGCGATAGAGCCGGGCACCGTGTGGTCATTGCCAACCAATCAAATTGCGGCATTGAACCCAGAGACACTGGAAGGGCAAGTGCTGTTGACTAGCCGTCCACCGTTAGATATTTCTCGTTATATTCGTGAGCTATTTGCGTATCCGTATGGTTGCCTTGAGCAAACCATCAGTGGCTTGTATCCATCTTTATTCTCGACACAAGCAGAGCTGAGCAAGCTAGGCATTAAAACGCAAACAGATGCGGATCGCCATAAAGCGATTGAAATTGGCATTCCACACTTGTTAAGCATGCAACGCGGCGACGGTGGTTTCTCCTTATGGGATAGAAACGGACGTGAAGAATACTGGTTAACGGCTTATGCAGCAGACTTTTTAAACAAAGCAAACCAGCGTGGTTTCACCGTTCCGCAAGACGCGCTGAGCAACGCCAATACGCGTTTATTAAGTTACTTGCAAGATGGTAACCAAATCAATTACCCATACACTGACAACCTGCCAGCAGCGCGCTTTGCGACTCAAGCATACGCAGGTTTAGTATTAGCATCACAACAAAAAGCGCCGTTAGGGGCATTGCGCCAGCTATATAGCCAAAGTAACAATGCTATCAGCGGGTTACCATTGGTTCAGTTAGGGGTCGCATTAAACCTGATGGGGGATAAATCCCGTGGTGAAAGTGCGATTATTGAGGGTCTGAAAAAGCAACGTACTGGTTATAACTATATTGGTGATTACGGTTCAACCATTCGTGATGATGCAATGATTATTGCGTTATTAAATGAATACAATTTGATGCCAAAATCCCGTGACCAAAAACTGCAAACGCTATCAAATAACCTGACCTCAAAACGTTATTTCTCAACACAAGAAAGCAATGCGCTGTTCTTAGCGGGTCGTTTCTACTTGAATGAGTCTGAAGCACCGTGGAAAGCGTTAATTAACGGTCAAGAACCACCAATGATTTCAGACAAACCTGTTAGCGAGTTCCTAAGCAAAGGGCAAATTCAAAACGGCTATAGCATTGAAAACAGTGGTACAAACACATTGTATACGCGCCTGAATGTGGTGGGTTACCCACAACGTTCACCGAAACCAATGTCGAATGTGCTGGGAATTCAACGCAGCTACTTTGATATGAAAGGTAACCGTATTTCACTGGATAGATTAAGAAGCGGTGAAATGGTAGTGGTGAAACTGGAAGTTCAAGCGTCACAAAGCGTGCCAGATGCGCTGGTGGTGGATTTACTGCCTGCAGGCTTAGAGCTGGAAAACCAGAACTTAGCCAATAGCAGCGCGAATTTAAGTGAGTCTGCGCCGAACTTGCAAGAACTGATTGATGACATGCAACAATCGCAAATCCGTCATATGGAATACCGTGACGACCGCTTTGTGGCTGCCGTTGAAGTTCAGCAGTATCGCCCAACTACCTTGGTTTACTTAGCGCGTGCCGTGACACCGGGTGTGTATAGCATCCCTGTCCCACAAGTTGAGTCAATGTATGTCCCTGATTGGCGTGCTACGGGCTACTCAGAAGGCCAAGTGGAAATCGTTCGCTAGTTATCACCTTAAGCCCTTATATAGAGAATATAAGGGCTTTTCTTTACTTCTTTTTCGGTACACCCATCAATGAAAAAATGGTTACGTCGCACAGGCATTACGTTCGTGTCTCTGCTCATTTTGCTGCCGTTATTATTTTTAGTGGCAGACAAAATTTGGCCTTTGCCAATCAAACAGATAGAAATGGCACGAACCGTTGTGGCCGCTGATGGTACACCACTGTGGCGCTTTGCGGATAAAGACGGAATTTGGCGTTTTCCCGTTAAAATTGATGAGGTTTCCCCGGATTTTATCGAAGCGTTATTAACCTATGAAGACCGCCACTTTTACCAACACCCCGGTGTGAACCCGTTTTCATTAGTGCGTGCAGCAGGGCAGTTTGTGAGCTCAGGGCGCATTGTATCGGGTGGTAGCACCATTTCCATGCAAGTGGCGCGGCTTATCGACCCTCATGAACGTACATTGGGCGGTAAACTAAAGCAGTTGTGGCGTACAGCGCAGTTGGAATACCATTATTCGAAAGATGATATTCTCGAAATGTATTTAAACCGTGCGCCTTACGGGGGCACGATAGAGGGTATTGGTGCAGCAAGCTGGGTGTATTTGAATAAATCCCCTGCCAAGCTCACTGCCAGTGAAGCCGCTTTGTTTGCGGTTTTGCCTCAGGCCCCAAGCCGTTTGCGACCAGACCGTTACCCAGAGCGTGCACAAGCCGCGCGGGATAAAGTGCTCGATAGGCTTGAAGAGTACCAAGTGTGGAGCCACGAAAAAGTGGCGGATATCAAGCAAGAGCAAATTTGGCTCGCACCGCGTAAAAACCCACACTCGGCGCCGTTATTGGCTCGACGAGTTACCAAAGACGCTCAAGAGTCGATTATTGAAACCACCATTGATGCCAGTTTGCAAAGCCAACTGGAAGACATGGCGATGAACTGGAAAAACCAGCTACCCAAGCAAACTTCCTTGGGGATTTTAGTGGTCGATCATTCCGATATGGCGGTGAAAGCCTATATCGGCTCCATTGATTTTCAAGATGATAGCCGTTTTGGGCATGTGGATATGATCAGCGCATGGCGTTCTCCAGGCTCGACATTAAAGCCATTTTTATATGCGTTAGCGATGGATGACGGGCTGATCCACGCTGAATCATTGCTGCAAGATGTGCCACGTCGTTTTAATGATTATCGACCAGGTAACTTCGATAGCGGTTTTTATGGCCCTGTGAGTGTGAGTGATGCGCTCGTGCGTTCATTAAACTTACCCGTAGTACAACTATTAGATGTGTATGGCAGTAAGCGTTTTACTGCGCAATTACGGAATGTGGGCACGGAATTACGCTTCCCTGTAGGCAGCGAGCCGAATTTATCCTTGATTTTAGGCGGTACAGCAACGCGAATGGAAGATTTAGTGTCGGCTTACAGTGCGTTTGCGCGTAAAGGTAATGTGTCGCCACTGCGTTTTAAACCAACGGATGAAATTCGCGATAGGGCGTTAATGTCACCGGGAGCGGCATGGATTGTCCGTCGTATTATGGGCGGGGAGGCACGTCCAGTTCCAGAGGCTAACTTATCAGGGCAACTGAATTTGGCTTGGAAAACGGGCACAAGTTATGGTTACCGAGACGCATGGGCGATTGGTGTTAATCCACGTTATACCATAGGGGTTTGGGTTGGGCGGCCTGATGCCACACCAGTCGCTGGGCAATTAGGCGTTGCAACGGCTATCCCGATTATGAACCAAGTCAATGGCATGTTGTTGAGCCGAATTTACCTTTCCCACGAAACACTGCCAAAAGATAACAAGCCTGCGAGTGTTAGCCAAGCGGTGATTTGTTGGCCGGGGGGGACTGCGCTATTGAAAGATGACAGCAACTGCCGTCAGCGGCGTTTAAGTTGGGTTTTGGATAACACCATCCCGCCAACATTAATGGCGCGTGACCAAGAGTCGTTATTGGGGTTAAGACAAAAAATCTGGGTCAATGACCAAGGTTTGCAAGTCGCCGCGGATTGCCCGAATGCCCAAGAAAAAGAGGTGCATCTGTGGCCAATTACAGTTGAGTCTTGGTTGCCATCAAGTGAAAAACGGGAAAATCGGCTACCAAAAGCCGATTTAAGCTGCCCGCCACTGAAATTAGAAATGCCGCCATTATTGATTTCGGGTGTGCGTGATGGGGAAGTTTTACAGCGTTTGCCGGGGAAAACCAGTTTGGATTTGCGCTTAGTCACGCAAGGGGGGCAAGGGCAGAAATGGTGGTTCTTAAATGGCGAACAAGTGAGCTCCACTGAGCAAAATGGGTCTATTTTGCTCACGCTCGAAAAAAGCGGCAACTACCAAATATCTGTTTTAGATTTAAGCGGGCAAGTCACAGCACTAAACTTTAGAGTTAAGTAACAGAGGAAAAACGTGACTTACCCGAAAAAATAGTGTTTTTTGCTATAAAAACTTTAACAAAATGTTGTTGTGACTGTAGGAAATTGTAATCAGAGCCCCTATAATCATCGCCTTATTTTTCTTTTTCCTAGGTGCGCTGATTTTTAGAGGCAAAAACCCTAATATCCGAATTAGAAATAATATAAAAAACTACAACATGCCCCTATTTTACGTTCTTGCATCCTAACTTACAGGGAAGAGCAAAGAATAAAGGCCTAATAAATCGCTAAGAGGTTATTTATGACTGTTCAACGTACATTTTCTATTATCAAACCAAACGCTGTGAAGAAAAACGTGATTGGTGCTATCTACAACCGTTTCGAAAGCGCGGGTTTCTCAATCATTGCTGCTAAAATGATGCACTTAACGCGTGAACAAGCTGAAGGCTTCTACGCTGAACACAAAGGCCGTCCTTTCTTTGATGGTCTGGTTGAATTCATGACTTCTGGCCCAATCATGCTGCAAGTGTTAGAAGGCGAAAACGCAATTCAACGTCACCGTGACCTGATGGGCGCAACTAACCCAGATAACGCATTAGCAGGTACTTTACGTGCTGACTACGCAGACAGCTTCACAGAAAACGCAACTCACGGTTCAGATTCTGAAGAATCTGCTGCACGTGAAATCGCGTATTTCTTCACTGCTGACGAAATCTGCCCGCGCTAATAAACTCAACATCAAAGTGCATTAGCATTATTGTTGTAAAGTTTGTACAATGCCACGCCCTGCTATAATTAGCAGGGCGCTTATATTTTTAAGACTACCAAAATCTACGTCGTGCTGAACTCAGCACTGCCGAAAGTGTAACAACGAGGCAATACACATGTCCGATATGACGACTGATGCACAATGTGCAACATCTTCCGCTATTTCTGTCACCCCAGAAAAAACGAATCAAAAAGTTAACTTACTCGATTTAAATCGCAAGCAAATGCGTGAGTTTTTCGCGCAAATGGGCGAAAAACCATTTCGTGCCGATCAGGTGATGAAATGGATTTATCACTACTGCTACGATGATTTTGAGCAAATGACGGATATCAACAAAGTCCTTCGTGCCAAGTTGCAAGAAGTGGCTGAAATCCGCGCCCCTGAAGTAGCTGATGAACAACGTTCATCAGATGGGACCATCAAGTGGGCTATCAAAGTTGGCGACCAACTGGTTGAAACGGTATACATCCCCGAGGCTGACCGTGCAACCTTGTGCGTTTCATCCCAAGTGGGCTGCGCGCTCGAGTGTAAATTCTGTTCAACAGCGCAACAAGGTTTCAACCGTAATCTGCGTGTTTCAGAAATTATCGGCCAAGTTTGGCGTGCCGCAAAAATTATTGGTTCACTAAAATCCAGTGGACGCCGTCCAATTACTAACGTTGTTATGATGGGAATGGGTGAGCCATTACTCAACTTAAACAATGTGGTGCCTGCGATGGAAATCATGTTAGATGATTTCGGTTTTGGTTTATCAAAACGCCGTGTCACGATTTCAACCTCAGGTGTAGTTCCTGCGTTGGATAAACTCGGTGATATGATTGATGTGGCATTAGCGATTTCACTTCATGCGCCAACCGATGATATTCGTGATGATATTGTTCCAATCAATAAGAAATACAATATCGAAACTTTCCTCAATAGTGTGAATCGTTACCTGACAAAATCGAATGCAAATGCAGGGCGCGTCACCGTTGAGTATGTAATGCTTGACCACGTGAATGACAGTGTAGAACAAGCACACCAATTGGCTGAATGCTTGAAAAACACACCAAGTAAAATTAACTTGATCCCATGGAACCCGTTCCCGGGAGCACCATATGGTCGAAGTTCGAACAGTCGTATTGATCGTTTCTCTAAAGTATTGATGGAATACGGGTTTACGACTATAGTTCGTAAGACTCGTGGTGATGATATCGACGCAGCTTGCGGTCAATTAGCTGGCGATGTGATCGATAGAACCAAGCGAACGTTGAAAAAACGCTTAGCTGGGGAACCTATCCAAGTAAAATCAGTCTGATTTATAGATATTATCCAATCAGTGAGTTAGGTAATGTTTCAAGGCGTTTTTACGTTAGGCAAAACGCCTTTGTTCACCTACAATAGTTAAAGCAATAAGATAAATTTAATTGTTGTTTCAAAACTATGATAAATTCTGACGAATAAAGCTTATGAATGTTCGCTTTATATTTTTTTAACTTGGAAATAGTGTTGCCAGCAAATGACTATCGAAAATAATACCGAACAAACTAGTGTCACTGTAGGACAATTATTGGCGCAGGCACGTGAGCGCATGGGGCTAACGCAAGATGTTGTTGCGGAACGATTGTGCCTTAAAATCAGTACGGTAAAAGAGATAGAAGAAGACATTGCTCCTGCTGGTGTTGAGCCCACTTTTTTACGTGGTTACATCCGTTTATATGCTCGTATGGTGGGTGTGCCAGAAAGTGACATTAAAGCATTTATGAAAGTGGAAGAGCCTGTTCCGCTGGCTAAAGTGTCGCCAATGCAAAGCTACTCACTGGGTAAGAAACGCAAAAAACGCGAAGGTTGGTTAATGAAACTAACGTGGTTAATTGTGATTATCTTGATAGCCATGGTGGGTATTTGGTGGTGGCAAGACCACAACGCGCAAAAAGACGAATTAGTTTCGATGGCGAATCAAAGCGATTTGATTTTGTCTCAACAAGATACCAACTCAACACCTGTTGAATTACCTAACCCAATCGATGATCCTTCCATTACAGTTGGAACAGCGACACTGGAAAATACGCCAGAAACATTGGCTCCAGAGGGGACTGCATCAAATACTGCTTCTGAACCAGCAAGCGTGAGAACCATTCCATTGCCGAATGCACCTCAATCAACAGTTTCACAAAACAGAACGCAAAATACGCAAACGGAAGAGCCTGCACCAGTGAGTAGCAGTGCATTAGTCTTGAATTTTACAGGGCAGTGTTGGTTAGAAATCCGTGATGCGAACAATAAAATTTTATTCAGTGGCGCGAAAAATAATGGCGATAAACTGGAGCTCGATGGCACAGCACCTTATCGTTTGAATATCGGTGCGCCAGCTAACGTGACTGTTCAATTTCAAGGTAATCCAGTTGACTTAAGTCGCTTTATTAAAGCGAAACGTCCTGCGAAATTTAAGCTGCCAGAAGCTTAAAAATAAATTGTAAAGAAGAAGCAAACTATATCCGAAAACATCTTTTTTGATAGGTTATAGTTTGCTTTCTTGTGTATAGTGGAATGCATAGAAGCAATAGTTAACACTATACCACGGTAACAAAGAGCACATGGACGTTCGGAGAATTAAAGAAAAATGCATAACGAATCACCGATAAAAAGACGCAAATCCACCCGTATCAATGTAGGTAGCGTGCCAATAGGCGACGGTGCCCCTATCGCTGTTCAGTCAATGACTAACACCCGCACTACTGATGTCGAAGCTACTGTCCGCCAAATTAAAGCTCTTGAACGTGTTGGAGCCGACATTGTGCGTGTTTCTGTTCCGACAATGGATGCAGCGGAAGCTTTCAAACTGATTAAACAACAAGTTAACTTGCCATTAGTCGCAGACATTCACTTTGACTACCGCATCGCGTTGAAAGTCGCAGAATACGGCGTGGACTGCTTACGGATTAACCCGGGCAATATTGGTAGTGAAGAGCGTATTCGTCAAGTTGTTGATTGTGCTCGTCATTATGGCATTCCTATTCGCATAGGGGTGAATGGCGGTTCACTGGAAAAAGATATTCAAGAAAAGTATCGCGAACCAACGCCAGAAGCGTTAGTGGAATCGGCGATGCGCCATGTTGATATCTTGGATAGACTGAACTTTGACCAATTCAAAGTCAGCGTTAAAGCCTCTGACGTATTTTTAGCCGTCGGTTCATACCGTTTACTGGCGAATAAAATCGACCAACCGCTGCATTTAGGGATCACCGAAGCAGGCGGTGCGCGTGCGGGTTCCGTTAAATCTGCTATCGGCCTTGGCATGTTACTGTCTGAAGGCATCGGTGATACCTTGCGTATCTCGTTAGCAGCTGACCCTGTTGAAGAAATTAAAGTTGGGTTTGATATCCTCAAATCATTACGGATCCGTTCTCGAGGCATTAACTTTATTGCGTGTCCAACCTGTTCACGACAAGAGTTTGACGTGATTGGCACGGTGAATGAACTTGAGCAGCGTTTAGAAGACTTGATCACACCAATGGACGTCTCGATTATTGGCTGTGTGGTCAATGGCCCAGGTGAAGCCGAAGTTTCAACGTTAGGCGTTGCGGGTGCTAAAACCAAAAGCGGTTTTTATGAAGATGGTAAGCGCCAAAAAGAACGCTTCGATAATGATAAAATTATCGACCAATTAGAAGCGAAGATTCGTGCTAAAGCGGCCATGATGGACGAAAGCAACCGAATCGAGATTAATTTAAAAAACTAGATTTGCTCATATAACTTCAAGCTGCATCGTTATCTGTTGTAGCTTGAATTTTTAGAGCACAATTCAAATTATTATCTGTGTTTGTGTTTGAAATCGGTCAAGGACTGCGCAAATCAACGGATAAATCTCGATTCGTATCAGGATTTGCTGTTTGTTGATTGAACCTGATGATATTTCGCTCTTATAATCAAACTAATGTAATTCTGAAAATAGAGAAAGAACGTGGGAAAAAATATCCAAGCCATTCGCGGCATGAATGATTACTTGCCAGCTGATACACGTGTATGGCAGAAAATCGAAGCAACATTAAAAAATATTTTACAGGGTTATGGTTTTAGTGAGATTCGTACCCCGATTGTAGAGCAGACCCCGCTATTTCGCAGAGCGATTGGTGAAGTGACGGATGTTGTTGAAAAAGAAATGTATACCTTCAACGACCGTAACGAAGAAAGTCTGACATTACGCCCTGAAAATACCGCAGGTTGTGTCCGTGCGGGTATTGAGCATGGCCTGCTGTACAATCAGGAACAGCGTTTATGGTATTTAGGGCCAATGTTCCGTTATGAGCGCCCACAAAAAGGCCGTTACCGCCAATTCCACCAATTAGGTGCTGAAGTGTTTGGGTTAGCGGGGCCAGATATCGACGCTGAAGTCATTCTCATGACAGCGCGCTGGTGGAAAGCGTTAGGGATTAGCGAACATGTCACCCTAGAGCTGAACTCCATTGGTTCTTTAGAGGCGCGTGCTAATTACCGTGAAGCACTGGTGGCATTCTTAGAGCAACACAAAGACAAGTTGGACGAAGACTGCAAACGTCGTATGTACACGAATCCATTACGTGTTTTGGATTCCAAAAATCAAGATGTTCAAACTTTATTGAACGATGCGCCGGAACTGTTTGACTACCTTGATGTCGAATCACGTGAGCACTTTGATGGCTTATGCAAATTATTGGATAATGCGGGAGTTAAATACCGTGTTAATCAGCGTTTAGTCCGTGGCCTTGATTACTATAACCGCACTGTTTTTGAGTGGGTAACGACAGCACTGGGTTCACAAGGTACGGTGTGTGCGGGTGGTCGCTATGATGGCTTAGTTGAACAACTGGGTGGTCGCGGAACGCCTGCGGTTGGCTTTGCAATGGGCATGGAGCGCATGGTGTTATTAGTGCAGGAAGTGAACCCTGAGTTTACAGCTGACACTTCAGTTGCTGATGTCTACTTGGCCTCTTTTGGTGATAACAGCCAACAAGCCGCGCTTTTGGTTGCAGAAAAAGTGCGTGACGAATTACCAACATTGCGGTTAATGACTAACCACGGTGGTGGAAACTTCAAGAAACAGTTAGCAAGAGCCGACAAGCAAGGCGCTAAAATTGCGCTGATCTTGGGGGAAGATGAAATTAATAATAGCCAAGTTACCCTAAAAGATTTGCGTACTGGCGAGCAAGAAACCATTTCACAGCAACTAATGGCATCACGTATCACTGAGCTATTAGGTTAAGGAGAGACAAGTGGAAGTCTATACAAACGAAAATGATCAAGTTGACGCGATTAAACGCTTTTTCGCGAATTATGGCGCGCCATTAGTCATTGGTCTCGTCATTGGTGTGGGTGGGGTATTCGGTTGGAACTATTGGCAGTCTCATAAAGTCAATATCCTACAAGAAAGTGCGCAAAAATATGAAACCATTAACACCCAATTACGCTCAGGTTCAGAGCAGGGTGTTATTGCCGCACAAAAATTTGCAGCTGAAACGGATGATGTTTACAGTGCCATGATGGGGCTGGAGCTCGCGCAAATCGCGGTGGATAAAGGTGATTTAGCGAATGCGCAAACAGCATTAAGCAACGCGCTAGCAAAAGCGAAAACGGTTGATATGCAAGACCTTATCAATCTACGTTTAGCGCGAGTGCAACTTGCACAAGGCAACGCTGATGCAGCAATCGCTTCTGTAGCGAACATTAAAGGTAAGTCATGGCAAGCAACGGCACAGGATGTCCGTGGTGATGCCTTACTCCATAAGGGCGATAAAGTCGGTGCGAAAGCGGCTTACGCACAGGGGTTAGAAAGTGAAGGTTCTCAATCTCTTAGAGGTATTTTGACTCTGAAATTGAACAACGTATCTAATTCATAAGAAGAAAGGAAACGACAAACATGCAGTTGCGCAAAACTCTTTTGATAGGCCTCGTCGCTTCAGCTTTACTTGCCGGTTGTTCCAGCGAAACTGATTCTATCATTATGGCGCCACTTCCACAGGTTGAGAATCAATTTACCCCATCAATTGTTTGGGATAAATCTGTTGGTAACGGTGTTGAACAATTTTACTCTGAATTAGGGCCTGTTTGGGATGGTTCAGCAGTCTATGCGGCTGATCGTAAAGGTTTAGTGAAAGCATTAGAGCTCGATAGCGGCAAAGAAATTTGGTCTGTTGATCTCTCTAAGCGTACTGGCTTCCTTTCTGCTAATTTGTCTGCGCTGCTGTCTGGTGGTTTAACCATTGATGGTGACAAAATCTTTATTGGTACTGAACGCGGTACAGTGATTGCGTTGAACAAAGACGATGGACAAGTCGTTTGGGATGTGGAAGTTGCTGGTGAAGCGCTGTCTAAACCAACGGTTAGCAATGACTTAGTGATGATCCACACCAGCAATGGCCAGTTGCAGGCGTTAGATGTTAACAGCGGTGAAATCAAATGGACCGTGAACATGGATACGCCATCACTGTCTTTACGTGGTGAGTCAGCGCCAGCGGTCGCCTTTGGTGCCGCAATCGTCGGTGGTGATAACGGCCGTGTTAGTGCAGTGTTATTATCCCAAGGTCAGCTGATTTGGCAGCAACGTATTTCACAAGTGACCAGCTCAACTGAAATTGGTCGTTTGAATGATGTAGATATGTCACCAATCATTGACGATGGTAAAGTGTATGCGATTGCATACAACGGCACATTAGCTGCGTTAGATATGCGTTCAGGGCAAATTCTGTGGAAACGCGAATTAGGCTCAGTAAACAACATGGTGTTATCCGGTGAAAACTTATATCTGGTAGACCAAAATGACCGTGTGCTATCTGTACGTAAAAGTGATGGTGTAACACTGTGGACGCAAGAAGAACTGTTAAACCGTGGGTTATCTGCACCAGAAATGTATAATGGTTACCTTGTTGTTGGTGATAAAGAAGGTTATTTACACTGGTTGGATATGAACACTGGGGGCTTTGTTGCACAAAACAAACTGAATAGCTCCGGTATTCATGCACGTCCAGTCGTGGCGAGTGATAAGCTCATGGTTCAGGCGAAAAACGGAACAGTTTATCTGTTAACGCGTTAATTTCCTGACAAAACGCCATTTTATCGATAAAATAAACGGTTCCTGATAACAGGAGCCGTTTCGTTTTTTTGTTTTCTGAGTTTAAGCCTCAGAATTCCTTAGTTAATTAAAGTTGTGAGGCATCTAAGAATGATACCCGTCGTAGCGCTGGTAGGGCGTCCAAACGTAGGAAAATCCACGTTATTTAACCGTTTAACCCGTACCCGTGACGCATTAGTAGCGGACTTTCCTGGTCTGACTCGTGACCGTAAATATGGGCGTGCTGAAGTTGAAGGGCATGAATTCATTATTATCGACACGGGTGGTATCGATGGGACTGAAGAAGGTGTGGAAACACACATGGCAGCACAGTCCTTACAAGCGATTGAAGAAGCAGACATCGTACTCTTTATGGTTGATGCGCGCTCAGGCTTAATGCCTGCTGATGAAGGCATCGCTAAACACCTACGCAGTCGCAAGAAAAAAACCTATTTAGTTGCCAATAAAACTGATGGTATTGATGTTACCACGGCAATTGGTGATTTCTATTCCCTTGGCTTAGGTGAAATTCACCCTATCGCTGCCTCCCACGGTCGTGGCGTCACTCAACTAATCGAACAATCATTGAAACCATTTATTGGTGAAGATGAAGAAGAAGTTGAGTTAACGGAAGAAGAAGAAAATGCGGCATACTGGGCTGAGCTAGAAGCCGAAGGTGAGCTTGCTGAAGACGAAGAAGATGATTTTGACCCAACAACGCTACCAATTAAATTAGCGATTGTTGGCCGCCCTAACGTGGGTAAATCAACGTTAACAAACCGTATTTTAGGTGAAGAGCGTGTGGTTGTATTTGACATGCCTGGCACCACTCGTGACAGTATCTATATTCCAATGGAACGTGATGAGCGTGAATATATTCTCATTGATACGGCTGGGGTACGTAAGCGGGGTAAAGTCACTGAGACGGTCGAAAAATTCTCAGTCATCAAAACGTTACAAGCCATTGAAGATGCTAACGTAGTTTTATTAGTTATCGATGCACGTGAAGGTATTTCTGACCAAGATCTATCATTACTGGGCTTTATTCTGAATGCGGGTCGTTCATTGGTGATTGCGGTCAACAAATGGGATGGGATGAAGCCGGAAGATCGCGAACACGTTAAAGACATGCTTGAGCTACGTCTTGGCTTTGTGGATTTTGCGCGTATTCACTTTATTTCTGCACTACATGGCAGCGGCGTTGGCAACTTATTTGAATCTGTTCAAGAAGCCTATGAATCTGCAACACGTCGTGTTGGTACGGCATTGCTGACCCGTATTATGAAAATGGCCGAAGATGAGCATCAACCACCGTTGATCCGTGGTCGTCGCGTGAAAATGAAATATGCGCACGCAGGCGGACATAACCCACCGATTGTGGTGATCCACGGTAACCAAGTGTCTGATTTACCAGATAGCTATAAACGTTATTTGATGAACTATTTCCGCCGTTCATTACAAGTGATGGGAACACCAATCCGTATTCTGTTTAAAGAGGGTGAAAACCCGTATGCAGATAAGAAAAACAAGCTAACTGCAACGCAATTACGTAAGCGTAAGCGTTTAATGCAGCATTTGAAAAAACGTTAGAATGTCATTAAGGCGTATTTTGCCTTAATGAAAGTCAAAGCCGTAACACATCAACCTGTTACGGCTTTTTGTTATATTATCTTTTGACAATTTTAGCGACTAAAGCGCAAACCCGTGCGGCCAATAATGAATAACAATGGCGTCGACGGGTCATAAATGATTGAGGGAATTTATGGATACTCGTTCTTCCACACGTCTAAATAAATATATAAGCGAAAGCGGTATTTGCTCAAGACGTGAAGCCGACCGTTATATTGAGCAAGGTAATGTGTTTATCAACGGGAAACGTGCAGGTATTGGTGACCAAGTTTTTGCAGGTGATATCGTTAAAGTAAATGGTCAACTGATTGAAGCGCGTAATGAAGATGACTTAATCTTGATAGCCCTCAATAAACCTGTGGGGATCGTCAGTACGACAGAAAGTGGTGAGAAAGATAATATTGTTGATTATGTTAATCACAGTACCCGTATTTTTCCGATTGGGCGTCTTGATAAAGACTCCCAAGGACTGATTTTTTTAACTAACCACGGGGATCTGGTCAATAAAATTCTGCGTGCAGGCAACTCCCATGAGAAAGAGTATCTTGTGACGGTCAATAAACCGGTTACCGACGAGTTTATCCGTGGCATGGGCGCAGGTGTTCCTATTCTTGGCACAATGACCAAAAAATGTAAGGTCAAAAAAGAAGCGCCATTTGTTTTTCGCATTACCCTTGTACAAGGGCTTAATCGCCAAATCCGTCGTATGTGTGAACATTTTGGCTTTGAAGTCACGAAACTCGAGCGTATTCGTATTATGAATGTTGGACTTGCAGGAATACCTGTAGGTGAATGGCGTGATTTAACCGACGATGAGCTTATTGAACTATTTGATATGATGGAAAAATCAGAATCAGATATTAAGCCGAAAAAATCACAAAAAGTGCAGACAAGCAATAAAAGTAGTAGTGCGAAACAAAGTACAGGAAGTAAACCCAAGGCAAAACCTGAAAACCCTACACGTAAAAAATTTACACAACCGGGTCGTAAAAAGAAAAAGCGTTAACGTGTGGGTTTAGTTAAAATTTTACTGCAATATAAGGCTGAGTGATTGGGCATTTACAGTGCTTAAACATCGGCCTTTTTTATATAAATAATGAAAACACGATTGGATAATTAATTACATTTTAATTTATTGGTTTGTGGTGAACAATTAAGGTTTATCGAGTACCAGCCCAACATCTTCCCAACTTTTTTGTGTTTGTAAGGCCACTTTTTCCCCAAATAGTTTACGTGCATTATTCACTGTTGCGGTTGCAAACTGTTTGAAGTTAGATTTTGATGTAATTTCAGGATCGGACACCGCAGCTATCCATATTTTCCCAGCAACATCCCAAGTATTACCGCCTAATTCAGTCGCCAATAAGTAGAATGCGCGATTTGGAATACCTGAATTAATATGAACACCACCGTTATCAATAGTATAAGGTAGATCCTTATAATCTTGCATATGAGCAACTTGCGGGTCTTTATTGTACTTTGAAAAGTAATACGCACTACCGGGTTTAGACATAGAACGCAGGGCAGGGGCTTTAACTTTATCAATGAACAGTTTTTCCCCAAGTAACCAATTGGATGTGCTAGCACTTTCATTGTTGATAAACTGCTTGACCATGATGCCGATAACGTCAGCAACAGATTCATTTAATGCACCAGATTGAAATATATAGTTAAAATTGGCTTTTGAGCTAATGTAGCCATGAGCAAGTTCATGCGCGATTATGTCAATGTCATTGTAGAATGGACCAAAAGTTTTTCCATCTCCATCCCCAAAGAAAATAGCTTGAGAATCCCAGAAAGCATTGGCGTAGTTTGTTCCAAAATGAATAATCGCATTGATATCAGCAGCACAACCAAACATTTGATCAATATTTAATTTCTCCTTGAAAAATTGGCGGATCGTACCGATAGAATTGAAAACATGGCCAGCAGGTGCTGATGGTGCTTTGGCATCCTCTTCAGTCATGATGACTTTATAATCATCATAAAGCATATGTTCATCGGTTGAGAGTTCATCACGTTGGCAAATAGGCAAATCAGAATGTTGATGACTTTGGTGTGCAACAGGCTGTTGTGCATCACGGATAACACGGTTGTAAGCATTATCTTTGCACAGAGAAAGTAAATTACGCTGGCGTTGAACTTCTTCATCAGAAGAAACGCGGCTCATCATATCATTAATGTGTATTAGGGTAGATTTAAGCTCATTTGAACCATTTTCAGCGATGAAATTTGATACTAAACACGGGGATAATAATGAACGGGCAAGGATTTGACTCATGTTATAACTCCATTTCAAGTGGGTGAGATGGAATCATAATCGGTTATTTTTTATTTGTAACTATATGATATCTAAGGAACTAAGTTAATGATTGCTGCATTTTATTAGAAAGGTAAAAACGCAATATTTCTACCTTTCTCTATAAGTGCATATTATTAATTATGGTGATAACCACTCTTTACCTGAAATTAAAAAGTCAGTATAGAGTTTTTCTTCGGGACTATTTGATGCGGGATGATAGTCATATTCCCAGCGAACAAGTGGAGGCATTGACATTAGAATTGACTCGGTTCGACCGCCACTTTGTAAACCAAATAATGTACCTCTATCCCAGACAAGGTTAAATTCGACATAGCGACCACGGCGATATAACTGAAATTGTCTCTCTCGTTCGCCCCATGGATAGTCGCGTCGTTTTTCTACAATCGGTACATATGCGTCTAAAAAACCATTACCGACAGCTTGGGTAAAATTAAAACAGTGATCGAAGCCGCCTTGGTTGAGGTCATCATAGAACAAACCGCCAACACCCCGAGGTTCGTTTCTATGCTTCAGGAAAAAGTATTCATCGCACCAATGTTTATATTTGGGATAAACATCTTCACCGAAGGGGCTGCATAAATCTCGTGCAACAGTATGCCAATGAACAACATCTTCAGTGAAACCATAATACGGTGTTAAATCAAACCCGCCGCCAAACCACCAAACGGGAGCTTCTCCCTCTTTTTCGGCAATAAAAAAGCGCACATTAGCATGTGTGGTTGGGATATATGGATTTAGAGGATGGATGACTAAGGAAACGCCCATCGCTTGGTAGCTACGGCCTGCCAGTTCAGGTCGGTGTGCGGATGCAGAGACCGGCAGTTGAGCACCTTTGATATGTGAAAAATTGACACCCGCTTGCTCGAATAGAGTGCCATTTGTTAAAACACGGCTACGACCGCCACCACCTTCAGCGCGCTCCCATGTTTGCTCTAGAAAAGTTTCCTTACCATCTAGCTCAGTGATTTTTTTGCAAATAGACTCTTGTAAGCTTTGCAAATAGGCTTTTACACGATCGATATCAGGGTAATTCATTGTTTTATAATAAAACCAAAGGGAAAAAATAATGGTTAAAGTATACCCCTTTAAGGTAAAAAAGGCATATTGAATATTGATTGTGTTGTAAAACCAGTGATAATGGCAGGAAGATTAGTTTAAACGGGCAAATGTTATGGAAATACGGATCTTCCGCCAAAGTGATTATGAAGAGGTGCTGACATTATGGGAGCGTTGTTCCCTTAATGAATTCTCAGGTGACCCTGAGCTAGACATCGAGCGTAAATTACAATGTGGTGCAGACTTGTTTTTAGTTGCTGAAGTAACTGGGGAAGTTGTTGGCACTATTATGGGGGGTTATGATGGTATCCGTGGCACTGCCGTTTATCTTGCTGTACACCCTGATTATCGTGGGCGCGGCATCGCCAATGCGTTAGTGAGCCGTCTTGAAAAGAAATTGATTGCTCGTGGGTGTGGTAGGATAGAATTATTAGTGAGTGAAGAATCTGATGCCGCTATCTATATGTTTGAAAAAATGCAGTATGAAGAAGAACAGCCTGAGCGCTTGATTTACTCGAAAAAATTAACACACGAAACGGATTTCTAAGTTAATTGCTATTTGTTGACCCATTGATTTGAATGTTTCGGCAAATAGATTGTCACAATATGCATTATGCGACGAATTAAAGAGGATGATATGTCCCAACATGCAAATTTAAACACCCCAGCGTGGTTTGCCCCAACGTTAAAAATTTCACTTTTAGGCACCGTGTTAATGTTATCGGGCTGTGCAGGGTTTAAAGTTTTCTCTCCATCAACGTGGTTCAGTAGCCCACTTATGGTGTCCAGCTCTGGTCTTGGCCAAGTGACTAATTTTACCCCCATGCAGGCGGATACTGTTAAAGAACAACTGAATAACCGTTATGCCATCCGTAATGGGATGCAAATGGAAAATGGCGAGGTCGTCACGATTTTCCAAGGTATTGATGACGATAAAGTTAAAGTTGAAATTATTGGCCCTGAGCATGGTTATGTCTCACGAATTGTGGTGAGTGACCCGAATGTTGTGACGGAGTGGGGGCCAAAAATCGGTACGCCATTTAGCGATATTTATGAAAAAGCCTTTGGCGTGTGTGGATTAGGTGAGCGTGTCGATAATGCCCCTACAGTGGAATGTAATTCACCACAATCTAGCCAAGTGGTGTATCGCTTTACAGGTAAATGGCAAGGCCCTGAAGATTTAATGCCGTCAGATAACGACCTAAAAGAGTGGGAAATCTCTCAAATTCTTTGGCATAAATAAGTTTTCTTCAAAAAATACCGTAAGTGGCTAAATCATTTACGGTATTTTTTTATCTCTCCGATATTTTTTCTATTAAATTTCTTAAAGAAATTTCCCCTTTGTTAAATTTTCTTTCTTATAATAGAGAGCGAAACCTATAAAGCCTTGCGTTAAAACAAGGTGAAGAAGATGACGATAAGGTACGATAGTGATATCGTCCTAGATAATAGATAGGTTAGATAACATATTCATTTTACGAGGTTTACCGTATGTCTCATTCTCAAAGTGGTATTTTGAAAGAACACAGTCGTTTCGGTATTTTTATTGAAGCATTGGTGCAAGAAGGTTCGCTGGATGAAGTGAAAGCAGGTTGCAAAAACTTTGTCGATGCTTTAACAAAATTACAGGCGCAGTATCCAGATGACCGTCTAGGTGCAGTGATTGCGTTTGGTTCTGATACGTGGAAGCAAATGGGGCATGCAGAGAGTGCACCTGAACTAAAGCCGTTTCGAGCACTCGGGAAAGGGCTGGCACCTGCAACTCAGCGCGATATGTTCATTCATATTCAGTCCTTACGCCATGATATTAACTTTTCATTAGCGCAAGCGGCACTAAAAGCATTCGGTAAGTCCATCAATGTCGTTGAAGAAATTCATGGTTTCCGCTGGGTTGAAGATCGCGATTTAAGTGGCTTTATTGATGGCACTGAAAACCCACAAGGGGAAGAAATTGCCGAAGTTACCTTGATTGAAGAAGGGAACGATAAAGGTGGAAGCTACGTTTTAGTGCAACGTTATGAGCACGATTTAAGAAAGTGGGATCGTTTTTCTGAACATGAACAAGAAAAAATGATTGGCCGAACGAAGAAAGACAGCGTTGAACTGGATGAAGATGCTCGAAATGTCACTTCCCACGTCTCTCGTGTCGTGATTGAAGAAGACGGTGAAGAGCTTTCCGTGATGCGCCACAGCTTGCCATATGGGACAGCAAGCGGTAAACACGGGTTATTTTTCATCGCCTATTGCGCAAGGTTACACAATATTGAACAGCAACTGTTAAGCATGTTCGGTGAAAAAGACGGTAAACATGATGACCTGCTGCGTATGACGAAAGCGGTCTCTGGCAGCTATTATTACGCGCCATCTATTGAAACCTTGCTTGCGCTATAGATGACTCCTGCCGCACGGATGCGGCGATTTCCTTTTCTTTAAAGCACTTTACTGAGTTACTATTTTTCGTGATTTTTCATGGCTTTTTGCAACTCTTTACGTGCCGCCTCGGCGAGAAAAGCACTTCGGCTATCGTATTCAGGGTTCATTTTTACTAACCTATCAATACGATATAATAACCGATGTGGCAAAGTGATATTAATTCGCTCAGCTCGTCCATCATATTTATCCATATCAATATCGACAAATACCCAGACACCCTGCTGGTAGTCATTTGCGTTTGTTGTAACATGGTACTGCTGTGATTGAGGTAATGGAATATCGAATCCTTTTTCACATAATAATTCAAAATGTGCATCAATTGCTGATTTTGCTTCGGTGTAAGCCTGCTCAACGTTATCACCAGCAAAAGTGCATCCTGTAATATCAGGAAACCAGCCACTTGCACTGCCATCCTGATCAATCTCTATAAAGGCAGGATAAAGCATGAGTTCATCTCCATAAAGATAGCGCTCAGTGACGAACGCTTCTTTCGATTAGTGTTTCAGTTTCGCGGCCTTAAGAATTTGATTTAATGTGCCTATTTTCAAATCTTTTTGTGGATACGGAACTGTAATGATAATTGAAAAATGTGGATGGGAAAATTGATGATGGCTTCCTTTTATACGTTCAAGTTCCCAACCATTTTTCTGTAATATATTTATCAGTTCCGAACTTTTCACGATCCCTCCAGTTCGTTAACTGATATACACACGATACACACCGTGTTATGACTACTCAAGTATAAAGTGGATGTCATGTGTTTTTTGAGACAATTTATCAACGTATCACTAAGCTTAATTTTATAACTGAACAGTATTCACGTACTTAACTTGCTAATACTTAATGAAATCTTAGTGCTTATTTCCTCTGTTTCTTTGTTATTCCAATTTGATATATCAAAACTTGATTGATAACTACACAGTTATAACTAAAACCGCTACAGTGAAGCCATACAGATATTTGGTTTAGTAACGAATGGGAATGACATGAAAACAACTTTTTTTAAGAAAACGGCTTTAGCCAGCTTAGCGACTGTGTCTTTATTAGGTAGCCCGCATTTATTCGCTGCTGAACTGCTTAACAGTTCATATGATATTGCTCGTGAATTATTTGTGGCGCTGAATCCAACGTTTGAAAAACAGTGGAATGCGGCTCATCCCGATGACAAATTAACCATCAAGCAATCTCATGCAGGGTCATCAAAGCAAGCCTTGGCGATTTTGCAGGGGCTAAGAGCGGATGTGGTGACCTATAACCAAGTAACAGATGTGCAAATTTTGCATGATAAAGGGAATTTGATCCCCGCAGATTGGCAGGCACGCTTACCGAATAACAGCTCACCTTATTATTCCACGATGGCTTTTTTAGTGCGTAAAGATAACCCGAAAGGGATTAAGACATGGGATGACCTTGTCCGTAGCGATGTGAAATTGATTTTTCCAAATCCAAAGACATCTGGCAATGGCCGTTATACCTACCTTGCCGCTTGGGGTGCATTTAACCAAGAAAACAAAGGCGATACTGCGAAAACACGCGAGCAAATGAAGCAATTCCTTAAAAATGTGGAAGTGTTTGATACTGGTGGCCGCGGTGCGACAACCTCGTTTATTGAGCGCGGTCTTGGGGATGTGCTGATAAGTTTTGAGTCAGAAGTGAACAATATCCGTTCACAATACGGTGAATCTGATTACGAAGTGATCGTCCCACCAGTGGATATTTTGGCGGAGTTCCCTGTGGCTTGGGTGGACAAAAACGTGCAAAAAAATGGCACGGAAGATGTTGCAAAAGCCTATTTAAATTATTTATATAGCCCGCAAGCACAAGAAATTATTACTAATTTTAATTACCGCGTGAATGACAAAGCGGTAATGGAAGCGAACAAAAGCAAATTCCCAGAAACGAAATTATTTACTGTTGAATCCCAATTTGAGAGCTGGCCAAAAGTGATGGATGTGCATTTCTCAACGGGAGGGGAGTTTGATGAACTAATGGCACAAGGGCGCCGTTAATGAATCGGTCTGGAAAGCGTTTTCTGCCGGGCTTTGGCCTGACGCTAGGTAGCAGCTTGTTTTATACCTGTTTGATTTTGCTGTTACCGATGAGTGCGTTAGTGATCCAATTGTCGGAGATGACATGGCAACAATATTGGGCAGTGATTAGCTACCCGCAAGTGGTTGCGGCTTATAAAGTGACATTGTTGTCTGCTTTGGTGGCAAGCTTATTTAATGCGGTATTTGGCATGTTATTAGCATGGATCTTAACCCGTTATCGCTTTCCAGGCAGAACATTACTAGATGGTTTAGTGGACTTGCCCTTTGCATTGCCAACGGCAGTTGCTGGGTTAACACTGGCGACCTTATTTGCGACATCAGGTTGGTACGGTCAATATCTTAACCAGTTTGATATTAAAGTGGTGAATACTTGGTTAGGTATTGCCGTGGCAATGGCATTTACCAGCATTCCATTTGTGGTACGCACTGTTCAGCCTGTATTGGAAGAACTCGGGCCAGAATACGAAGAAGCTGCACAAACATTGGGGGCGAGTCGCTGGCAAACTTTTCGCCGTGTGATCATGCCAGAGCTTTCCCCGGCATTACTAGCGGGAACCGTTTTGTCATTCACGCGTAGCCTCGGCGAGTTTGGTGCAATAATCTTTATTGCAGGAAATATTGCTTGGCAAACCGAAGTGGTTTCTTTAATGATTTTCAGCCAGTTACAGCAATTTGATTACCCTGCGGCAAGTGCGGTTGCATCAGTGATTTTAGCCGTATCGCTACTCTTGTTATTCAGTGTCAATTTAGTTCAAAGTCGCTTTGGTAAACGGTTGGGGGGGAAATAATGGCGCAAATTACTCCGCTACAAACTGCCCAACGGACACCGGTTAACTGGGGAAAATGGTTTCTTATCGCCGCAGGTATTTTCTTTTCCATCCTGTTGCTGGTGATCCCAATTATTTGGATTTTTATCACGGCGTTTCAAAAAGGGTTAGGAGAAGTTCTGCTTAATTTATCTAACCCAGATATGCTTCATGCTATTGGATTAACAGTATTAATTGCGTTGATTACGGTTCCTGTTAATTTGATTTTTGGAACGATGATGGCATGGTTAGTGACGCGATTCCAGTTCCCAGGGCGGCAATTATTACTCACATTGGTCGACATCCCTTTTGCAGTTTCACCAGTGGTCGCAGGGCTGTTATACCTGCTATTTTATGGCTCAAACAGTTGGCTTGGTGGGTGGCTTGAAGGTTTTGATATCCAATTGATGTTTTCATGGCCAGGAATGGCGTTAGTCACCATATTTGTGACTTGCCCATTTGTGGTGAGAGAGTTGGTACCACTGATGTTAAGCCAAGGAAGCCAAGAAGATGAAGCTGCGGTATTACTTGGCGCATCAGGTTGGAAAATGTTTTGGCGCGTTACATTGCCGAATATTCGCTGGGCGCTGTTATACGGCGTTGTGTTAACTAACGCGCGGGCAATTGGTGAGTTTGGTGCTGTATCGGTCGTGTCAGGCGCTATTCGTGGTGAAACCTACACTTTACCGTTACAAGTTGAACTATTGCATCAGGACTATAACACGGTCGGTGCCTTCACCGCTGCGGCTATTCTTGCGCTCATGGCCATTATTACGCTAATTCTTAAAAGTGCTTTACAGTGGCATTTAAGCCGTCAGCAGTCTGAATCAGGAGTCCATTAAACATGAGTATTGAAATTGAAAAAATCGGCAAGTTCTTTGGGAAAACCCAAGTACTCAACGATATTTCACTGGATATTGCATCGGGTGAAATGGTGGCCTTATTAGGCCCTTCCGGTTCAGGAAAAACCACCTTATTGCGAATTATTGCAGGGCTTGAGCAACAAAGTGGGGGCGTATTGCGCTTTCACGGGCAAGATGTGAGCCAAATTCATGCGAAAGACAGGCACGTTGGCTTTGTTTTTCAGCACTATGCGTTATTTCGCCATATGACGGTATTCGATAATGTGGCGTTCGGCTTAACAGTATTACCACGTAAGCAGCAACCATCATCCCAAGCAATTAAGCAAAAGGTGATGCAATTACTGGAGATGGTGCAATTAGCCCATTTAGCTTCGCGTTTTCCTGCGCAACTTTCTGGGGGGCAAAAACAGCGTGTTGCGCTAGCGAGAGCACTTGCCGTTGACCCGCAAATTTTATTGTTAGATGAGCCCTTTGGTGCGTTAGATGCACAGGTGCGTATCGAATTACGTCGTTGGTTACGTCAATTGCATGATGAGCTTAAATTTACTAGCGTGTTTGTGACACACGACCAAGAAGAAGCGATGGAAGTTGCGGATAGGATCGTGGTCATGAGTCAAGGGAACATTGAGCAGGTTGGTACACCAAATGATATTTGGCAGCGACCAGAAACCCGTTTTGTACTGGAGTTTATGGGCGAAGTTAACCAAATTTCCGCACAGATCAAAGGCTCTGCTTTAGCGATTGACGGTTATGAATTTTCGTTGAACCATACCAGTGCTCATCAAGGTAAGGTAGATGTTTTCTTACGCCCATGGGACATTTCATTGAAGCCTGAAGTGGATGCACAACACCGCTTGCCTGTTAGAGTGACAGAATCAGGCCCAAGAGGGCATTTTTGGCAACTGACAGTGCAACCGATAGGGTGGGGGAATGGCCCATTGTCTGTGATTTGGCAATCAAATACAGCAATCCCTAATCGTGGTGAACATTATTTTCTTGGCAGTCAAGAAGTAAAAATATATCAAGGTGATACAGAATTAGTGTTTCCCCAATTAGCACAAAGTGCATGAATATAACTTTTCATTATTTATAACACCGATAATTTAAACATTATCGGTGTTAATTTCTATTATTCCTGCCATATATCACTCCTTTCATTTGCCCATACCTTGATTATTGGTAATGGGCTTCATTTGTTGATTTTTTATTTTAATGTATTGATATATAAGTATATTATTTTACATGAAAATAAGAAATATAGCTGGAAATTCTATAAACTTATTGTAATATAATATATCAATTAGCTATATCAGTATGAGTAATAAAGATAATCTATTTTTCTAATAATAATATGAAGAGAATTCATGTCCAATCATAGGTTTATTGGGGTAATATCTTATTTCTATTAATTCTAAGCGATAAATAAAAATTATAAGGATGCGAAAGTGTCAACACTGGAACAATTTATTGGTCACACCCCATTAGTAAAACTTCAGCGTTTGACGCAAGGGATTGATGCTGAAATTTGGGTAAAACTCGAGGGTAACAATCCGGCAGGCTCTGTAAAAGATAGAGCTGCCTTTTCCATGATCAGTGAAGCTGAAAAACGTGGCGAAATTAAGCCGGGTGATACATTAATTGAAGCAACGAGTGGCAATACAGGCATTGCACTGGCAATGATTGCCGCGGTAAAAGGGTATAAATTAAAGCTTTTAATGCCTGAGAACATGAGTAAAGAGCGCCAAGCATCCATGCAAGCTTACGGTGCTGAGTTAATTTTGGTCAGCACCTCCGTCGGTATGGAAGGAGCACGAGATCTTGCAAAAGAAATGGAAAAAAATGGGGAAGGGAAAGTCTTAGACCAATTTAATAACCCGGATAACCCACTTGCTCATTTTAAAACAACAGGCCCTGAAATTTGGCAGCAAACGCACGGTAAGATCACCCATTTTGTATCAAGCATGGGAACAACAGGCACTATCACGGGTGTTAGCCGTTATTTGAAATCGCAATCAAAAGACGTGCATATTGTTGGTTTGCAGCCTGCTGAAAAAAGCCAAATACCGGGTATTCGCCGTTGGTCACCTGGGTATCTTCCTGGGATTTTTGATGGTGAACTTGTGGATAGCGTACTGGATGTTAACCAGCAAGACGCTGAAGAGACGATGAAAGCTCTTGCGAGGCATGAAGGTATTTTCTGTGGTGTGAGCTCCGGTGGTGCGGTGTCAGGGGCTTTAAGAGTAGCAAAAGAAAATCCGGGAGCGGTGATTGTCGCGATTATTTGCGACAGAGGTGACCGTTACTTATCGACTGGCGTTTTTGATTCTTAATATGTTGTTTTTTTGGTAAAAATAAGACTTTCATTAGGAAACGCTAGAACGAGTTAAACCATCAGGTTATCCACCTGATGGTTTTTCAATTATTATGCGTGATAATTATTTCTTGATACGCATAATGACAGTTTCACCTACTGTCACTGAACCTGTCAGTTTATTTAACTCTTTGATTTCGTCCATGTTCGAAATCACAACTGGCGTCAGAACAGATTTTGCTTTTTCTTCTAACAGAGCTAAATCAAATTCAATGACTAAATCGCCTTTCTTGACCGCTTGGCCTTCTTCAGCGATACGTTTGAAGCCTTCACCTTTGAGCTCAACGGTATCAATACCGAAGTGAACAAACAGTTCAATACCATCGTCTGACTCAATAGAAAACGCATGGTTGGTTTCAAAGATTTTACCGATTGTACCATCTACTGGCGCAACAATTTTATTGCCAGCAGGTTTGATGGCGATACCGTCACCGACAATTTTCTCTGCAAACACAACGTCTGGAACATCTTCAATATTGACGATTTCGCCTGATAGTGGGGCGATAATTTCAATACTGCCACTGCTACTTTTGTCTTCCGAAACTAGTGATTTCAGTTTGTCAAACAGACCCATGGACCTTCTCCTAATCGTTTTATATGGGACCGAACTAATGTGCTGTTCTTAGCATAACGTTTTTTCTTGGATAAAGGTATCTACAAGTTTCATCAATTCATCCGCTGTTGGTTGAGCAAGTGCTTGTTCAGCCAAAGCTTGGGTATCAGCAAAGTTCGCATTGCGAATTAATTTTTTGATACGCGGAATTGAGATTGCGCTCATACTAAATTCATCCAGCCCCATGCCAAGTAGCAATAAGGTTGCACGTTCATCACCTGCTAACTCGCCACACATACCTGTCCATTTACCTTCAGCATGTGATGCATCGATCACTTGTTTGATTAGGTTAAGAACAGCTGGCGACATCGGGTTATAAAGGTGAGAAATCAGTTCATTACCACGGTCAACCGCTAAAGTGTATTGAGTGAGATCATTCGTCCCAATACTAAAGAAATCGACTTCTTTAGCCAAATGGCGAGCAATCACAGCGGCGGCTGGGGTTTCTACCATCACGCCAACTTCAATTGTTTCGTCAAAGGCTTTACCTTCTTCACGTAACTGAGCTTTTAGCATTTCTAGCTCTGCTTTTAGTTCACGAACTTCTTCAACGGAAATAACCATTGGGAACATAATACGCAGTTTACCAAAATTTGACGCCCTTAAAATAGCTCTTAACTGTGAGTGTAAGATTTCTTTGCGATCAAGACAAATACGAATTGCACGCCAGCCGAGGAATGGGTTCTCTTCTTTCGGTAAATTCATATAAGGCAGGTCTTTATCGCCACCAATGTCCATTGTACGGACGATAACGGCTTGGCTGCCCATTGCTTCAGCAACCGCTTTGTAAGCTTGGAATTGTTCTTCTTCGGTCGGGAAGGCGTCTCTATCCATAAATAAGAACTCGGTGCGATAGAGGCCCACGCCTTCAGCGCCATTACGTTCGGCACCTGCGACATCGCGCACAGTCCCGATATTGGCACAAACTTCAACCTGATGACCATCTAACGTAATGGCTGGCAAGTCTTTTAATTTAGCCAGTTCTTCTTTTTCTTGCAGATAATCATCACGGAACGCTTTGAGTTTATCAATTTCTGCGTCTGATGGATTCAGGTGGATAGTGTTATTCACACCATCTAAGACGATAAAATCGCCATTTTTAATTTTGCTGGTGGCATCACTTGTTCCAACAATTGCGGGTAACTCTAATGAGCGAGCCATGATGGACGTATGCGATGTACGGCCACCTAAATCGGTAATAAAGCCTAAAACTTTATCTAAGTTTAATTGCGCGGTTTCTGACGGGGTTAAATCAGCAGCAACTAAAATAACTTCTTGATTGATAGCGCTTAAATCAACAATAGGAATATTTAAAATATTCTTTAACAAACGTTTACCAATATCACGTACGTCAGCCGCACGCTCTTTGAGGTATTCGTCATCTAGGGACTCAAGGGCTTGAGCTTGATCTTCAATCACGGAATAAGCAGCAGCATCAGCCGTTTTTTTATCGCCTTTGATTAAAGAGACAATTTCTTGCTCAAGTTCTTCGTCTTCCAGCAGCATGATATGACCTTCAAAAATCTCAGCTTTTTCGGCTCCTAGATTTTTTTCGGCTTTTTCTTTAATGAGACTCAGTTGTTCGGCGGATTTATTACGCCCCTCAATGAAGCGTTGAATTTCTTTTTCAACCTGATCGTCTGCGATTTTTTTTGTGCTAACAACGATAGGATCTTCTTTGAGGATCAAAGCCTGACCAAAAGCAAAACCTGGGGATACTAAAATTCCTGAAATCATAATATTACCTTACTGCTGTTAGTGCTGGGAGTTCTGATGTTGCAGAGACTGCGCTGCGTTTTATTGATTATGCAAATATCCCCGAATGAAATCATTCAGGGACAGAGAATGAAATCGATTAAACGCGTTCTCTTACGTGCGAAATTATTCTAATTCGCCCATCAGTTTAACTAAATATTCAACGGCTTCTTTTTCATCTTCGCCTTCTGCGGAGATGGTCACAACAGTACCTTGCGTTAAACCTAATGTTTGTAACTTAAACAGGCTTTTTGCGCTAGCGGATTTGCCGCCTGAAATCAAAGAAATATCAGAAGAGAATGCTTTTGCTTCTTTCACAAACTGCGCTGCAGGACGAGTATGTAGACCGTTTGGTGCTGTAATAGTGACTTCTTGCTGGAACATAGTATTTCCTCAATAACTTTCGTTTTTTTAATGACCCAGCCAATTGTAGATGAAATCGACTAGGTTTGCGTATAAGTTAGATTATTAACTTGTAAAAAGGTTTCCTACTTTGTGCTGTATCAACCCTTTTTTGTTTTTCACGCTCAAAATTGTGATTATCTAGGTTAGCCGAAAACATTCTAAGAGGTATGTTCATTTGACTAAAATTTGATTAATTTCGAGGTGCAAAATAATTACTATGTTTAATACTAAACCCCAGATAAGAAATCACCTCTATCCGTGCTAAACTTTGATCCGTACCACAAAAAAAGCACCTATGAGGTGCTTTTTTAACGATTATGTAACGAAAGTATGCTAGTCAGCTGAGATATCTGCAAACAACACAGTTGAAAGATAACGTTCACCAGAAGAGGGTAAAATCACCACTATATTTTTGCCTTTGTAAACAGGGTCTGCCGCAATTTTTGTCGCTGCTGCAATCGCTGCACCCGAAGAAATTCCCGCTAAAATACCTTCTTTTTCCATTAACTCGCGAGCGGTTTTAATCGCCTCGTCATCACTGATTTGAATGACTTTATCTAGCAGGGTGAGATCTAAGTTACCGGGAATGAAACCTGCACCGATCCCTTGGATTTTATGTGGGCCTGGTTTGATTTCCTCACCCGCTAATGCTTGAGTAATTACTGGGGAAGTTTCAGGTTCAACGGCAACGATGGTCACATCTTTACCTTTGGTCTTTTTCAGGTAACGCGCAATTCCTGTAATCGTACCGCCTGTGCCGACACCTGCAACGATAACATCGACATTACCGTCAGTATCTTCCCAGATTTCTGGACCCGTAGTTTTTTCATGGATCTCAGGGTTAGCTGGGTTATTAAACTGTTGCAGTAGGAGGTATTTTTTCGGGTTGCTGTTAACGATTTCTTCTGCTTTCGCAATCGCGCCTTTCATCCCTTTGGCACCTTCGGTCAGCACGAGGTTAGCCCCTAATGCTTTTAATAGCTTACGGCGCTCGATGCTCATGGTTTCAGGCATGGTGAGTGTGAGTTTATAGCCCCTTGCCGCTGCCACATAAGCAAGTGCAATCCCCGTGTTACCGCTGGTTGGCTCGACTAACTCTTTGTCTTTATTCAGGATACCTTTTTTCTCAGCATCCCAAATCATGTTTGCACCGATACGGCACTTAACGCTGAAACTTGGGTTACGAGATTCCACTTTCGCCAAAATATTGCCATTTCCAAAATGCTTTAAACGAACAAGTGGGGTGTGGCCAATGGTCAACGAATTATCTTCATAAATTTTGCTCATGGGATATCCTTAAAAAATCGGTTAGCCAATAAAATAGTCTTCGGCGTTCACTATAAAGTAGGTATGGATTCAACATACGTGAAGAAGAAATTAATGCAAATATGATTTAGGTCTAAGCTTATAACAAAAGGCTATTTTAGATCCAATAGTTCTAAAGAATGGGTAATAAGGCAGAATAGCGTAAGAAAATAGGTAACTGCGCAGGCGATTAAACCTGCGCAAAGAGAGATTAATAACGTGCGTAGCGGCTACGGTAGCGGTCAACCCACATTAATGTTGCACCACAAACGGCAACAGGCATGATGACTAAGTTGATAAACGGCACCATCATCAGCAAGCTGACCACACCTCCGAATTGAATGTTTTTCATGCGATCTTTAGCAAGGGCTTGCTTCATTTCGCTAAAACCGACACGGTGGTTATCAAAAGGGTAGTCGCAATACTGGATTGACATCATCCATGCACCAAATAGGAACCATAAGATGGGGGCAACGGTTTGGCCAATACCGGGTATCAAAAATAAGATTAATAAGCCAATTGCCCTCGGTAAATAGTAACCGATACGGACAAATTCACGCTTGATCATCCGCGGAACATCTTTTAATAAATCAGCCATGCCACCGTCTGGAGCGGGTTTACCCGTAAGTTCTGCTTCAAGCTTTTCGGATAACCAACCATTAAACGGTGCAGCGATAATATTGGCAACCGTACTGAAAAAGTAGGTAAATACCAATAAAATAGAAATCAAAGCAACAGGCCAAATAAGATAATTAAGCCATTGTAACCAATCAGGAACATAGCTCATTACTTGGTCAATCCAGCCACCAAGCTTAGTGTATAACCACCAAAATGCGCCTCCTAAGAAAAGAATGTTTGCTAATAGGGGCAAAATCACAAAACGTTTAATGCCAGGACGTGTAACTAGTCGCCATCCTTGTGTAAAATAATAAAAACCAGAGTGGTCTTTTTGTGGCGAAAATGTCGATTGGGTCATACTTCTTGTTCTCTCCTTTTCGGTTGACCTTGTATCATATAGATATGAATTTAGGCTGACCAGCCATTATTCGCTTAAAAAAGCAGCAAACGAAAGCGGAATATTCTCTTTCTTGTAAGAAAATCGTTCTGAGGGTTGCACTTAGAGCAATTGAGAAATAATCTTAAGGTAGTTTCCGCCGTGATGGCACTTTCATTCATCAACTAGAGATATCAGCGATGCAGGATTTGCGTCTAATATTAGTGGTCGTAGGTGCGATAGCGATTGTCGCTTTATTACTGCATGGTTTATGGACCAGCCGTAAAGAGCGATCAAAGTTATTTCGCGATAGACCTGTAAAACGTAGAAAAAATGATACGCAGGAGAATTCATCGAATTATGATGATTCTGCATTATTTACTGAAAATCAATCAACACAGCAGGTACCTGTTCAACCCGCTGCGACTGAGCCTGTATATCCGGTAAAAAATGAGTCTCAAGTTGAACCTAATATACAGCCATTACCATCAGTTGAACCTGAAATTAAAATGAGTGCTACGCCAGAGCAGCCTGTTCATCATGAACCAGCTGAACAGCGTGTTCAAGCACCGCACGTACCGGAGCAGCTTACCATCAACATGAATGATGAGGTTGCTGCTGAGCCTGAAATACGTACTCAACCGGTGCATCATGATGCATCGGAACCGCATATTGACACCCACAATTTACAAGAAGAGACACAACCGGTACATCATGAACAGACGCCGCCACACACTGAGACGAAAACTGAGCCACAGGAAAATTCTGCTACAACAAATAGCAAGGAGACAGTCCTGGTACTTCATGTAGCAGCACATCAGGGGCAAGAATTGCAGGGCGAAGTGTTACTGCAAAGTATTCTTCAAGCGGGCTTCCAATACGGTGAAATGAAAATTTTCCATCGTCATGTAAACCCGTCAGGCACTGGGCCTGTCCTGTTTAGTTTAGCGAATATGGTAAAACCGGGTTCTTTTGACCCTGAAACCATGGCTGATTTCTCTACACCGGGTATTTCCATGTTTATGATGGTGCCATCCTACGGTGATGCGAGCCAAAACTTTAAACTGATGTTACAAGCAGCGCAGCGCATTGCATCTGATGCAGGCGGGGTGGTGCTAGATGATGAGCGTAAGATGCTGACACCGCAAAAAATAGAGGTGTATCATGCGCGGATCAGAAATACACTAAATTAAACAAGCGTTTTACAAAGCCCCCTTGATTGGGGGTTTTTATTAGCTAAAACTGACTGTTTTACATAAGGGTATGTATGGCGGTAGCCACACCACATCCACGATGCACCCCATCTCTAGCTTTAGCCCCTTTCTATAAGGGGCTCTATTCATTTTGTTTATACTAAAATATCCCATTGTGGCTTTCCTATGAATTTGCCACCCTTATGCACTTGGTCTAGCCGGTTTCTAAACTCCCCATTTGCACCCGACAGCCTTTTTGGGCATCAACGGCGGTCACGATGCCAATACGGATCAGGTTTCGAATCAAACGTAAAATATCTGCATTATTCATAAAGTATAGATTGCCACGGATGAAGAACGAGGCGCATATGTATGGCTTTGTGCCATGGTTGGCACAAGTTGAATGACGTGAAATTGGTTATCTTTACAGGGTGTAGTTTTTAAACTACAATCGAGGATATGAAAGAACTTAAACAAACAGAAGCATTCCGTTTATGGGCATCTAAGCTAAAAGATAAAAGGGCTAAGACCATCATCGCGACGCGCCTCTTTCGTTTAGCTAATGGGTTAGCAGGGGATGCAACACCAGTTGGTGAGGGGATCAGTGAATTACGAATTCACCATGGCCCTGGTTATCGCGTTTATTTTCAACAGCGTGGTAATACGATAATTTTGCTCCTTTGTGGTGGTGACAAAAGCTCACAATCACGGGATATTACATTAGCCAAAACACTCGCTAAGAAGTGGATTTTGGAGGAAAACAATGATGAGTAATTTAACAACCTATGATCCCGCACTTGCGTTGGTTGATGATGAAGAGATTGCATTTTTTATGGCTGACGCAATCGAAACAGGGGATTCAGCGTACATTGCGAAAGCGTTAGGCATTGTGGCCAGAGCTAAGGGTATGAGCCAAATCGCGGCAGAAACGGGGCTTTCCCGTGAGCAGTTATATCGCTCATTTAGTGAAGATGGTAACCCTACGTTAAAATCCACGTTAGCCGTGATGAAAGCGCTGGGTGTTGAACTTACGGTAAAAACCCACATTAACTAATTTTATCACCGAGCCAGAAAATCAATAATCTGGCTTTCAATATGCCTGATTTCTTGTGGCGTCAGCCCTTGATTGGGGGTTTTTTATCTTTACGAGTGGATCATGACTACCAAAAACGAAATCGAAGAATTAAAAAAACAGTTACGCCATCACGAATACCAATATCACGTACTTGATGCTCCTGAAATTCCTGATGCGGAATATGACAAACTGATGCAGCGTTTGAAGGCGCTAGAAGAAGCGAATCCAGAGCTTATCACCAGCGATTCGCCAACTCAGCGTGTCGGTGCCGCACCTTTGTCCGCATTTGAAACGGTGCGCCATGAAATTCCGATGCTGTCTTTGGATAACGTTTTTGATGAAGAGAGTTACTTGGCTTTTGATAAACGCGTTAGAGATCGCTTAAAAAACCGCGATGAACTCACATTTTGTTGTGAATTGAAACTTGATGGTTTGGCGGTGAGTTTGTTATATGAAAATGGCGAACTTGTACAAGCGGCGACTCGTGGAGACGGCACTGTTGGCGAAAATATTACGGCGAATGTGCGGACTATCCGTGCAATCCCTTTACGTTTAACGGGAGACAACATTCCTGCTCGTGTGGAAATTCGCGGTGAAGTCTTTATGCCACAAAAAGGGTTTGAAGCGTTAAATGAAGAAGCGCGTCGAACTGATGGTAAAGTTTTCGCTAACCCACGTAATGCCGCTGCGGGCTCATTGCGCCAGCTTGACCCGCGCATCACCGCGAAAAGGCCTCTGACATTCTATTGTTATGGAGTTGGGTTGATTGAAGGTGGTACGTTGCCAGACACGCATTATGATCGTTTGCAGCAGTTTAAAGCGTGGGGTCTGCCCGTCAGTGACTATGTACAGCTGCGCCAAGGCCATAAAGCAGTACTGGATTTTTATCACCAAATCGAACAAGTTCGCCCTGAATTAGGGTTTGATATCGATGGGGTGGTGATTAAAGTCAACTCAATTGCAATCCAAGAGGAGTTAGGTTTTGTTTCCCGCGCACCGCGTTGGGCTACGGCATTTAAATTTCCTGCACAAGAGCAAATTACGTTATTGAAAGACGTGGAGTTCCAAGTCGGGCGTACGGGGGCGATCACCCCCGTTGCACGCCTGGAGCCTGTCCAAGTCGCGGGGGTTATTGTCAGTAATGCGACATTGCATAACGCAGATGAAATCGAGCGCCTTGGCGTGCATATTGGCGATACGGTGATTATTCGTCGTGCTGGGGATGTTATTCCACAGATTGTCAGTGTGGTTGCGGATAAACGCCCCGCAGATAGCCGTGAAATCGTCTTTCCAACTCAGTGTCCTGTTTGTGGCTCAGACATTGAACGTATTGAAGGTGAGGCTGTTGCGCGTTGTACGGGTGGGTTAATTTGTGGTGCGCAGCGTAAAGAGGCACTCAAACACTTTGTGTCTCGTCGTGCTATGGATGTGGATGGCATGGGCGATAAAATTATCGACCAGTTGGTCGAAAAAGAATATGTACAAACACCAGCCGACCTTTACCAATTAAGTGCAGGCAAGTTAACTGGGTTGGATAGAATGGGGCCAAAATCTGCACAAAAGCTGATTGATGCGCTCGAAAAGTCTAAACAAACCACGTTAGCCCGCTTTATTTATGCACTAGGGATCCGTGAAGTTGGTGAAGCGACAGCGGCTAACTTGGCGGCGCACTACGCAACATTAGATGCAGTTATGGCTGCGGATGAAGAGTCTTTAAAAACCGTACAAGATATCGGCCATGTAGTCGCTAAGCATGTGGTAAATTTCTTCCACGAAGCGCATAACCAAGCGGTTATTAACGATTTAATCACGAAAGCGAATATTCATTGGCCAGAAGTGAAAGTGGTTAATAGTGCCGACATTGATAGCCCATTCGCAGGTAAAACCGTGGTATTAACGGGCTCGATGAGTGTTTTAACCCGTGATGAAGCGAAAGATAAGCTAGTGGCTTTAGGGGCAAAAGTCGCAGGGAGTGTGTCGAAGAAAACGGATATGGTGATTGCGGGTGAAGCGGCCGGTTCGAAATTAGCAAAAGCGAATGAGTTAGGTATTCAGGTGATTGATGAAGATGAGTTGATTCGTTTGCTGAATATTGAATAGTGAACTATATTCTATTTGGCTTAGTTATCTCACTAAGGTGAGGTGACTAAGTCACTGATAGGTTGTTGTAAGACCTAAACTAAATTTTTAATTAAATTTCTGTGCAAAAAAGGTCATCTGTCCCTTTCTCTCTGTTTGAAACGTGATCCCCTTCTGCTTTTTGCAAAATACACCTAGTTAGTTTTCATATTAATGTGACATCTGTCTCATTTAAATGTTACCTATTACATAGAATATGCACATAGACTGATTCTTAAATTTGTTGGAGTCGCATATGACCTCGATCCTGCATTTCGTTTTATCTTTAGTAGTAATCGCTGCTCTTGCCATTTTAGCAAGTAGTAACCGTAGGGGGATCCGTCCTCGCTATGTTGTTCAACTGCTTGTTATTCAAATTGCATTAGCGTACCTGTTCTTGAAATCAAATATTGGTGAGTCTTTTGTTCTGGGTGTCGCTGGGGTATTTACGCACTTGTTGGGTTACGCAGCAGAAGGGACAAAATTTATCTTCGGCGGCATGATTGAAGGGAATTTAGCGTTCTTCTTCTTACAAGTTCTGTGCCCAATCATCTTTATTTCTGCCTTAATCGGGATTTTACAGCACATTAAAATCCTACCGATTGTGATCCGTATCATCGGTACTGTGTTATCTAAAGTTAACGGAATGGGTAAACTGGAATCATTCAACGCAGTAAGCTCATTGTTACTGGGTCAGTCTGAAAACTTTATCGCCTATAAAGACCAGCTTAACCGCATGTCTGAGCGCAGAATGTACACCATGGCGGCTACCGCGATGTCCACAGTATCCATGTCAATCGTGGGTGCCTACATGACAATGCTGGAGCCTCGTTTTGTCGTTGCCGCACTGGTTCTGAATATGTTTGGTACGTTCGTGGTGTTGTCTTTAATCAACCCGTACCCACCTGAAGGTGAAGAAGACATTCAAATGAGCAACCTGCATGAAGGCCAAAGCTTCTTTGAAATGTTAGGTGAATATATTCTTGCTGGGTTTAAAGTCGCGATTATCGTTTCTGCAATGCTGATTGGTTTTATCGCCTTGATTGCAATGGTTAATGGTATTTTCTCTGCTATTTTCGGTATCGACTTCCAAACTATGCTGGGCTATGTGTTTTATCCATTTGCTTGGATCTTAGGTATCCCAGCGGATGAAGCGCTGCAAGTGGGTGGGATCATGGCGGTCAAGATGGTAACGAATGAATTCGTTGCAATGGATGGCCTGCAAGCTATCGCAGGTGGCTTATCTGAGCGTTCTGTTGGTATCTTGTCTGTATTCTTAGTTTCTTTCGCTAACTTCTCTTCAATTGGTATCATCGCTGGTGCTATCAAAGGGTTAGATGAAAAACAAGGTAACACAGTGGCGCGTTTTGGTCTGAAATTACTATACGGTTCAACCTTAGTTAGCTTCTTATCTGCTGCAGTTGTCGGATTAGTATTGTAATTCGCAAAAAAGTGTTAGATTAAGAGCGGCGTTCATTAGGACGCCGTTTTTTTATGGGGGCAACAATGGAAAAGCAAGATCTTATCGATATGGCAAATACCTATATGCCATTTGGTAAATACAAAGGCTGTATTTTGATTGATTTACCAGAAGAATACCTTCTTTGGTTTTATAAGAAAGGGGAGTTCCCAGCTGGGCGGCTTGGGCAGTTGATGGAAATGACCCTTGGTTTGAAAATTGAAGGTTTAGAAGGGTTAGTAAAGCCGTTAAAACGGGCTAAGTGATGAGATCACTCATGCCCTAAAGCGTCAGTAATTTTCTGACTCAACTGAATAAAAATGTCTTGTTCTTGCTGCGTTAATGCGGCTTTAACTTTAACTGCATTTTCTGCTCGGCCTGTTGCCGCACGTTGTAAAAAATGAGCCCCTTTGTCTGTTAAACGTGTGATCAATTCCCGCTTGTCTTCTTCAGACTGATATTGTTCGACAAACTCAAAAGACTTTAATACCCGTAAAAACTTCGATAAATTTTGTCGAGAAATGCCCAGTAATTGGCTGAGTTGGCTTGGCGTTAAATCCCCTTTAAGCCTCAAAATCTCCAGTACATCATATTGTCCCCACGTAATTTGTTCAGGCGTATAGCTGACACGGCGTGCAACCAGTGTGCATTGCAACAACGATAATGCGTCTTCAAGGGAACGGGACATAAAAATTCTTCCTTATTATTCAACAGGGAAAGTATACCTTGGCACTAAGAAGAAAACGAGTGATTGATTAACTTTAGTTAATTAATTATAGTTAACTAAAGTTAATTATAATTGAGGTGGCTATGCAACAATTCACAAACCAAATCGCGTTGGTAACAGGAGCATCTACAGGGGTAGGTTTTGGTATTGCATTAAAACTGCACTCATTAGGCGCGACAGTGGTTATAACAGGGCGTCATGAAGAGGCCCTAACGCGAGCTGTCCACGAAATTACGCCAACAGAGGAGCGTATTAGTGCAATAAAAATGGATGTGGCAAATGCAAAGGATTTCCAATCAACCATTGAGCAGATAGAAGCAAAATATGGTGCGCTGCATTTTTTAGTCAACAACGCAGGTGTGACAGGCCCGCATAGTGTAAATATTGAGGATTACCCATTAGAGGCATGGCATGACGTGATTGAAACAGACATCACAGGGACATTTCATGGTTTGAAATACGCCATACCTGCAATTCATCGCAGCGGCGGTGGGGCAATCGTCAATTTATCTGCCTGCAATGGTGTGACAGGGATAGCGGGTATTGCACCTTATACTGCGGCCAAACATGCGGTATTAGGGCTTACACGCTCAGCTGCGTTAGAGAATGCCAAAAAAGGTATACGGATTAATGCCGTAGGGCCTGGTTATGTTGAAACACCGAATATTGCGATGCTACCACAGGATACGCAAGATTGGATGGCATCGACACATCCAATGGGGCGGATGGCGAAAAGAGAAGAGATAGCGAATGTGGTGGCTTTTTTATTATCAACGGACAGCAGCTTTATAACGGGTGCATTTATTCCCATTGATGGTGGTTATACAGCACAGTGATTCTTTTAGGCACCTTATGTAGCAAGATAAGGCGCCTACTAAACATTACCAGTCTACAGGTTTTCCTTGTATTGCTTGGTGGCTTGGGAAGTGCGGTAAAATATCCTCCGCCATTTCTTGTAGAACCTCTGCCGCTGGGCGCTGTGAATATTGAATACCTAATGCGGCATGGTTTACCCCCGCATCTTGCCATTCTTCAAGCAATTGAATCAAACCGTGGCGCCCAGTACGCAGGGTAAACCCTCCACGCAACGGTGTTCTTGGGTAGTTCGGGTCATCTACAAGGTCAATCCATTCGTTCGTCATGTGTGGGCGGAAATCGTTGTTTGGAATGAGGGAGCGCCATGCCTCAATTTTCTGCCCTAGCCGGATTGCCCCTTCAGAGTGGCTGGTGGCTTCAGGGTAGGATAGCCAACCATCAGCGTAATCCGCTACCCATTGTTTGGATTGGCCAGATGAACCTGTCACAATTAAGGGAATTTGCCCTGCAACCGGTTTAGGTAACAATTCTGCGCGGCTTATTGTGCCTAAAGGTGACTGAATTTCCAGAGAGCCGCGCTGCATCAGCTGGCGGAAGTAATCAATCGACTGAGCAAAACGAGCAGCCCGCTGTTCGTAATCAATCCCATAAGCTGGGTATTCAATGGCTCTATCCCCAGAGGCTACTCCCATCACTAAGCGGTTACCAGAAAGTTGGTCGATAGTGGTGGCAGCTTTGGCCAAATCAATTGGGTGGCGCAGTGAAAAAATAGAGCTACCGGTGACGAGTGCAACCTGCTTTGTTCTGGCAGCAATAAACGATAAATAAGTGAGTGGGTCAAAAAGTTGCCCTGCATCACCAAAAATGGGGTCGAATAAGGGAATGTCTCGTACCCAGACCGCAGCAAAATTCTTTTGGTCAATATATTCAATTAGTTCTATTTGCCCTTTTAATACTTGTTCATCTCCTTGATAAAATCGTAAGGGAAGAAAGATCCCCAATGTCAGTTTACCAGGGGCGAACATGCGGCGGTAACCAATATGGTTAGTAAATGAAGTCGAAGGTAATGCTTTGGTTTTCGGTAAAAAAGCCGTTGTATTCACAAGTGAATTTCCTATTCTATGCTTCAGTTGCAGGGGCTGGGAGCGCAATGCCTTTTTTGACAGCAGGTCTTGCTGCAATGCGTTGGTACCACTCAAATAAATGCGTGTGTTGGCTAAAGTCGAAGTCAATCACCTCCGCAATATGTAGCCAAGCAAAGTTAGCAATATCCGCAATCGTATAGCTATCTCCTGCAATAAAGAGGTTATTTTGCAATTGTTGGTCTAATACCTTGAGTGCTTTGTGTGTCATTGTGAAATAACGTTCAACCACATCTGGTTTAACTGATTTATCGAAAATTGCGAAATTGACCCACTGGCCAATAATCGGACCAAGGCTGGCTGAATGAAATTGTAGCCATTTGATGACCTCCCATTTCTGTTTAGGCGTGTTAGGTAAAAGTTTGCCTGTTTTCTCTGCGAGGTACAGTAAGATAGCCGCGGATTCAAATAGGGTAATGTCCGCTTGTGGGTCATGAAGGACAGGGATACGACCGTGAGGATTAAGCTGCAAAAAAGTAGGCTGTTGATGATCCCCTCGGGAAATCTGTATATGGTTAAGGTGATAATCCAAGTTTAGTTCTTCTAATGCTATGGTTATCTTGAATCCATTTGGGGAGCTATCGGTATAAAGTTCAAGCATAGTTGCCTTCTAGTTTTTATCTGGATATATTGATATTTCCTTTTGATTATTGGTTTTTTAATGAAGAAAATAAAACCATATAAACTCAACTTGAATTTAGAAAAACTAAACTATGAATCCAGTGCTCCCCTTACTTGCCTTACGCGCTTTCACTGAAGTGGCAAAACATAAAAGTATTAAGCAGGCTGCGAGCTTTCTTGGTGTGACCTCGGGGGCTGTTAGCCAGCAAATTCGTTTGTTAGAAGAGCGGGTGGGGGTAGCCTTGTTTGTGCGTAGTCATCACAGTATGGAGTTAACACATGCGGGGCAACGAGTTTACCCTGCATTGTTGCAGGCGTTTGAACAAATCGAGGGTGCTATGTATGTGCTTGAAAATATACAGCAAGAACAAACGATCACTCTTAGCACAGTTCCTTCGTTCGCGGCTTCTTGGTTAGTGCCTCGTTTGGGGAAATTTACCCAGTTACACCCTGAAATAGAAGTGCATATTGAGGCCTCTGCAACATTGGTTAATTTGCACCAACAGCGAGTCGATATTGCTATTCGACATGGGCTAGGGAATTACCCAAATTTAGTCAGTGAGCAGCTAATAAGCCCCGTTTTATTGCCAGTGATGAGTCCAAATTTTCCGCTTAGCGCAGTGATTGAAACCCCTCAGGACTGTCTTAATTACCCATTATTGCAAGATAACGACCGTATGGATTGGTCGCTTTGGCTGGCGGCTCATGGGGTGGAATACAACGAAAAAGCAAAACGCGGAAGTGCATTTGACGATGATTACTTGCTGATCCGTGCTGCAATTGCTGGGCAAGGATTGGCGTTGGTACCTAAAGAGTATGCCATGCAAGAAATTGCAGAGAAACGCTTAGTGCAAGTGCTTGATAAGCCATGGCCCGCTAAGTTTGCCTATTATTTGGTGATGCTGCCTGAAACAATTGAAAGGCCAGAAATCATTAAATTTATAAATTGGATAAAAACGGAAGCAAAAGGAAATTAATAAAGGAAGGTGAAATATGGTGGAGCTAAGCGGGATCGAACCGCTGACCTCTTGCATGCCATGCAAGCGCTCTCCCAGCTGAGCTATAGCCCCAAACAAAATCTTTTGGACGGGAGGCATCATATTCAAGCTCGATAGGAGTGTCAATAAAATAATCGGTTTTTCCGTTTAATTGCTGAAATATAGAGCATTTTGCAATCAACGTAAGAATAAATATAAGAAAGGAAAAACTGCCCCCAAGAAATGAGGGCAGGGATAGCATCAATTATTGGGCAGATGCTTCGCGTTCAGCAATAAACGCTAAGGCTTTATCAATGCGAGCAATAGAACGCGTTTGGCCAATTGCGTGGACAGTCACATCGAGGCCCGGAGATTGACCAGCACCTGTTACAGCAACACGTAAAGGCATACCCACTTTACCCATGCCGACTTCTAATTCAGTTGCAGTAGTTTCAATTGCTTGGTGGACATTTTCTGCGGTCCAATCAGTGATTGCGGCTAATTTATCTTTAACCACTTCTAATGGCTGGCGAGCAACAGGGCGCAGGTGTTTTTTCGCTGCATCAGCATCGAATTCTTCAAAGTCTTGGTAGAAGTAATGGCAAGATTCAGCCATTTCTTTCAGCGTCTTACAACGTTCACCCAGTAATTTGATTAGCTCAACTAATTGTGGACCATTGCTGGTATCAATATTTTGCTGCTCAATATGCCATGCAAGGTACACCGCCACTTCTTCAGCAGGTAATGTATTGATGTAATGGTGGTTTAACCATTGCAGCTTTTCAGTATTAAATGCACTTGCTGATTTGCTAATAGCATCAAGGCTGAAAAACTCCTTCATTTCGTCAATGGTAAAAATTTCTTGGTCACCGTGGGACCAACCCAGACGCACTAAATAGTTCAGTAGCGCTTGTGGCAGGTAACCATCATCACGGTATTGCATGACGCTAACTGCACCATGGCGTTTAGACAGTTTTTTGCCATCATCACCTAAAATCATTGAAACGTGAGCATACACAGGTACTGGCGCACCTAATGCTTTTAGGATATTGATTTGGCGAGGCGTGTTGTTGATATGATCTTCGCCACGAATAACGTGCGTAATTTCCATGTCCCAGTCATCAATAACAACACAGAAGTTATACGTTGGTGAGCCATCAGTACGACGAATAATTAAATCATCTAACTCTTGGTTGCTAAATTCAATTGGGCCACGAATTTTATCATCAAAAATCACAGAACCGTCTTGTGGGTTCCGGAAACGAACAACATGCGGTTCATCAGCTGTGTGGTTATGCGCATGGTCGCGGCAGCAACCGTCATAACGAGGCTTTTCATTATTCGCCATTTGCTCTTCACGCAGTGCTTCTAAGCGTTCTTTTGAGCAAAAACAGCGGTAAGCAGTACCTGCTTCTAACATTTGATCAATCACTGCGTTATAACGGTCAAAACGCTTAGTTTGATAATAAGGGCCTTCATCCCAATTTAAATTCAACCAGTTCATACCGTCCATAATGGCATCGATAGCTTCCTGAGTTGAACGTTCTAAGTCGGTGTCTTCAATTCGCAGGACAAATTCGCCCTGATTGTGGCGACTAAATAACCAGGAATACAGAGCGGTACGTGCACCACCAACGTGCAAATAGCCAGTTGGGCTTGGTGCAAAACGGGTTTTGATTTTACTCATCGAGATTGCCTTAATTGCAAAACATTGTTTTTGAAGCGCTTAAGAGTTCACGGTTGAATAGATAGAAGGCTAATGTATGCAGCATGGTACGATTAATCGTGATGCTGTATGAAGCTTTAAACGCGTGAAGTCTGTCAGCATTGCTAAAATGTGCCTCTATTCTATCATCCTGTGGTGATTCCTCAATCAAGTTATGAAGATACAAGAAAAGAAAATGGAAAAGTGAGGCAAAAAAATGAAATTGATGCAGAGGTGCAAATATATTTTCAGTTTATGAAAGAATAAAAACGCTAAATTATATAGGTAATTGATTAAAAAGGCAGCTTTTCTGGCGAATATTGAAACATCTTGATTAATTTTGCAACGAACGAAAAAAATCTATCGAAAAAGCGTTGACTCTGAACTCCGTATCCCTATAATGCACCTCCATCGACGACGGGGCGATTAGCTCAGTTGGTAGAGCACCTCCCTTACAAGGAGGGGGTCAGTGGTTCGAGCCCGCTATCGCCCACCACCGTTGACGATGAAAAATAAATGATTGGGCGATTAGCTCAGTTGGTAGAGCACCTCCCTTACAAGGAGGGGGTCAGTGGTTCGAGCCCGCTATCGCCCACCAC